>CAYVUV010000124.1:0-17875 GCA_964455095.1 uncultured Binatia bacterium (SeqCode)
GGAGGGCGAGGCTCCTGCCGAGCCGTGCTGCATGTCGCAGAAGGCTCCGCTGGAGCGTCGCCGTGCCAACGGCACTCCCGCTTGACCGAGCGGCGCGAGGCGGGGCATGGAATCTCGGGGCGATGCTCAAGAGACGAACGCTGCTCATCGGCGGTGCCGGCGCGGCCGTGATGGCCGGGGCCGGCGTCGCTGCGCTGAGCGACCGGCACAATCGCTACCGGTTCAAGACGATGCTGAACCGCGTCATCGCCGAGCCCAGGCTGGACGAGTCGGCGCCGACGGGGACGTTGACCGACGGCGAGATGGCCACCATCGTCGCGCTCGCGCTGGTGATCTTTCCCCCTGACGCCGGCGGCGACGTCGCCGAGCTTGCGCGCCGCCACGCGGCGGATCGGTGCGCGCGCCTTCCCGGCTACCTCCCTGAGTACCAGCGCGCGACGCGGTTGCTCGACGAGCGCAGCGTCGCGCACTCCGCGCAGCCGTTCGCGGCGCTGCCGGTTGCCGAGCGCGATGGGGTGTTGCGTTCCCTGCTGTGGTCGTACACGGGGAGACGCCTCGTCGGTACCGCGGGGCGCTACGTCGAACAGGCAACGGTGCCGGCGCCGGTGCTCGCCGTGCGCCGTTTCGTCATCAGCGATCTGCTCGCTGCCTTCTACGCCTCGGCGGGCGGTTGGGCGACGGTCGGCTACACGCACTACCCCGGCACCGCGGCGGCCGATCCGCGCGAGTACACGCGGCGCGGCGGCGCGTCAGCATGACGCCCTGGTCGAGTGAATCGATCAGAAACCGCCGCGCACGGCGCGCACGGGGTAGTCGCCGGTCTTGTCGCTGATATCGGTGAAACCGCCGAATCCGAAGTTCACGGTCCAAGCCTGGTCCGTATCGGCGGGAAGGGTCGAGGCCGTCCAGTAGTCGTCCGACTGCGCGGGACCGAAGATCGGATCGATGCATGGATCAGTTCCGCATGGGTAGGGTCCCAGCAGGATAGTCTGCAGCTCCATAACGGTCGGCATCCGCCACCCGTTGGACCCGGCAAAGCCGCCGCCAGCATTCAAGCTCGACAGGAGATCCGTGAAAGCCGAGCCGTTTTCCGCCACCGGCGCACCCGTCGACCACGTGTAGGTGTTGTCCTTGTCGTGGATACCGTTGGCGTCGTCCTTCATCTCCCAAACGAGTCCCGTCAGATTGGTCCGTCACGGTGCCGTCTTCGTTGTCCACGAACCGGTCCGCATCGCACGACGTCCCCGTCAACGTCTGCAACCGTGGCCACACCGCCGCGTACTTCACGGCGCATTTCGATATCTTCCGAAGGGTTTTCACGTCCGAGCACTGACCTATCTGGAAGCACCCAGCCAGCCTGTTCTGCACGCACTTGGCGTACTTTCCCTTCGCCGATGCGCGCTTGAACTGACACGTTTGTTGCGGCGTCAGCGCCTGCGCCGAGGCCACACCCAAGAACAAACAGCATGCCATAACGCCCACAACGACCTTCTTCATTCACTCGCCCCCCCTGGCGTGCACCTCGCGACATTCCATCGCCTCATCTAGGGATTGCTTCTCACTGTGTGTGGTAGCGCATCCGCTAGCGGCTCGGCAATGAAAAACCGGCGCCGACGGCGCAGCCCTCTCGAGACCGCGCTGCAAAAATTTGTTGTTGACGGCAAATTTCCGCCTGTGATAGCGCGGACGCCAGGGGCGTCGCGACCGGGCTCGCTCAAAGGGGGGAGAGTCGGGTCGCGCCAGGTACGATCAACAAGAAGGGGGGATCGTATGCATCGCAAGATCGGTCAGCATCTGGGGCGAAGCCTGCTCGCCGCGTGCGCCGTCGTCGCGATCGGCAGCACAGCGGGGGCATCGACGATCACGCAGAACTCGTCGTGGACGATCGACCGCGCCGGGACGACGACCAAGTACCGCGTCACGGCGTACGGCGACTCCATCTACGCCGGGTACTACGGCTCGCTGTCGCGCGTCGCCAAGCGCGGCGCGCCGATGGTGGACGGCGAGTACCTGTCGAACGCGTGGAACGCCGACATCGAAGTCATCCGCCGCACCAAGTCGGGCGCCAAGGCCAACGACATCTACAACAACAAGATCGTCGCCGAGCGCTCGTACATGCAGAGCACCAACACGCGCATCGTCACCTTCGAGATGTGCGGCAACGACGGCCTGCAGGCGCGCAGCAACTTCGCCGGGCAGAGCGGCACGTGCAACTACAGCACGATGAACACGGCGCTGAGCGACTGCACGAACTACCTGCAGCTGGCGATGCAGTACATCAACGCCAACGCGTACGCCGGCACGCAGCGCAAGGTCGTCGCCAACCTGTACTACCCCGGCTACGCTGCCGACAACGCGCTGAGCGGCTGCACCGATTCGTCGACCGGGCAGAAGGTCAACAAGCAGACCGCGTTCCTGCCCTACCTGGCCAAGATGAACTGGCGCGCCTGCAACTTCGCCAACACGTACGGGTTCCAGTGCGCCGACAGCTTCGCCCAGTACATGGGGGCCGACTACGATTCGAACAACGACGGCCAGATCGATTCCGAGGCCCTGCGCTATGTCCAGGGCGAGTCGGAAGCGGCGTACGTCAACAAGCTGCTGGTGACGCTGCGCTCGACCATCCGCGATTCCAACACGCACTTCGTCAACGCCAGCACGAGCTACGACTACATCCAGTCCGACGACACCCACCCGACGTACTACGGTTCGGCGACGATCTACCTCGGCCTGTTCGGCGGCACCGGCACCGGCACCGGCGCGCCCGATTTCAGCGGCGCCCAGATCGTCGGCGGCAAGAACCCGCAGTGGAACCAGTGGGGCCACGAGCGCATGGGCTGGGCGCTGTCCGTCTTCAACCCGGCGACGCCGTAAGCTGCTCATCATCCCGGGTGTCGGGTGTCGGTATGCGGATCAGATCCGGTACCTGACACCCGGCACCTGCCTCTCACGGCAGGAACCGCGCTGCGACCAGTGCGGGCACGCCGCCGTAGTACAGCGCCAGGCACGCCACCTCGACTGCGCGCCGCACCGCCGGCGCGCGCGCCGGTGCCATCCACGCGGCGAGCAGCGCGACGCCTTCCGCCGCGCCGCGCCAGACGCTGGCGTACAGCACGAGGTAGGTCGCCATCGTTGCCCAATGCAGGGCGAAGCTTTGCAGGTACGGAGCCAGCCCCATCAGGTAGTACTGGCCGAGCGTGCCGCCGTAGGCGATGTGCTGGTGGGCGTTGAACAGCACGGCGGCGGGGGCGAGCGCGAAGAGGCCGAACTTTACCGCCGGCTGGCGCCAGCGGCCGGGTGCCCGCGCGTGCTTGGCGCGCGCGTAGAGCGAGCTCGGGTGGCGCAGGGCCGCGCGCGCGCGCGGCTCGTCCCACGCCGCAGCGAGTGCGGTCAGCAGCGGCGTCGGATCGCTGGCTTGGAATCCGCCACGCAAGCGGCGCCCAGAGCGCAGGTCCACCGAGAACCCCGGGCCGGGCAGCGGCACCACCCAGGGCACGAGGCGCTCGATGGCGGCGAGGGGGATCTCCGTCCGTTCGCCCGGCCGTTGCACGACGAGGTCCGCGTCCGTCACCTCGACGTCGGCGGCGAAGGCACGTCCGATCAACCACGCCGCCAGCCCGGGCAGCACGGCGAGTACCGCCACCGAGCGCAGCAGCACCGGGGGCGTGATCGGCGGGTCGGTCGCCATGGCGACGGCGAGCAGACACACCACCAGGCTGGCCCCGCTCTCCGCGATCAACGCCGCGGCCACGGCGCGCCACCACGGCGGATAGGCGCGCACGCGCAGGCGGCGGGTGACTCCGGCCTCCCCCTTTGGCAAAGGGGGATCGAGGGGGATTTCTCCGAATGAGCTCATCTCAAGTGGGGGGAATCCGACAACATCGCCAGTCGCTGCTGCGCGGTGGGGCTAGCACGCGCCGGGGAATCTCCGCCAGCGGCGCTCCGGATTGACGCAACCCCGCCGTCTGGGGCACCCTGCGACGCCGGAGCTGACCATGAAGTGGATGCCGCTGTTGGGATTGGCGTTGATGCTGGCCACGGCGGCGCCGGCACAGGAAGACACGCCGACGCCGACCACGCCGACGGCGACCGTGCCGACGCCCTTCAACACCGCGACGCCCTCGCGCACGGCGACGATCACGCGCACGCGCACGGTGACCCGCACGCCGTCGGTCACCGCGACCGGCACGTCGACGCGCACCTTCACGCCGACGCGCTCGGCGACGGCCACCGCCACCGCCACGCGCACGCCGACCGTGACGCCGACGCAGACCCCCACCAGCACGCGAACGGGCACCCGTACGCTGACGCACACGCGCACCTCGACGCCGACGCGCACGGCGACGCCGACCGTGACCCCCACCCGCACGCGCACGTCCACTCCGACGGTCACCCCGACCGGCGGAACCGCCACGGCGACGATCACCGCGACGCGCACGGGCACGGCCACGCGCACCACGACGCCCACGCGCACCCCCACACGGACTCCCACGGTGACGCCGACGGCGACGCCGACCCGCACCCGCACCAACACCGCGACGATCACCCCGACCCGCCCCACCGCGACGCCGTCGCATACCAGGACACCCGGACCGCCGACGCCGCGTCCGCCGCTCCTCGCGGTCGGCATGACCACCGTCGTCGCGGGCAGCCCGGTCACGGTGACCGTGACTCTCGACCTGCAAGACGCCGACGTCGCGCTCGGCCTGCGCAACGACCTGTCGTGGGATCCCGCCGTGCTGACGCTGCGCAGCCTGCCCAGTGGCGATCCCGACTGCACGCCGGGTTCGGCGGCCACCTTCCCGTTCTTCGCCTGCCTGACGAACGTCACGCCGGAGCAGCCGTGCGCGAGCATGCGCGGCCAGGTGTTCAGCTCCGATCCGTTCGAGTCGCTGAGCGAAGGCGTGCTGTACTCCTGCGTGTTCGACGTCGCGCCCGGCGCGCCGCTGGGCGTCTACACGATCGGCAACCGCGCCGCGGTCTGGTATCGGCTCGCCAACGACATCCGCCTGGCCGAGGCAGCCGATGGCTCGGTCACCGTGGCGGATCCCACGTCGACCCCGACGGTGACGCCGACGGCGACCATCACGCCGACCGCCACGCCGACGCCGACCGAGACCCACACGGCGACGGTCACCGCGACGCCGGTGGACACCCACACCCCGTTGCCGCCCGGAACGGAATCGCCCACGCCGACGAACACGCCGACGGCGTCGGCTACCGCCACGCCGACGGCGACCGACACCCCTTCGCGCACGCCGACGGCCACCGCGAGCGCGTCGCGCACGGCGTCCGCCTCGCGCACCGCCACCGCGAGCGCGTCGCCGACGCGCACGGTCACCGCGACCGGGCAGCCCTCGCCGACCAGAACCCAGACGGCCGTCGCAACGTCGTCTCCGACGGTTACGCCGACGTTCACCCCGACGGCGCCGAGCTCGCCGAGCCCATCGCGCACCGTCACACCGCTCGAACCCGCCACCCCCACCAGCTCTCCGTCACCGTCCGCTACCATCGCGTTCACGGCGAGCCCCTCGCGCACGCCCACCGGCACCGCGACGAGCAATCCGACCGGTGTCGCGACGCCGACGCCTTCGCCCAGCGCGACCGTCACCCACACGCCGACGCACACCGCAGCGCCGACCTTCACCGGCAGCGCGGTGCCCTCGGACACGGCGACGCCGACCGCCTCGCCGACCGACACCGAACCGCCGGCGGCCACGGCGACGGTCACGACCACCGCCAGCGACACACCGCCGCCGACGGAGACGTCGCCCGTCGACGCCACCGCGACGGCAACACCGATCTCGTCGCCGACGCCGAGCCCGACGCTGCCGTTCACGCCGACGGCGACCGTGACGCCGTCGCCGCTCCTCACCGGCAGCCCGACCCCGACGATCACCGCCGTGCCTTCGCCGACGCCACCCGCTTGCCCCGGCGACTGCAGCGGCAACCGCGCCGTCGACATCGCCGAGCTGGTGCGCGCCGTCGACATCGCCCTCGGCCGCGGCAGCGTCAACGATTGCTCCGCCGCGGATACCGACGGCAACGGCAGCGTGGGCATCGACGAGCTGGTGCGCGCGGTGGACGCGGCCATCGAGGGCTGTCCGTAGGTGGTTTTTTCTTCGGTTCCCTGCCTTCTTCCGGCCCCCCTCCTTTCCAAGGAGGGGCTAGGGGAGGTCGCTCGCTGCGGTTGGACTGCAGTCGGGATTTCGCCAACTGGCAGAAGCTAAGAACCTCCCCCCAACCCCCTCCTTGGAAAGGAGGGGGAGCAAGAGAGGAAGGAGGGGGAGCAAGAGACCGGATCTCCGGCTGCGCTTTGCCGAGCCCTCTCAACGCGGTAAGCTGCGCCGCATGGGTGACAGCGACCGCACTTCGCCTGCGCTCGACGTGGAGAAGCTGCGCGCCCTGCTGCCGGGGTTGGGGACGGTCGGTCTGTCCGCTGCCGATGCCGCGGCGCCGCCGCGCGGCAAGGTGCTGAAGCTGAAGCTGGGCTTCAATCCGAACTCGTCGAGCGTCGGCACGACAGTGGTTGTCTTTCTCTGGAGCCTGGTCGCGTCGGGCGCCGTGCTCGCGTTCGCCTCGGCGGTGCTGGCGCACCGCTTCCAACGTCGGCGCGCGACCGGCGCGCCGGCCGAGCCCCGGCCGTGAGTGACGCGACCGGCGGTCGCGACCTCGTGTGCCGCAGCGAGCCGCGCTGGCGGCACGAGCGCTTCGGCGCCATCGTCGTGCTCGACGATCCGCCGGTGCTCGCGCACGTCGACCAGATACTGGCGACCGAGCTCGGTATTCCGCCGTCGCCGCTCTGGACCGAGCCGCCGCGCGAGGCGCTCGAGGCGCCTGTCGAGGCGCACTTGACGGTGACCAAGCGCTGCAACCTGGCCTGCACGCACTGCTACCAGGAGAGCACGCCCGCGGCCGGCGCGACGGACCTGGCCTTCGAAGAATGGTTGCCGCGCCTCGACGCGCTGGCACGGGCGCGCGTCTTTCACATCGCCATCGGCGGCGGCGAGGCGCTGACACGCCCCGACCTGATCGCGATCGCCGCGGCGGCGCGCGCCCGCGGTATCACGCCCAACCTGACGACCAACGGCGCGTTCGTCGACGAGCCATTCGCGCAGCGCGCGGCGCTGCTGTTCGGCCAGATCAACGTCTCGGTCGATGCGTTGCCGCCGGGGCGCGTCTTCGGGGCGGACAAGGCCACCCCCGGTATGCGCGCCGCGGCGCTGCTGCGGCGCGCCGGGGCCCGCGTGGGAGTCAACCTCGTCGTCGCGCGCGGCAACTTCGAATGCGTCGAAGCCGTCGTCGCCTGGGCCGCGGCGGCCGGTCTGGTGGAAGTCGAGTTGTTGCGCCTCAAGCCGACCGGGCGCGCCCGCGAGCGCTATCTGGACGAGCGCCTGACGCGCGCCCAGCGCGAGCGCTTGTTTCCGCTCGCGTTGGAGCTCGCCACCCGCTACGGCATTGCCGTCAAGCTCGACTGCTCGGCCGCGCCCTTCGTCGCCTGCCATGCGCCGGATCGCGAGCGCATGGAGCTGTTCGAGGTGGCGGGTTGCATCGGCGGGCTGTCACTGCTCGGCGTCGACGAGCAGGGCAAGACCGCGGCGTGCTCGTTCTACCCCGGGCGCGGCGACGACCTGCTCGATCTCGAGCGCGAGTGGGTCGGTTCGCAGGCCTACCGTCCGTTCCGTGATTACGTCGCGCAGGCCGAAGAGCCGTGCCGCTCCTGTGCGTACCTGACCACCTGCCGCGGTGGGTGCCGCGCCGTGGCGCTCTTTCTCACCGGGCGCGACGACGCGCCCGACCCGGAGTGCCCACGCGTCGAGGATCACGCGCGGCCGATCGCGCCGCCGGTCTAAGGGGCCCGAGCGTTGACGCGCCGTGTCGCGCGCCTGGCCGCGGCCCTGCTCCTCGTCGCGCTTCCGGCGCTCGCCAGCGCCGACGCGGCGCAGGTGCGGCGCCTGCTCAACCTGCTGCGCGGGATCGAGCAGGAATACCTCGAAGCCTTCGACGACGCGGGCGCGGTGGTGCGCTCGATCGAGCTCGAGGAAGCCGCGCTGCTGCTCGACGAGTTGCGCGATCGCGCCCAGCAACTCGGCGACGAGGGACCGTCCGACCTCGACACGCAGATGGCGGCGCTGGCTGACGCCGTCGCCGCGCGCGCGCCGGTTGCCGCGGTGAGCGCGCGCACGGTCGCAATCGGCGCCGCGCTGCGCGACGCGACCGGAGTCAGCGAGGAGGTGTTCCCCGCCGCGCCGCCTTCCGCCGCGCGCGGCGAGATCCTCTACCGCGAGAACTGCGCCGCGTGCCACGGCGTGGGCGGGGCCGGCGACGGACCCGATGCCGCCGCGCTGAAGCACCGGCCACCCGATTTCACCGATGCGGCGTTCATGCGCGCCGAGACACCGCTGGATTTCTTCCTCGTCATTTCGCTCGGGCGCCGCCGGGCGGAGATGCCCGCCTGGGAGAGCGTGCTCGCCGTGCAGGAACGGTGGGATCTGGTGAGCTACGTCTGGTCTCTGCGTCCCGCACTTCGGCACAGCGCCGGCGGCCAGCCGCTCTTTATTACTCACTGCGCGCGCTGTCACGCCGCCGGCGCTGCGGGCCCTGGAACCGTCGGCGCGCCTGCGGCACCGTTCACGGCGCTCGAGCGCATGGCCGCGCGGTCGGACGCCGAGCTTTACACCGCCATCGTCGCTGGCGTGGCGGCCACCGAGATGCCGGCCTTCGGGGCCGTGCTCGGCGAAGACGAGCGGTGGACGCTGGTGGTTCTCGTCCGCGCGCTATCGCTCGGCGTCGACAGCGCAACCGATGTGCCCGGTGCCGCGGGCGACCCGTTCGATCGGGTCGCCCGCGGTGTCGCGGCCGCCGTTGATGCCTACCGCCTGCAAGAGAAGGATGCCGCGGACCGCGCGGCGAACGCCTATCTCCGCTTCGAGCCGTTGGAGCCCGGCATTGCCCGGCGCGACGCGGCGGCGGTTGGCCGCGTCGAGGCGGAGTTCGTCCGCTTCCAGAAGGCGCTGCGGCAGCCGGACGCCATGCGAGAAGTCGAGGCCGCTGCCGCGGCGGTCACGCGTGCCCTCGACGTCGCGCGCCGGACGCAACGCGCGCCGAGCCCGGACATGGGCTCCATCTGGACGCCGCTTTGGATCGTGGGTGCTGTCGCGGCTTGCGTAGTGCTTGTCGCGGCGGCGCGCCGGCGCCGGGCGGGCGCACCCGGGATGTGAAAGAGGGCAGAGAAAAGCCCCTGGACCTTGCGGCCCAGGGGCTTCCTTCCTCGCGCGAGTCGCGCACTCAAGTTGCCCAGGGGTTTATTGGCACGTGAGCGTCAACCCGGCGAGGATGTCGCCGATCGTCGAGGCGTAGAACGCGGCGGCGCCTTTGGCGGACAAACCGGCGGTGGAGCTGCTGGCCAGCGTCGTGCACGGGATCTCCGCGCCGCTGCCGGTGAACGGTCCACCCGTCGGCAGCGTGCCGCCGTTGTTGTTGGCGTTGTGGATGATGCCACTGACGCTCTCGGTGGTGAGCGGGGCGCAGGTGTCTCCAACGTTGATCGAGACGTCAGCGCCGTCGCAGGCCATGCCGTTGCCCGGGTTGGGTTCGACGGTCAGGTTGAAGGCGAGCTGGCAGGACAGGCCGCCCGCCGGCGCCGGCGGCGGCACCGCCAGATCGACGCAGGTGCAATCGCAGATGTTGCCGAAGCCGGTGCCGTCCGGGCCGTCACAAGATCCTTGTCCGGCCATCGAGCACTGATCGTCGTCGCTACACGCCATCTGCGCGCCGTCGGTGCAGAAGCCCTCGCAGTTGGAGGCGAAGACGTTGGCCGCGCCGCCGCAGAACGTCGCACACGTGCCGGCGCAGCTCGCCTGCCCGGTGCAGGCGCCGATGTTGCGATTGCCGTCGACGTCCAGGCCGAGGCTGTTGCCGCCGTTGCAATCGACCTCACCGTCCGGACACGGCGTCGAGGCCGGCTTGACGCACGCCCAGAACAGGCCGGCGATGTTGAGCGGGCTGAATCCCGGCGGTTGCACTTCGCACGAACAGGCCGCCTTGCCGTTGGCACCCGGTGCGCCGCAGTTGAACTCCACCGAACCCGAGGCATTGAGGGTCTGCGTCAGCACGCCGGAGTAGATCTGCACCGTACTGCCGGCGCCGAGCGTGCACAGATGGGCGCCGAGCGGAGCCGGCGGCGGAGTAAAGGTTCTCGTTGGGGTTGCCGTGCCGGTAGGCGTCACGGTTCCCGTCGGCGTCCTCGTCGGGGTCGAGGTTGCGGTCGGCGCCGCCCCAGTGCAGAACATCGGGGCCGGAGCGTCCTTGCGCTTGATCAGTTTCGCGTTGTTGGCCAGCGTGGCGCCGCCGAATTCGCCACAGTACCGATCGCCGCCCGCGCCGATGACTGCTGCAGCGGTGCCGGCGAAAGGTGGGCTCAGCGTCACGCCGCCCGCGCCGCGGTCTTTGCACACCGCCTTGAGGATCTTCGGCTTGATCTGCACGACCTTGCACGGGTCGGATGCGGTGCCGGCGCCTTTGTATTTGTAGCCCTTGATCGGATCACCGGTCCATCCGGCCGCGGGCAGGTTGTAGGTGTTGTCGCCGCCGGCGCCGCCGACATCGAACACATGCAGCGTCGCTCCGACGGCCGTCGGTTCGTTGCCCGGAGCGGGCATTTGAAAGGCTCCTTTGGACAGGACCTTGACCAGCTTGCCCCCCGACTTGGCGATGAAGAGCTTGCCCGCGAACGTGTAGTCGACCGCCCGCGCGGGCGTGCTCAGGGCTGCTGCGACTGCCGCGAAGCCGAGCACCTTCACTGAACGTCTCATAACCCCTCCTTTGAGCGCCGGTGAATTCCGGCTCCGTTCCGTCTGAGTCCGCGAGAAAAGCCCCTGGACCTCTCGGTCCAGGGGCTCGTTTCCCCCGCTCGGGTTGCTCAACACGAGCTCGCGCTCATTGGCAGGTGAGCGTCAGCCCGGCGAGAATGTCGCCGATCGTCGAACCGTAGAACGCCGCCGCGCCTTTGGCCGACAAGCCGGCAGTGGAGCTGCTGGCCAACGTCGCGCACGGGATCTCCGCGCCGCTGCCGGTGAACGGTCCACCGCTCGGCAGCGTGCCGCCGCCGTTGTTGGCGTTGTGGATGATGCCACTGACCGCTTCCGTCGTCAGCGGCGCGCAGGTGTCGCCGACGTTGATCGAGACATCGGCGCCGTCGCAGGCCATGCCGTTACCTGGGTTGGGTTCGACGGTCAGGTTGAAGGCCAGCTGACAGGAGAGGCCGCCCGCCGGCGCCGGAGGCGGCACCGCCAGATCGACGCAGGTGCAGTCGCAGATGTTGCCGAAGCCGGCGCCGTCCGGCCCGTCGCACGAGCCCTGACCGGCCGAGCTGCACTGGTTGTCGGTCGTGCACGCCATCTGCGCGCCGCTGGTGCAGAAGCCTTCGCAGTTGGACGCGAACATGTTCGCTGCGCCGCCGCAGAACGTCGCGCACGTCGAAGCGCAGTTCGCCTGACCCGTGCACGTGCCGATGTTGCGGTTGCCGTCGACGTCCAGGCCCAGGTTGTTGCCTCCGTCGCAGTCGACTTCGCCGTCAGGGCACGGCGTCGAGGCGGGCTTCACGCAGGCCCAGAACAAGCCGGCGATGTTGAGCGGGCTGAATCCCGGCGGTTGCACTTCGCACGAGCAATCGGCCTTGCCGGTCAGAGGCGACGGGGCGCCACACGCAAACTCGACCGAGCCCGTCGCCGACAGCGTCTGGTTCAGCACGCCGGAGAAGATCTCGACCTGGCTGCCGGCACCGAGTGTGCACAGATGGGAACCAATCGGCACCGGCGGCGCGATCACGGGGCATGATCCGGGCGCCGACGCGTCCTTGCGCTTCACCAGCTTGGCGTCGTTCTTGATCTCAGTGCCGCCGTATTCACCGCAGTAGCGGTCGGCGCCGGCGGTGAAGATCGCGCCCGCGGTTCCCGCAAACGGCGGCGCGAGCGTCACACCGCCCGCGCCCTTGTCCTTACAAACCGCCTTGATAATCTTGGGCTTGATCTGAACGACCTTACACGGGTCGGCCGCAGTGCCGGCGCCCTTGTACTTGAAGCCCTTGACGGAATCACCGGTCCAGCCGGCGGCGGGCAGATTGTACGTATCGTCGCCGGCTGCGCCGCCGACATCGAATACTTCGAGCGTAGCGCCGACCGCGGTCGGTTCACTGCCAGGCGCCGGCATGGTGAAAGCGCCCTTGGATAGTACCTTGACGAGCTTTCCCCCCGTCTTGGCGATAAACAGCTTGCCTGCAAAGGTGTAGTCCACCGCGCCAGCCGGCGCGCTCGTGCTCAGCGCCAGCGCTGCGACGGCCAACAAACTCACGCAGCGTTTCATAGGTCCTCCTCCTTCGGACGTTTGGCAGCGACTTGGCACCGGCCAATCCGGGCCTCGCTCGCCGTTGGCAGACAGGACATCGGGATGTCTGTTTCGGCGTGCAGCAGACGTCATGCCAGGAGCTGGGAATAGGCCCATTCGAGCAATGCGGAGTGCGGCGCTGGGCGGGGAGTTCGCAGTTAGAAATGCTTACAATTGCTGCGACCCGAACTTACAGTGTCGTGTAAGGCGGTCGGGTTGCGAGCCTCGCGTTGTGGGCGGTTGCGCGAGTATAGGGTGAACATGGCGTCTACCCCGCTGACACCCGCGAACCGACGCAGCCGCTCGCGCGCGCTGCGGCTAGTGCGTGAAATGGCCGCAACCATCAGCGCTATGGAAGGCGACGCAGCCACCATCGGCGAGCTCAAGATCGTCGCCCGCGCGCTGGAGGAGATGCGCGCCGGGTTCACCTTCTTCGCGCCCTACCGCGGCGTGCGCAAAGTGGCGACGTTCGGCTCGGCGCGCACGCAGCCCGACGATCCGATCTTTCGCACCGCGGAGGAGTTCGCGCGCGCCATCGCCGATGCCGGGTTCATGGTCATCACCGGCGCCGGCGGCGGCATCATGGAGGCCTGCCAGCGCGGCGCGGGGCGCGAGCGCAGCTTCGGTGTGAACATCCGTCTTCCCTTCGAGCAGCGCGCCAACCCCATCATCTACGGCGACCGCAAGCTGATGTCCTTCAACTACTTCTTCACCCGCAAGCTGTTCTTCATCAAGGACGCCAACGCGGTCGTCCTGTTCCCCGGCGGCTTCGGCACGCACGACGAAGGCTTCGAGGTGCTGACCCTGCTGCAGACCGGCAAGTGTCAGCCGATGCCGTTGGTGCTGCTCGATCAACCGCGCGGCACGTTTTGGAAGACGTGGCACCAGTACGTGCGCGACCATCTGCTGCGCCAGCACATGATCTCGCCCGAGGACCTCGCGCTGTTCACGGTCACCGACGATTGCGCCGCGGCGGTGCGCGCGATCACCGACTACTACCGCGTCTACCACTCGGCCCGCTACGTCGACGACCTGCTCGTCCTGCGCCTGGTCCGCCCGCTGCCTGCCGCCGTGCTCGCGGCGCTGTCGGCGGAGTTTGCCGACATCATCGAGCGCGGCGCGATCGAGTCGTGCCAGCCGTTTCCCGCCGAGCGCGACGACCCGACGACGTTGCACCTGCCGCGCGTGGTTTTCCACTTCGATCGCCGCGCCTTCGGCCGCCTGCGCATGCTGATCGACCGCATCAACACGGCGCCGGCGGAGTGACGAGCAGCAACAGGGGGGACGATGCGGCACAACATCTGCCATCGGCCTGTGTTCGGACTGATCCTTTTCGTTCTCTGGCTTTCCGGCAGCGGGCGCGCGACCGCGCAGTGCCCGGGTGACTGCAATGCCGACCAACGCGTGACCGTCGACGAGCTCGTCGCCGCGGTGCACGCGGCGCTCGATGGTTGCGGCGCCAGCACGCCGTGCACGGCGCGCGGGATCATCACCGAACCGGATACGTTTCGGCCCAGCCCGCCGGCGGCGGTCAACCTCGGCGACGGTGTCTTGCAGATCAACGAGGCCGTCTATCAGGCCTCCGGCTTCGGCAACACGTTCCTGGTCGTCACGCCGGAGGGCAACGTCGTCATCGACACCTCGCTCGTCCTTTCGGCTCCCGCCCACAAACGCGCCCTGCAGGCGATCGACGCCGGGCCGGTGCGCTACATCATCCTGACCCACGCGCACGCCGACCACACTGGCGGCGTGGGCTTGTGGAAGGAGGAGGGCACCGCGGTCATCGCGCAGCAGGAGGAGCGCGATTTCCTCAACTACGAGCGGCGCCTGGCGCCGCTGTTCGCGCACCGCAACGCGGCGCAGTTCTCCGACCTCTTCGGCCTGACCTCGCTGCCGCCGTTCGCGCCGCCCGACGCGCCTGTCGTCAATGCGGGCGGCGCGGTCCTCGCCACCGTGTTCTTCGACACCTTCTACGAGTTCAAGCTCGGCGGGCTGACGTTCCAGATGTTGCACACGCCGGGCGAGACCCCCGACCATCTGACCGTGTGGATTCCCGAGTACAAGATCGCGTTCACCGGCGACAACTATTACCTGTCATTCCCCAACCTGTACACACTGCGCGGCACCCGGCCGCGCTGGGCGCTCGACTACGTCGAGTCGCTCGATACCGTGCTGAGCTGGCAACCGGAGATCCTCGCGCCGAGCCACGGTCCGCCGCTGTATGGTCGGCAGCAGATCCACGACAAGGTGGCGCAGTACCGCGATGCCATCCTCTACGTGCACGACGCGACGGTGCGCGGGCTCAACGCGGGTAAGGACGTCTACACGCTGATGCGCGACATCGAGCTGCCGCCCGAATTCGAGCAGAACGAGGTGTACGGCAACGTGCCGTGGTCGGTGCGCGGCATCGCGGAGGGGTACGTCGGCTGGTTCGACGGCAACGTGTCCGACATGTACGCGACGCCGGCGCGCTCGATCTACCCGGAGGTGGTGCAGATGGCGGGCGGTGCGGAGGTCGTAGCCGAGCGCGCCGCCGCGCTGGTGAGCCAGGGCGACCTCTCCCGCGCCATGCACATGGCCGACGTGGCGTTGGAGGCCGAGCCGGCAAACGTCACGGCGCTGCAGGCGAAGCGGCAGGCGGCGGCGCAGCTGCTGCAGGCGAGCGTGAACACCAACGAGCGCGGCTGGCTGAAGGCCGCGCTGATCGAGATCGACGCGCGGCTGGCGGTCTCGGCGCCGTGACCAGGGCCGCCGCGCGCGCCTTTCACATGGTGTGGAGTTGGAGTATGGCGCTCGGGCGGAGGTGCGAATGAACGAGCTGTTGTCGCTGTCCCTGGTCGAGTTGACCGAGCGCGTGCGGGCGCGACAGGCGTCGCCCGTCGAGCTCATGGAGGCCGTCCTGGCGCGGATCGACGCGACCCATGCGGATCTGAATGCGGTCGTCGTGCGGCGCGATCCCGCCGTGTGTCTCGCCGAGGCGCGCGCGGCGGAGAGCCGCATCGCGCGCGGCGAGGCGCGGCCGCTCGAGGGCATCCCGCTCGGCGTCAAGGAGCTCGAGCCGGTGGCGGGGCTGCCGTGGACCGAGTGCTCGCCGCTGTTCGCCGACCGCGTCGCGAGCGCCGACTCGGTCCAGGTCGAACGCCTCAAGGCCGCCGGCGCGATCGTCATCGGCAAGACCAACGCGCCCGAGTTCGGCGCTCCGGCCTTCACCCGCAACCGCATCCACGGCGTCACCCGGTCGCCGTGGAACCTCCAGCTCACGCCCGGCGGTTCGAGCGGCGGCTCGTCGGCCGCCATCGCCGCCTGCGTCCTGCCGCTCGTCACCGCCGGCGACGGCGGCGGCTCGATTCGCATTCCGGCGAGCTTCACCGGCTGCTTCGGTCTCAAGACCTCGTACGGGCGCGTGCCGCGCGAGCAGCTGCATCACTGGGAGTACGGCACCACGGCGGTGTACGGCCCGCTCACCAAGACCGTCGAGGATGCCGCGCTGCTGCTCGATCAGGTGGTGGGCACGTCCGAGCTCGACCCGACCAGCCTGCCCCATCCCGGCTTCTCGTACCTGGAGAAGGTGCGCGCGGCGTTGCCGTCCGGGCTGCGCATCGGCTTCTCGCCCGATCTCGGCTATGCCGTGGTGCAGTCGGACGTTGCCGCCGCAGTCGAGGACGCGACGCGTGTCTTCGCACAGATCGGTCACCAGGTGGAGAAGGTCGAAGGCGGCCTGCCCGAGATGGGGCGCACCTGGAGTCTGCTCGGCGCCTTTCTCATGGCGTCGCAGTTGGAGCCGCATCTGGCGGGGCGCGAACACCTGCTCGGCCGCGGGCTGATGGCTGGTGTCGAGATCGCGCGCCGCGAGATGACGCCGGCGCGCTTCGGCGAATTGGCCGCGCTGCGCGCCGAGGTCGGGCGCTGGTGCGCCTCGATCTTCGACCGCTACGACCTGCTGCTCACGCCGACCGTTCCGTTCGACCCCTACCTGGCGCCAGGTCCGTACCCGACCGAGACCGAGGGGCGGCGCCAGCCGTGGTCGAACGTCGGGTCGTTTACGATTCCGTTCAACCTCTCGTGGCACCCGGCGGCCACGGTGCGCATCGGCCTGTCGCGCAACGGTCTGCCGATGGGGATGCAGATCGTCGGCCCGCGCCACCGTGACGACCTGGTCCTGCAAGCCGCGCGCGCCTTCGAGCGCGAACGGCCGTGGCACCCGCATTGGCCCGTGACGTGGCGGTGAGCGTTGTTCGGGAGTCTTGTTGCACCGACAGTACCGCTCATTGGGGGGACCCCTTCACGCCTTGCACCGCGGAGGCCAAGCAGAATGATGAGACGTCTGTTCCTCATGTTCGGGCTGAGTGTTCTGCTGGCTGGCTGCTCGTTTCGTGCCGGCGAACGTCCCTATTTCATGGAGGCGGTGGAATCTCTGCAGGCCGTCGCCATTGTGCCCGCAGACGTCCATGTGTCGAAGAAGCGGTTCTTCGGCAGGGGCGATCCGCTGCCAGGGTTGAGCAAGCGTGTCGCCGCTCGGATCATGGAGACCGCGGCGACTGAGCTATCCTCGCGTTTCCCTCGGGTCACGCGACTCGAGCCCGACAACCTCTCTGTCCCTGTGCTCGCCGCGATTGCAGCAGCGCAAAGGGAGTTCGCCGAGCTGATTTCGGCGGGCAAGATGCTGTCCTCGGGAGACAGTCCGGCGCGGCTCGCGACCGACCTCGGGCCGCTGCGGAGTGCGGCGGGGGTGGACACCCTGTTGCTCGTTCGTCTCGAAGCTACGGCTTCGCAAGACATCGTGAGCCGACAAGATTCTCGACATGGAAAGACCCTTGCCGGCGGCCAACGGTCGCGGGCAACACGCGCTTGTGGTCACGGTTATTCTCCGCCACCGATGATCTACCTGCCGCCGACCTATCCTTCCGCACCGCCGACCCCACCGATCGGTGCGGAAACGTTTGCGGCCTTGGTCAATGCCAAGACCGGAGCGGTTCTTTGGTTCAATCGCTACCAGTACTTTTCTTCCGACTTCAACGAAGAGTCGGTGCCGAGCATCGTCGCGAGCACATTGAGCGACATCGTCGCTCAGCCCGGGAATTTGCTGGCGGGGCCCGAGACTCCGCTCGAGCTTCTCCATCGTGAGTTCTTCGCATGCAGCAACCTGATGTTCGAAGGTGGCAGCGAAGCCACCGACGCCAACTACCTGTACCTCGATGACCCGGATCGATTCCGCCTCGCCGCCGGGACGAAGGTGAGCGTCGTCGCCGTTGGCCGCAACCGGGTTACGCTGCAAACATCTGCAACAGACGAGAAACTTCATCTCTCACTGGAGTACGGGACGAGCAGGATTCGCTCCGTGCCATACTTCCGGCGGGTCCTCTGCGACGAGGATCCCCTCAAGAATTTGACGGATGATCCGCGCATTGCCGCCGCGGTCCGTGACGGACAGATCGTATACGGCATGACCAAGAAACAGGTGCTGGTAGCCCGGGGATACCCACCGCTTCAC
>CAYVUV010000125.1:0-4698 GCA_964455095.1 uncultured Binatia bacterium (SeqCode)
GTACCGACCTGATCCAACACACACAACCCCAAAAACTTTACAGCCCCCCCGACCCCGCCGCCCCCCCCGACTCCGACAAGAGCGCCGTTCAACGGTGACTTTGTGTGCAAAGCCGCAGCCTGCCGCCCAAAGCTTTGGCACCCGGAAGGGCCGCCACTCTGTTCCGGTGCACGATGCCGCGGTGAGCCCATCGGCACCGTCGTTGCAGTTAGCCATTCGGTTGCTGCGCGCGGTGCGTAGCGAGCTGCTGGCGACTGACTTCACCCGTGGGCAGTGGAGGCGAGGAGAGGCGCGATGTCCACGCAGCGCGGCGATGATTTCTCCGACTTCGCCAAGGTCGAGCGCGACCTGGCCTTCCTGCTCGGCTGCTTCGTCGAGGTGCTGACCGAGATCGGTGAGCCGGCGCTGGCCGCCCGCCTGCCCTGGCAACAGGTCGACCGCGGCGAGCCGTTGCCGCCGCGCGCGGCGCAGGCGTACTCGGTGGCCTTCCAGCTCCTCAACCATGCCGAGGAGAACGCCGCGGCGCAGCAGCGCCGGGTGAACGAGACGCAGCACGGCTTCACGCACGAGCCCGGCCTGTGGGGCCACACGCTGCGCCAGCTGGTCGATCTCGGCCTCGGCGCCGAGGAGATCGCCGCCGCTCTGCCCTCCATCCGGATCGAACCGGTGCTCACCGCCCACCCGACCGAGGCCAAGCGCGCCACCGTGTTGGAGCAGCACCGCGAGCTCTACCTGTTTCAGGTCAAGCGCGAGAACCAGATGTGGACGCCGAGCGAGCGGCAGGCCATCCGCGACGAGATCAAGGTCGCGCTCGAACGGCTGTGGCGCACCGGCGAGATCTTTCTCGACAAGGCCGACGTCGCATCCGAGGTGCGCAACGTCGTGCACTATCTCACCAATGTCTTTCCGACCGTGCTGCCACTGCTCGATCATCGCCTGCGCCAGGCGTGGCGACACATGGGGTGGAACGCGGCGCTGCTCGGCGGGCCGAGCGCCACACCGCGCGTCGTCTTCGGCACCTGGGTGGGCGGCGACCGCGACGGCCATCCGCTGGTCACCGCCGCGGTGACACGGAACACGCTGGCGACACTGCGCCGCGCCGCCCTCGACCTGTTGCGCCGCGAGCTCACCCGCCTGGCCGCGCGCCTGAGCCTTTCCGATCGCCTGCAGGCGCCGCCGCCGGATCTCATCGCCGCCACCGGCGCGATGGCCGAGCACCTCGGCGCCATCGGCCGCGCCGCCGTGGCGCGCAACCCGAACGAGCCGTGGCGCCAGTTCGTCAACCTCATGCTGTGCCGCTTGCCGCAGAGCGAGCGCGGCGATGGATCCCCTCCTGCAAAGCCGGCAGAAGCGCACTACCAGCGGGCGGCGGAGCTGGAAGACGATCTCGCGCAGCTGCATGCGGCGCTGGTGGCGGTCGGCGCCGGCCGTCTCGCCGCCGCCGACGCGCGCCCGGTGCTGCTCGTCGCGCGCTGTCTCGGCTTCCATCTGGCGGCGCTCGACGTGCGGCAGAATAGCACCTTCCACGACCTGGCGGTCGGCCAACTGCTGCGCGCCGCCGGCGCGCCGGACTGCGAATTCGCCGACTGGGAGGAGTCCCGCCGCCTCGAGTTCCTCGCCGCCGAGCTGCGCTCGCCGCGGCCGTTCACGCACCCCGACACGCGTGCCGGGCCGCAAGCCGATGCCGTGCTCACCTGCTACCGCGAGCTGGTGCGCCACCTGCGCGCCTACGGACCCGACGGCGTCGGCTCGTTGATCGTCAGCATGACGCGCAGTCTCTCCGACCTGCTGGTCGTCTACCTGCTGGCGCGCGAGGCCGGTCTGGCCGTCGCAACGCCGGATGGCTTGGTCTGCCGGCTCCCGGTGGTGCCGCTGTTCGAAACCATCGAGGACCTGCAGCGCGCGCCCGACCTGCTGCGCCGCTTTCTCGCCCATCCGATCACCTGCCGCAGCATCGCGCGCTCCGGCGGCGGCGGCCAGCCGGTGCAGCAGGTGATGCTCGGCTACAGCGACAGCAACAAGGACGGCGGCATCTGGGCCAGCCAGTGGCACCTGCAGCGCGCCCAGGCGGCGTTGGCCGCGGTCGGCGCCGAGGCCGGTGTGCGCTTGCGTTTCTTTCACGGCCGCGGCGGCACCATCAGCCGCGGCGCCGGCCCGACCGACCGCTTCATCGCCTCGCTACCGCACGACTCGCTGTCCGGCGATCTGCGCATCACCGAGCAGGGCGAGGTCATCGCGCAGAAGTACGCCAACCTCATCAGCGCCACGTACAACCTGGAGCTGCTGCTCGCCGGCGTTGCGGCCGCGACGCTGCGCCACGCCCACCAGACCCCGCGCCCGCATCCGCTCGAACCGCTGATGGACCGCTGTGCCGAGGCGAGCCGCGCGGCGTACACTGACCTGCTACACGCCGACGGCTTCCTGGCCTTCTACCGCCAGGCGACGCCCATCGACGTCATCGAGGCGAGCAAGATCGGCTCGCGCCCCTCGCGCCGCTCTGGCCAGGCGTCGCTCGCCGACCTGCGGGCCATCCCGTGGGTGTTCAGCTGGAGCCAGGCGCGCTTCTACCTGTCCGGCTGGTACGGCGTCGGCACTGCGCTGGAGCAGCTCCTCGCCGACGACCCCGCTGCTTTCACCGCGCTGCAGGAGGCCACCGCGCACTGGGCGCCGCTGCGCTACCTGATCACCAACGTCAGCACCAGCGTGCTCACCGCCGACCCCGACGTCATGCGCGCCTACGCCGCGCTGGTCGACGACGACGCCCTGCGCGAGCGCATCCTCGGCCGCATCCTCGCCGAGCACGCGCGCACCGACGCGCTGCTCGCGCGCCTGCTCGGCAGCCCGCTGCGCCAACGCCGGCCACGCATCACGCGCGCCATCGACCTGCGCCACGAAGCGCTGCGCGCCCTGCACCGCGAGCAGATCGCGTTGCTGCGCCAATGGCGCGAGGCACAGCGCGCGGGTGCCGATACGGACGAGCTGCTGACCCGCCTGCTGCTCACCCTCAACGCCATCGCCGGCGGCCTGCGCACGACCGGCTGAGACTAGCCGGCCTTTGCCCAGCAATTGGTGCGGTCCTTCTGGTTCCTCTCCCTCAGGGGGCCTTGCCCAAAAGTGCTACCGCATCAGAGAATCACGAAAGCTCGAAGGTACGAAAACACGAAACTCTGATCTGCGCGGCTTCGGCTTCAAATGACTGAGTTATGTTTCGTGGTTTCACTCTTTCGTGGTTTCGTGATTCTCCGAATCATCCGCGGCACCACCTGAGGTGGAATTTCTGGGCAAAGCCCCCTCAGGGAGAGGTCAGGATCGAACAAACTCTTCAACGAATCAGGGGTCGAAGCCATCAGTTCATCCCCTCACCTTACCTCTCCCGGAGGGAGAGGAACTTCTGTCGCGAATTGCCGGGCAAAGCCGACTAGCCGCGAGGAGCGGCAGTTCGTCGTTGTCGGCGTGCACATAGCGGGTACAATCCCGGCGTGAGCGCTCTGCAACGCACGCTCGATCCCTCCTCCCGACGGGCGGCACAGATCGCCCGCATCGAGGCGTTGCGGCGTGAGGGGCCCGTCAGCCGCTACGCCCAGCGCCTGATCGAGCCCGCCGCCTGGGGATGGCTCATCCTGACCTTCATCGCCGCATCTGTCGCGATGGCCGGCGTCGCGGCGGTCGCCGAGCAGCTCCCGCGCGAGCTGGTGATCGTTCTCACTGGCGGTGCGCTGTTCCTCAGCGTTGTGCTCGTCGACGTGTTGTTCGCGCCGATGCCGACCCCGCCGCCCGCACCGACCGATACACTTCCGGCGCCGGGCCGGCCGTTACCGGCCACGAAGATCGCGTCGTCGACAATCCGGATCGCGCTCATCGTCCTCGTTCTCGGCGGCGCGGCGCTCACTGCCCTGGTCCTTGTCTCGCCCGACACAGCGGGGCGCTTGGCGGCGTTCATTGAGGACCAACGCCATGGCATCGAGCGCTCGCTGCGTGCCGATACAGAACAGCCGTCCGTCCGCGGCCTCACCCGCGGCAGCAACTGGCACCTGCTGGAACGCGACGGGCGCTACATCGCCGTGCCGCTGGCCGAGGCCAAGCGGCGGTGCGCGGGCCTCGGTGCGGGTTGGCAGACCCCGCGGCGCGAGGATTTCGATCGCCTCGTGCCGCCCCCGAACGATCCCTCGACCCTGCACGTCTGGGTGAGCCGTGCCTTCGATCGCGCCGAGCCCACCGCCTCATCCGCGCAGATCGTCGCCGGCAGTTGGCAACCGACCGGCTTCCTGTTGTCGGAGCAGACCGCGCGCGATCAGTTCCACGTGCTGTGCGTGCGGCCGGGAGGCTGACCGCAATGCCTGTGCACGACAACACCGAGCAGCTCGAGAACCTGAGCGATATCGATCTCGATCGACTCGAGGATCGCCTGCTGACCGAACGAGAGCTCGACTGGACCATGCGCAGCGGCGCCACGGCCGGCCGAATCGCTGTCCTGGCGCTCTTCACCATCCTGTTTCTGATTCTCAAAGGTTTGGCCGAACGTTTTGCCGTAGGGGGCGACGGCGGCGCCCTGCTGTTCATCGCCCTCTACCTGTTGCTGCTGGCCACCGCGGTCGTCGGCGCATGGGCAATCTGGACCGGCATCGGCCGGCATGGCCGGCGCTTCCTCCGCCACGCGCTGCACTATTGGCCGGTCACACTCTACCTGGTCGCCCTGCT
>CAYVUV010000126.1:0-2780 GCA_964455095.1 uncultured Binatia bacterium (SeqCode)
TACCTGCAACGGATCGGGGGCCTGCCTGGTCAACAACGAGCCGGGGACGACCTCGTGCCGCGCCGATGCGGGCGACTGTGACGTCGAAGAGTTCTGCGACGGAGCGGGAAGTTGTCCGGCGGATGCCTTCGAGCCGGCGGCAACTGCCTGCGGCGACCCGAGCGATACGGTCTGTGACAACCCGGATACCTGCAACGGATCGGGGACCTGCCTGGTCAACAACGAACCGGGGACGACCTCGTGCCGCGCCGATGCGGGCGACTGCGACGTAGAGGAGTTCTGCGACGGAGTCGGGAGCTGTCCGGCGGATACTTTCGAGCCGGCGGCGACTGCCTGCGGGGATCCGAGTGATACCGACTGCACCAATCCCGATACCTGCGACGGCAGCGGCCTGTGCGAAGTGAACGACGAGATCGCCGGCTTCGCCTGTGGCGATCCGAGCGATACGAACTGCACCGACCCGGATACCTGCGACGGCAGCGGGCTGTGCGAGTCGAACCACGAGCCGATTACCACGCTGTGCCGGGCGGCCAGTGTGGGCCAGCTCTGCGATGAGGCGGAGTTCTGCGATGGCCTGGGCGCCTGCCCGGTCGATGGAGTCAAGCCGAACGGAACGCTGTGCCGTGCCGATGCGGGCGAGTGCGACGTGCAGGAAGTTTGCGATGGCGTGAACTTCCAGTGCCCGGCGGACAGCTTCGAGCCGGCGGCGACCGCGTGCGGCGATCCGAGCGATACCGACTGCACGAACCCGGATACCTGCGACGGCAGCGGGGCGTGCCAGATCAACGACGAGGTGTCGGGCTTCGCCTGCGGCAGCCCGAGCGATACCGATTGCACCAACCCGGACACCTGTGACGGTTCCGGAACGTGTGATGTCAACGACGAGACGGCCGGCACGAGCTGCACCGACGACGGCGAGACCTGCACGGCCGACGAATGCGACGGTGGCGGCGCGTGTACGCATCCGGCGGGCAACCCCGGGGCGGAGTGCCGTGCGGCGAGTGCCGGACAGCTGTGTGACGAGGCGGAAGTCTGCGATGGCAGCACGCCGACCTGCCCGGCCGATGGCGTGAAGGCGAACGGCACGGTGTGCCGCGCCGATGCCGGCGACTGCGATGTCGAAGAGCAGTGCGACGGCGTGAGCAGTGCCTGTCCGGCCGATGCATTCGAGCCCGCCGCGACGGCGTGCGGCAATCCCGCCGATACCGATTGCACGGATCCGGACACCTGCGACGGGTCCGGGAGCTGTCTGGGCAATCACGAGCCCGCCACCACCCTGTGCCGTGCGGCCAGCGTGGGACAGTTGTGCGACGAGGCCGAGAACTGCGACGGGGCCGGGAACTGTCCGGCCGACGGCGTGAAGGCGAATGGGACCGTGTGCCGCGCCGCAAGCGGCGGTCAGGAATGTGATGAGGTCGAGGTTTGCGACGGCAGCAGCAGCGCCTGCCCGGTCGACGGCGTGAAGGCGAACGGCACGCCGTGCACGAGCGATGGTCAGATCTGCACTGTGGACCAGTGTGATGGCGTCGGGATCGCTTGCACGCATCCGGCGGGCAACAACGGCACCATCTGCCGCGCCGACACCGGCGCGTGTGACGTAGCGGAGACCTGCAACGGGTCGTCCACGACGTGCCCAGCCGACGCGTTCGAAGCGGACGGAACGGGTTGCTCGAACGGGGCGTTCTGCGACGGCGTCGATACCTGCCAGAGCGGCACGTGCACCTCACCGGGCACACCGTGCGGAATTGGCGAGACCTGCAACGAGGGCGCCGATGCCTGCTTCATGGGCGGTTGCCCGCTGACGGTCGATACCTGCCGCACGGCCGTCAAGAGCAAGCTGCTGATCAAGGACAAGACCGACAACACCAAGGACAAGCTGATCTGGAAGTGGATCAAAGGCCAGTCGACGGATCAGGCCGAGTTCGCCAATCCGGAGACGACGGCGGACTACGCCTTCTGCGTGTACGCCGGGGCGACGCCGACCCTGATCGCGCATGCGGAGATACCGCCGAATGCGACGCTGTGGGATCCGATCAGCACCAAGGGCTACAAGTACAAGGACAAGGCGGGCACCCAGGACAGCATCCAGAAGGTGCTCGTCAAGGGCAGCACGAACAACAAGTCGAAGGCGTTGTTGAAGGGCAAGGGAGCAGACCTGCCCGACGTGACGCTGCCGATCGCGCCGGTGGATCTGCCGGTGATCGCGCAGCTGCGCAACAACTCCTCGGGGATCTGCTGGGGCGCGAGCTTCGCCTCGCCGATCAAGAACGACGCGGGTCAGTTCAAGGGCAAGAACTAAGCTGACCGGGTAGGATGCATGAGTGAGCTCCAGCGCCCCGATATCGCACGATGTCGGGGCGCTGTTGCTTTGACGGTGCGCTGCGGAAGAAATTTTCTTGACAATGAGGACAGCGCTTGGTGTATGAAGGCACTCAGACCCTGGACGTGCGAAGTGGGGGAAAAGGCGTCATAGGCTTTGCCCGAGGCGCATCGACAGGGAACCGCAAGACTCTTTTTGACCAGGCCTGACAGTTGATGGTGATGAACCGGGGAGAGTGGGGCTGATCGTGTTGCGCCCACGGCGAAGGAGCGACCATGAGTGAAAAGAAGAATGGGCTTCCCTCACTGCGCAAGAAGCCACTTGATTTCCTCAGCCCGGATGAGGCGCGCCAGGCGGTGAAGCCGGTGGCGGCGCTCGACGCGTCTGAGGCCGCGCAGGCACTGCGCACGGAACCCAACAGCGAGAAGATGCTGTTGGCGCAGCACATGTCGCACGCGTC
>CAYVUV010000127.1:0-22036 GCA_964455095.1 uncultured Binatia bacterium (SeqCode)
ACGGCCGTGCCGCCCACGGCGACGGCGACTCACACCCCGACGGGGACGGCGACGCACACGCACACCGCAACCGCGACCAATACCTCGTCTCCGACCGCGACGCCGACCGACACGGCGACACCGACCAACACGGCGACGCCGTCCAATACGCCGACACCGACCAATACGGCGACCGCCACGTTCACCCGCACGCGGACGCCGACCGCGACCAGCACCCGTACGCCGACCGCGACGCCGACGGGCACGCCGACGCGCACGCCAACCAGAACGCCGACCATGACACCGACGTCGACCCCGTCGCCCACCGCGACCAACTCGCCGATCATCGAGACCGTCGCTGGCAGCAGCGCCGCCATCGCCAACGGCGTCGGGCTCATTCCGTCCACCATCTCGGCGATCATCACCGGCCTGACCAATTCAGGTGGCGGCGCAGGGGCGGCCGGCGGTGGCAGTGGGGTGCCGTGTGCGACCGAGATGTGTGTGGCGGGCGCGGGCTTCTCGATCACGACCACGCTGTCACTCAACAGTTGCGTGGTGACGACGCCGGATGGCTCGATAACGTACGACGCGAGTGTCGTGCTGACCGGCAACCAAGTTCTCGGTTGCGCAGGCAAGATTCCGTTCGCGGGTACTGCGATGATCAACCTGACCGCTCTGCACAAGAACGGGACGGATCAGCTGCGGCTGACCAACGACACCAATGTGACGGGGTCGTATACGGCGACACTGGTGGCGGGCGGTCCGTGTGCCATTGGTGGCTTGGTCCACGTCACCAAGGTCGCCTTCCCCAGTCTCACCGGCACGCTCGAGTCGACGCTGCCGGCCAACGCCGGCATGACGTCGCTGAACCTGACCGGAACCAATGTCGAGGTGACCATCAACAGCTACAGCGCCGATTGTGTGCCGGACGACTACACGCTGAAGTTGAACGGCGATGCGCAAGGGGCGCAGAGCGCCGGCGGAGCCAGCATCTCGTTCGATGTGAACTTCGACGACTTCATTTTCGATGCCCAGTACAACGGCACCGCGACACGAGCGGAGATCAGCGGTGCGATGAGCTCGGTGTGTTTTGGCGGCACCGCGCATCTCAGTACGCCGTCGGTTCCGCTCATTCTCACCGAGGGCGAGATCTGCCCCGATGACGGCGAGATCCTGGTTGAGGGCGTCGGCACGGTGATCTACACCGACGGTGCCGTCGATATCGACATCGGTTCCAACGGCTCGATTGAGATGCACTACGACTCGTGTCTGGCGATGGATCTGATCGCCTGCGTCGGGTGACGGCCGTCACGACGTACTGTTCTGGATCTGGAGGGTCATACTTCGCTAAACGTCGGCCCCTGCTAGACACTTTCACTACACGGGATACCTTGGTCATGACGCGTCACGTCGAGAGCAGGGGTAAACGGATGGTGAATGGAGTGCGAAGTCGGGTTCTGCGGTTGGTGCGGTCGTGCGGCGCTGGAGTCGCGGCGGGCGCGTTGATCGCCCTGGCATCACCGGTCGCGGCGCAGCCGTGCACCGGCGACTGCAACGGAAGCCTCGTCGTGACGGTCGACGAGCTCATCACGTGCGTGAACATCGCCCTCGGCAAGGAGGCGCTCAGCCGCTGTGAGTCGTGCGATGCCGGGGGCGACGGCGTCGGGATCGACGATCTCGTCGCCGCGGTCGATCGCTCGTTGAACCAGTGCCCGCTGCCGCTCCCGACCGGGACCAACACCCGCGTCCCCGCCAGCGCGACCCCGACGCCGACAGAGACGCTGGCGCCGACGGAGACCCCGACGCTGGCGGTGGAGACCGCGACCGAGACGCCGACCGCGACCGCTGCCGCTACGGGCACCGGCACGCTCGCTACCGAGACCCCCGCCCCGCCAACCTCGACCGCGACCACGGCGGCGGCGGCGACGGCGACGCCGACGGTAACCGCAACCGCCACCGGCACACCCGCCACCGAGACACCGGTGCCGCCGACATCGACCGCCACAGCGACGGTGCCGACTGCGACGGCGACGGCGACGGCGACCGAGCCGACCGCGACGGCGACGGAGACGCACACCACGATGGCCACCGACACCGGGACACCCGCCACCGAGACCCCGATTCCGCCGTCGCCGACGCTGACCGAGACCGTGCCGCCCGTGACGGAGACGCCCATTCCGACCGCAACCGACACCGGCACCGCTGCCACCGAGACGCCGGTGCCGGCCACCTCGACCGCGACGGCAACGATTGCAGCCGCGACCGCGACCGTGCCGCCGACGGCCACCGTGACAGCGACGCCCGCCCCGCCCACGCCGACTGCGACCAGGACGCCGACCGGACCGACCGCCACGCCTTCACAGACTGCCACGGTGACGCCGACTCGCGTGCTGCCCGACCTCGAGTTCTCGGGCCTCACGGTCGTTGCCCCGACTCCGACCGGCGGTTGTACCAATGCCCCGGGCGAGACCCCGGAGAAGCAGTTGCGCGCCTGCGCGACCAATGTCGGGAATGCGCCCAGCGGGGCGTTCACCATCTTCGTCAACGGCACGGCCATGCGGGTCGACATGAATGTCGCCCCGACGGAAGATGTCTGTCGCCTGTTTCCGTTTACTTCCGGAAATGTCGCGGTGGTGATCGACTCCGGCATGGAGGTCGAGGAGCTCAACGAGAGCAACAACGTCGGCGCCGCATTCGTTCCGGCGCTGACGCCGCCGCCGACGTGCGCCGCCACGGCCACGGTCACGCCGACGCGATCGGCCACCGCGGTTCCCACCGCGACTGCCACCGCTGCGCCCACCGAGACGGCGACTGTCGAGCCGACGGACACGCCGGCGCCGACGGAAACCGAAGTGTTCACCGCGACGGCCACCGCCACGCCGACCGAGACCGCGTCTGCCACTGCGACGGAGACGCCGTCTGAGACGCCAACGGAGACGCCGACCGAGACGCCGACCGACACCCCATCGCCCACGGCCACCGACGACTCGCCGATCGTCGAGGCGGCGGTCGGAGCGGGGGCTTCGGCGGGCTGAGCCGGCCTTCCCACAATTCGCGATAGAAGCTCCTCTCCCTCCGGAAGAGGTAAGGTGAGGGGATGAAATGATGGCTTCGACAGACTATTGGTGAAAGAGTTTGTTCGATCCCCTCACCTGGCCTCTCCCGGAGGGAGAGGAACCAGAAGGACCCCACCAATTGGTGGGCAAAGCCGGCTCAGCTACTTCTTTGAGTAGCCCGAGTGACGCCTGTCCGCCATCGCCGTGATCTCACACAGTCCGAGCAACGCGGACACTACCTCTGGCTGATTCGCTGGGCTGTGTGTGATACTCGCCTCAACGCTGACATGAAGGAGGGCGCGTGGTGGCGAATCGAGTATCGAGCGGGCTCCATCGGTTCATGAAATCATGCGGCGCGATGGCGGCGGTTCTCTGCGTCGCCTGGGCCGCGGCGTCGCCGGTCCGGGCACAGCCGTGTACTGGCGACTGCACCGGCGACCGCCGCGTCACGGTCGACGAGCTCATTGCCTGCGTCAACATCGCGCTCGATGGACAGCCGCTGTCGCGGTGCCCACAATGCAATGCCGGCAGCGACGACGATGTCGACATCGATGACCTGGTGGCGGCAGTGCACCGCTCGTTGAATCAGTGCCCGCCGCTACACACCGCTACGGCCACGGCGACCGAGGCTCCCACGGCCACCTTCACCGAAACGCCCACGGCGACAGAGACGCCCACGGCGACAGCGACCGAGACTCCCACGGCCACGTTCACCGAAACGCCGACGGAGACAGAAACGGCCACGGCGACGGCGACGGAGACGCCGGTTCCGCCGGACCATCCCAGTTGCGGCGACGGGTTTTTCAGCGCGAGCATCGGCGAGGAGTGCGACGACCGCAATACTCTCGGCGGTGACGGATGTGCGGCCAACTGCACCCTGGAGACGCGGCGCGTGGCCAACCTGGACCCGGCGCAGTCGATCGCGGTCGTGCAGACGGGATCGTTCCCGGTCACCATCAATCTGATAGGTTCACAGGGTTTCGTCACCGGCAAGCCGCGCAGCACGGAGGTCACCGATCCTGAGGGCGCGGTAATCGCGAAGCCGGGTGAGATGCCCGTCATCATGAAATCCGCCGACCTCAAGTTCGATCCGATCATCGTGACCGGCCTGGTGTGCGCCTGCGTGCGCGGTATTCCGGTCGACGACCTGTTCGGACCCGACAACTCCGCGTCCGGTGTCATCGGCTGCGGCCCGGATGGGTTGAGCGACATCGGCTACAAGTTGGCGCAGGATCACAACGTCACGCCGGGCAGCCCTGGCAATGGCGTTGCTGTTGTTCCGGCGTTGCAGCTGCCCAACGATCCGGAATGCGACGACGTCTTCGCGTTTCCCCGTGGCGTTTCATCCGTATCCTGCCTCGAAGGAATCGGGCCTGGGTGCAGCAGGCCGAACTACATTCATACCGGCGTCTGCGGCAGCCCGCGCAACCTCCTTCTGTTCGGTGGGCAGGTGCCGCGTGGCTCGGCGCTGATCTACAACCGCACCGCCATCGGTCTGTTGCAGGACGGCGGGGTCTGTCGGGAGCGCCGCTTCCCGAACGGAACCTGCCGGTTCCCGGATTACGGTCCGGACTGCCAACCGTGCACGAATGACGACGCCGACCTCGGCAATACCGAGAACCTGCCGACCACTACAGGGGTTGCCAGTGCGGCGGTGTTCGATGCCACCGATCAGCCCGGACTCACGTTCGATATCGGATCGCAGGCTGCGTGTACCGAGAGCAGTCAGTGTCAGCCTGCTGAGTCCTGTGCGCGGACGTGCGAGGAATCGGGTCTTCCGTGCCGGACCCAGAGCGACTGCAACGATGGCGAAGCGTGCCTGTCGGCGCGCTGTGAGTTGCTCTGCGGTGGGTCGCGCTGCATCGTCTCGGCACAAGGATCGCCCTTCGATTGCGATGCGCTCCTCGCCAACCCGACCGGCGGTCTGTCGGGCGCGACGCTCGCCACGGCCTTCCCATTCCTGGATGCGCGTACCGTCGGCGACAATGTGACGACGATGGTCTTCGTTTTCGAGTAGCCAGGTTGTCGCGCTTCACTCTTCGTACGGTTGCCCGAGCGCGGCCGGTGCCTGCGCGCGGCCGACGTAGCCGGAGAGCACGAGCAGTGTGAGCACGTAGGGCAGGATCAGGAAGAACTGGTACGGCACCGCCAGGCCGAGGGCCTGGAAGTGGAACTGCAGCGCGGTGAACAGGCCGAAGAGCAGCGCCGACACGACAATGCCCCACGGCGACCAGCGACCGACGATGACGATGGCGAGAGCGATGAAGCCGCGCCCGGCCGACATGCCTTCGACGAAGGTGCGCGCATACGCCAGCGCCAGATAGGCCCCGCCGGCGGCGGCCAGCGCGCCGCAGATGACCAGCGCCGCGGCGCGTGTGCGCCGCACCGCGACGCCCTGCGTCTCCGCCGCGCGCGGGTTCTCGCCGACCATGCGCAGGCGGAGGCCGGGCAGCGTGCGCCCGAGGGCGAAGGCCGCCAGCGGCACGAGCGCGAAGGCGGCGTAACCGAGCAGCGTCTGGTTGAACAGCGACGCGCCCAGCACCGGCAGGGCGTGCAGCAGCGGGATCGGCACCGCCGCGGTACCGGGGATGGTGAGCGCCGTGCCGGTGACGCCGAAGGCGGCGCGGTAGGCGACGCCGGTGAGGCCGACGGCGAGCAGGTTCAGCGCCGTGCCGGCGACGACCTGGTTGGCGTCGCGCACGACGACGAAGAAGGCGAACCCGGCCCCGAGCACGGCGCCGCTGAGCAGCGCCGCGGCGACGCCGATGCCGGGCGAGCCGGAGAAGTACGCCCCCGCCATCGCCGCAAAGGCGCCGGCCAGCAGCAGGCCTTCGAGGCCGATGTTGATGACGCCGGCGCGCTCGGCGATGAGCTCGCCCAGCGCGGCGAGCAGCAGCGGAACGGCCATGATGACCGTCGACGTCGCGAGCGCGGTGAGGAGGGAGTGTTCCATGGCGTCAGGACTGCGTGCGGAGACCTTCTGGTCCGGTCCCCCTCCTTTCCAAGGAGGGGTTAGGGGAGGTAGTCGTTTGAAGGGTGGGCAGGATCAACCTTCCCCTAACCCCCTCCTTGGAAAGGAGGGGGTACTGCGGAGATGGTTCCTTCGGCCGGTGGCGAATCATCATCGCGGCAACCGTCGCGGTTCGGCCGCCAGCAGGCTGAAGATGACGGCGGCCTGGATGACGGAGACGAGGACCGAGGAGACGCCGGCCGTGCGCTGCATGGAGCTCGAGCCCGCTTCGAGGGCGCCGAAGAGCACCGCGGCGGCGGCGACACCGGCCGGGTGCAGGCGGCCGAGCAGGGCGACGGCGATGGCGGTGAAGCCGTAGCCGGGCGAGAACTTCTCGTACAGGCGGAAGGTCACGGCGCTGACCTCGATGCCGCCGGCCAGGCCGGCGAGGGCGCCGCTCAGCATGAAAGTCACCAGCGCGCAGCGCTCGACGCGGATGCCGGCCAGACGGGCGGCCTCCGGGTTCAAACCGACGGCGCGCATTTCGTAGCCGAGCACGGTGCGAAACAGCAGCACGTAGCTCGCCGCCGCGACGGCGATGGCGATGAGCAGGCCGGCGTGGACCCGAAATGACCCCAGCACGCGCGGCAGGCGCAGCGCCGCGGCGACGGCATCGGTCTGCGGATAGTTGCCGGCCGCTTCCATCAGCGGGCCGTGCACGAGGTAGCTGACCAGGCCGAGGGCGATGAAGTTGAGCATGATCGTGCCGATCACCTCGTTGACCCGGCGGCGCACCTTGAGCAGCGCGGCGATGCCGGCCCAGGCGGCGCCGGCGGCCGTCGCCGCGAGCAGGGCCAGCGGCAGTCCGCACCACGCCGGCAGCGCCGCCAGAGAGGTGCCGAGCCATGCCATGGCGACCGCGCCGGCGAGCAGCTGCCCTTCGCCGCCGATGTTCCAGATGCCGGCGCGGAAGGCGATCGCTACGGCGATGCCGACCAGCAGCAGGGGACAGGTCTTCACCGCCACCTCCGACCACCCGTCGGCGCTGCCGAAGGCGCCGTCGAGCAGCGCCGCGAACGCCAGCGCCGGATTGCCGCCGGCCAGCGCGATGACGGCGGCGCTGACGGCCAGGGCCACCGCTAGCGCGAGCAGCGATGGCAGCGCGCGCGCGACGAGCGCCTTCATGCGCTGCCCGCCATGAGCAGCCCGAGCTGCTCGGTCGACACCGGCGGCGTCAGCTCGGCGCTCAGGTGGCCGCGGCTGAGCACGGCCAGGCGGTCGCACACGGCGAGGATCTCGTCGAGATCGGTGGAGATGAGCAACACCGCGGCGCCGGCGGCCAACGCCGCGTCGAGCGCGTCGTAGACGGCACGCGCGGCGGCGATGTCGAGGCCGCGCGTCGGGTTGAAGGCGACCAGCACGCGCGGCTCGAGCGACAGCGCGCGCGCCGCGATGAGCCGCTGCAGGTTGCCCCCGGAGAGGCTGCCGGCCGGCATCTCGAGGCTGTCGGCCTTGATCGCGTAGCGGTCGACCAGCGTCTGCGCCACGCGCCGGCATGCCGCCGGCTGCAGGAACGGCCCGCGCGCCAGGCGCTGCAGCAGCGGGCGGTTCAGGACCGCGTTGTCGGCGACGCTCATCTGCGGCACCACGCCCTGGCGGCGGCGGTCGGGCGGAATATGTCCGATGCCGGCGGCGAGCATGGCGTCGGGCGCAAAGCGGGTCACGCGGGTGCCGGCGACGGCGATCGTGCCGGCGGCGGGCGCTCGCAGTCCGACGAGCACTTCGAAGAGCTCCGACTGGCCATTGCCGTCGACCCCGGCGACGCCGAAGATCTCGCCCGGTTGCAGCGCCAGCGTGCAGGCGCGCAAGCCGGGGCCGCCGCGACTGCCGTCGACCGACACGCCGTCGAGCGCCAGCTGCGCCACCGCGCCCGCCGGCGCGCGGGGCGCGTGCCGCGGGCCGCGTGCGGGCAGCGCGCCGACCATCAGCTCGGCGAGCCCGGCGGCACTCGCCGCGGCGCGCGGCATGGTGGCCACCACCTCGCCGCGGCGCATGACCGTGATGCGGTCGGCGATGTCCATCACCTCGCTCAAGCGATGGGTGATGAACAGCACCGCCGTGCCGCGGCCGCGCAACAGGTCGAGGACTCGAAACAGCTGCGCCGTTTCGGCCGGCGTCAGCACCGCGGTGGGCTCGTCGAGGATGAGGATCTCGGTGCGCCCGGCCAGCGCCTTGATGATTTCGACGCGCTGGCGCATGCCGACGGGCAGCGTGCCGGCCGGCGCGTCGAGATCGCCGAGCTCGAGGCCGATCTCGTCGGCCAGCCGCCCCGCCGCCGCGCAGACGTTGGCGCGGTGCCACAGCACGTCGCCGGGGGCGCTGAGGGCGAGGGTCAGGTTCTCGGCCACCGAGAGCGCGTCGATGAGCGCGAACTCCTGGTGCACCATGCCGATGCCGGCGCGCCGCGCGTCGCGCGCGGAGCGGAACACCACCGGCGCACCGCGCAAGCGGATCTCGCCGGCGTCGGGCCGCAGCATGCCGTAGATGACGTGCATCAGCGTCGACTTGCCGGCGCCGTTCTCGCCCAGCACCGCGTGCACCTCGCCCGCCGCGAAGGCGAGCTCGACCCCGCGCAGGGCGTCGAGGCGCCCGAAGCGCTTGCTGATCCCGTGCAGGCTGAGCAGCGCGGGCGGCAAGCGCTCAGAACTCGGCGGCCGGCACGGTGAGTGTGCCGGCGAGAATCTGTTGCCGCGCCGCTTCGACGCGCGCCGTGACGTCGGCCGGAATGCGCCCTGCGAGCTTCGGGTTGATCGCCAGCGATACGACGCCGTCGCGCATGCCGAGCTTCTCGATCTGCGCGACGAACGTGCCGCCTTTGACCTGCTCGGCGACGGTGACGAAGGCGCGCGGGATGTCGAGCACGGCGCTGGCCAGCACGGCGTCGGGCGCGATGTCGTTCTGGTTCTTGTTGGCGCCGAACACCAGCACCTTGCGCTCCTGCGCCGCCTGGAAGACGCCCAGCCCGGCGGCGTCGGCGTTGTGGAACAGGAAGTCGGCACCCTGCTGCACCAACGCCAGCGCGGCTTCCTTGGCGGCGCCGACGTCTTCCCAGTTGCCGATGTAGCTGGTGACGACGCTGAACCCCGGCGCCACCGCTTGGGCGCCGCCCTCGAAGGCGATGATCGTGCTCTTCACCGACGGAATGGCGAGCCCGCCGACGGCGCCGGCCTTGCCAGTCTTCGACAGCGACGCGGCGAGCATGCCCTCGAGGTAGGCCGCCTCCTCGAGCATGAAGCGCAGCGGTGCGACGTTGGGCCGCACGGTGTTCCCCGAAGTGGTGATGAAGACGGTCTTGGGAAAGTCGGGCGCCACCGCCGCCGCGGCTTCTTGAAACTCGAAGCCGTGTCCGAAGACGAGCTGATAGCCGCGCCGCGCGAAGTCGCGGAACCCCTCTTCGAACTCGGCTGGCGTCTTGGTCTCGATCTGCGCCACCTCGGCGCCGAGCTTGTCGCGGATCGCCATCAGCCCTTCGTAGGCGAGCGCGTTCCAGCCCGCGTCGCTGACCGGGCCGGGGCTGAGCAGGGCGACCTTGAAGGCGCCGTCCTTCGGCGCGCCTTCGGGGGAAGAGGTGCAGGCGGCGAGCACGGCGAGCAGCAGCAGCGGGCACAGTCTCGACATGCGGCGGACTCTACTCGACGGGGCTGCGCGCCGCCACCGCGGCGGCGCTCTGTCCGATGCCCAGCTTCTGCGCCAGGCTCGACAGCGCGTAGAGCGCGGTGGCGAGCAGGATGATCAGCGGCCCGGGCGGCGCCGAGACGTCGAAAGCGTCGGCGAGCCAATAGGACAGCAGCAGCCCGGCGATGGTGCAGGCGGCGCCGACGGCGGTGGAGAGCAGCATCATGTGCACCAGGCGGTCGGACCAGTGCCGTGCCACCGCGGCGGGGACGGTGAGCAGCGCGATGGCGAGGATGACGCCGGCGACGCGGATGAGCGTCACCACCGCGAGCGCGGTGAGGGCGAGCAGGACGAGGAAGATGGTGTCTACTTTCACCCCGACCACCTCGGCGAACTCTTCGTCGAAGGAGACCGCTTGCAGTTGGTCGAAGAGCAGCGCGACGGTGGCGAGAATCACCACGTCGAGCACGCCGACCAGGACGACGTAGCTCCACGGCACGAACAGCAGGCTGCCGAAGAGGTAACTGGTCAGGTCGGGCGCGTAGCCGGGCGCCAGCGCGACGAAGAGGATGCCGAGCGCCATGCCGATCGACCAGACGATGGAGATCAGCGTATCGAGCGCCGAGCGCAGGTGCCGGTAGGCGAAGCCGATGCCGAGCGCGGTGAGCAGGCCGAAGCCGGTGGCGCCGAGCATGGGGTCGAAGCCGAGCAGAAAACCGAGCCCGACGCCGCCGAAGGCGGCATGCGACAGGCCGCCGGTGATGGAGGCGATCTTCTTGACTACGACGTACGTGCCGATGACGCCGGCGGCGATGCTGGCGAGCAGCCCGGCCAGCAGCACGCGCTGAAAGAAGGGCAGGGAGAACGCGTCGATCATCGCGGCGTGGTGCGGGCCGCGTGCGGGTCGAGCACGCGGTGTGGGTGGCCATGGGCGAGCAGGTCGACCGGGCAGCCGTAGGTGGCTTCGAGCATCTCGGCCGTCAGCTCCTTGGTCGGGTGGTAATGCAGCCGCCGGTTGAGGCAGGCCACCGAGCGGACGTATTTCGAGATGGCGCCGATGTCGTGCGAGACCAGAATGACCGTTAGCTCGTGCGACAGCTCCTCGAGCAGCTCCCAGATGCTGCGGCCGATGCGCTCGTCGAGGCTCGCCGTCGGCTCGTCGAGCAACAACAGCTGCGGCTCCTGCGCCAGAGCGCGGGCGATCAACACGCGCTGCAGCTGGCCGCCCGACAGCCGGCCGATCTGACGGTCGGCGAGCTCGCCCATGTCGACCTTGGCGAGCATGTCCATCGCCAGGGCGCGGTCGGCGCGGCTGATACGGCCGAAGGCGCCGCGGCGGCCGAGCCGGCCCATGAGCACGACGTCGATGACGCGAATGGGAAAGTCGAGGTCGAAGCGCGCCTGCTGCGGCACATAGCCGACGCGGCCGCGCGCGCCCGCCGGCGGCTGGCCGAAGACGCGCACCGCGCCGCGGTCCGGTTCCAACAGGCCGAGAATGACCTTGAGCAGCGTCGTCTTGCCGCTGCCGTTGGGGCCGAGCACGGCGAGGTACTCGCCGGCGTCGAGCGTCAGCGTCACGCCCTCGAGCACCGGCACGCCGCGGAACGAGAGCCAGACGTCGTCCAGCTCGAGCGCCGGGACGGCCATCACGCCAGCGCCTCGTGCAACTGCGCGGCGACGCGGCGCAGGTTGTCGGCCCAGTCGCGCGCCTGCGGATCGATCACCGCGACGCGCGCGCCGATCTCGCGCGCCACCAACTCGGCGCTGCTGGCCGAGAACTGCGGCTCGTTGAAGACGACGCGCACGCCGTCGGCGCGCGCCCGCGCGATCAGGTCCGCCAGGCGCTTGGCGTCGGGCTCCTTGCCCTCGCTCTCGATCGCCACCTGCTCGAGCCCGTAGGCCTCGGCCAGGTACCCCCAGGCGGGATGGAAGACATAGAACCGGCGTTGCGGCAGGCCGGTGAGCTGCTGGCGCAGCTCGCCGTCGAGGCGGTCGATGGCGGCGAGAAAGCGATCGCGGTTGGCGTCGATGCGCGCCTGCTCGGCCGGCAGCAGGGCGGCGATGGCCGCGGCGATGTTGGTGGTCATGGTGCGGACATGGGCCGGCGCCAGCCACACGTGCGGGTCGTCGGTGAGGCGCGCGACGCCGGCGGAGCCGTCGACGACGGGCAGATCGCGCCGCTCGGCCAACAGCTTGCTCATCCACGCCTGCTCGAAGGCGAGGTGCGGGTGACCGACCTTGACGTAGAGCGCGGCGCCGCTGACGGCGCGCAGCTGTTGAAACGTCGGCTCGTAGGCGTGCGGGTTGGCGCCGGCCGGAATCATCACCGCCACGTCGACCAGATCGCCCGCGACCTGCTCGACGAAGTAGGCCTGCGGTGCGACCGAGACGGCGACCAGCGGTTTCGTGGCTGCCGGGCGATCGGTGGTGCAGCTGCTGACGAGCGCCGCCAGGAAGCCGCACAGTAGCGTTGCCACAGCGTTCCGATGTCTGGATCCCCCCCTTTGGCAAAGCGGGGACAGGGGGGATTTTGAACGCAGATCATTCAAACAAATCCCCCGCGATCCCCCTTTGCCAAAGGGGGAAGTCGGACTCATCTGCCGCGCAGCCAGGAAGCCGAGAGTTGTTTCGCCCATAGCCCGACGGCACACCAGAGGCCGTCCGGTACAGTGGCGGAACGCCGCGGCGGCGTCAATCGGTGTCGGGCGGACGGGACGCAGGCGCCGGCACGGTCGCAGACGCTAACGCGGGCCGGCGCCGATGGCGACCGGCCCGCGTTCCCCCCCTGCTCGGCGTGTGGCGTCTTAGACCTATGCACGGGCCGAAACAGTTTATCCAGAAAAAACCGCCGGCCGACCGGGCGGCTTGAAATCGTGCCGGGGGCTCCCTACCGTGCCGGGCGAATGGCCGAGTCGCCGCCCGCACCAGTGCCGCCGGCCGGGGCGCAGAACTACCTGCTCATCATCCTCGACAGCTGTCGCTTCGACAGCTTCGTCGCCGCGGCGCCGCCGACGATCTTGCGCCTCGGCGCGCTCGAGCGGCGCTGGAGCTACGCGTCGTGGACGGCGCCGTCGCACTACAACCTGCTCATGGGCCTGCTGCCGCACGCCAGCCCGGCGCACGTCTACGCCTCGGAGTACTACAAGCGCGACTTCCTGCGGTACACCGAGCGCCTCGGCTGCGCCGGCATCGAGTTTCAGCAGCTCCTGCCGTCGCTCTATCTGCCGACGTTCCTCAAGCACAAGCTCGGCTACCACACGCACGCCATGGTCTCGCTGCCGGTGCTCAACCCGGCGACGCCGCTCAACCGCGACTTCGACTCGTTTGCGCTGATGCCGACGCACAACGACATGGACGCCATGCTGGCGCGCCTGCGTTTCGACGCCGAGCGGCCGTCGTTCTACCTGCTCAACGTCGGCGAGACGCACTACCCGTTCGCGCTCCCCGGCGAGGATCCGCGCCAGTGGCCGCGCATCTCCGGCGTGCACGGCGTCTTCAAGCACCTCGACGCGCAACACGTCGGCGGCCAACTCGTCGCCGGCGAGAGCGAGCCGAAGGAGTTCGATCAGGCCAAGCTCGATCAGCTGCGCGCCCGCCAGATCGACGCCGTGCGCTACCTCGACGGCGTCTTTGCCCGCCTCTTCGATATCGTGCCGCCCAACACCTACATCACCGTCACTGCCGACCACGGCGAGCTGTTCGGCGAAGGGGGCTACTTCGGCCACGGCCCCATCCAGCACGACAAGGTGTACGAAGTGCCGTTCGTCGAGGGCCGGTTGCGCTGAGCGGACGCGGGCGTGTCGGCATTGCTGCCGCACGCCCACGCCTGCCTCAGGCGCTCTTCTCTTTGTAGTACGCGATCAGGATGTCGGCGATCTCCGGCCGCAGGATGCGTGGGTCGGGGCGTTCGCCGGCGGTGAGGGCTTCGCGCACTTTCGATCCGGAGATGACCACCGGCTTCTCGTCCGGGTGGTTGTCCATCAGATCGACGCGGCCGACGCTGTCGTAGTAGGCGGCGAAGCCGATGTTGCACGGGCTGATGCGCAGGTCGCCCTTGAGGTTTTTGAAGATCTCCTGCGCGTCGAAATCGCCCCAGATCGCCTTGCCGTCGTCGAACGGTGCGTCGGCGTGCTTGCGGCCGATGATGATGTCGGTGAAGCCGAGGTTCTGGCGGTAGATGCCGTGCATCACCGCTTCCTTGGGGCCGCCGTACAGCATCTTGATGTCGAGCGCGACGAGCTCGAAGACCTCGGGCAGGTCGTAGCCGCGGCTGGCCCACAGCGCCTCGTCCTTGTCGCCTTTACCGAGCAGCTGCTGGTCGTGCAGGGTGCGATAGCAGCGCATGCGCGTGCGCGCCGGCACGTCGTCGCCCTTGAGCTCGCCGATGAGCGGATTGAGCACCACGCCGGTGAAGCCGCCGGTGCGGGTGAGTTGTTCGACGCCGGCGACCAGCGCGTACTCGTGTGCGCGGTGCAGGGGGTTGCGGGTTTGGAACGCTACCGCGCGCTCCCAGCGGCGCTCGGCGATCAGCGTGCGCACCTGGCGCGGCGAGAGGACGAACTCGCCGTACTCCGCATCCACCGGCTGCGGCAGCGCCCACAGCGAGCCCCCGATCAGCTTGGTGCGCGGGTCGTCCATGACCATGTGCCCGCCGGGATGATCGGTGCGCGACGTGCCGTAGAACTTCTCGACGTGCTTGGGCTTGTCCCAGTCGAAGACGCTGGAGACGCGCACCGTGGCGACGATGTTGCCCTCGTGCACCAGCGCCGCGGAATGGCCGACGCGCAAGAGCTTGGCTTCGTCGTCGGTGACTGGCAGCGAGATCGGCGCCGTCCAGGCGTAGTGACGGAACCCGAAGTCGAGCGATTCGTTGTCGAGGACGTAGTGCCACGCCTCCTCGTCCATCGGTCCGGTCAGTGGCGACAGCGTGCCGTCGGCGATGCGGTAGACGGTCGACAAGTCGGCGCGGTTGAGCTCGATACGCGGCAGGATCGACGCCTCGCTCAAGAACTGCTTGCGCCGCGCCAGTGGGACGACGCGCGAAACCGGGGCTTCCAAGCCCCCGTGGACCGGTACGAGATCGGGCATTCTCTCAACTCCTTCGATCTGAGGATGTCAGTGCGGGTGGAACGGCGCAGTGTTCCCGAGCGGGGGATGGGTGTCAAGAAGGTGGGCGGCGCCCCTGATCGGAGCACCGCCCGCCCGATACAATCGGGCGGGCGGGCGCGCGATGGGTTAGCGCCGGGCGCGCGAAGCGCGGGCCAGCCGCGTCGGGCCGGCGGCCTTCTTGGTGACCGGGGATCCGGGGATGCGGAGAACCTTGCCGGCTTGCAGGCCGCGGGCGCTGCGGATGCGGTTGGCCTGCATCAGCGAGGCGACCGAGACGCCGTAGCGGCGGCTGATCGAGGCGAGCGTGTCGCCGCGGCGCACGGCATGGGTGCGGGTACTGGCGACCGCGGTCTCGGCGCGCGGTTGCGGTTGGCTCTTGTACTGCGCGTAGGCCGTCTCGAAGCGATCGCGGGTGCCCTTGGGCAAGCGCACCAGGTAGCCCTGCGGCGGCACCATGCCGCGGCTCAACGCGGGGTTGAGCTCGGTGACTGCTGCGACGCTGCTGCCGCTCAGGCTGGCGACGGTGCGCAGGGAGATGGAACGGTCGATGCGCACCATCTCGTACGGCAGCGGATAGTCCTGTTCGACTTCGAAGCCGTACGCCTCCGGGGCCTTGGCGATCTCGACGGCGGCCAGGAAGCGGGGCACGAACTCTTCGGTCTCGTTGGGCAGATAGCCGCGGGCGCCCATCACCCAATAGTCGTCGATCTTGCGGCGGTCGCGGATGCGGGCGATGTTGCCCTCGCCGGTGTTGTAGGCGGCGAGCGACAGATGCCAGTCGCCGAACATGCCGTACAGGTCGCGCAGGTAGCGCGCCGCGGCGCGCGTCGCCTTGACCGGGTCGCGCCGCTCGTCGACGTACCCGTCGATGCGCAGGCCATAGCGTTGGCCGGTGCCGCGGATGAACTGCCAGGGCCCGACGGCCCCCGCCTGCGAGGCGGCGTTGACGCGGAAGCCGCTCTCGACGATCGGCAGGTAGGCGAGCTCGGTGGGGACGCCTTCCTCCTCGAGGATCGACTGCATCTTGGGCAGGTACTTGGTCGCCCGGTTCAGCGCCTGGGACAGAAAACCGCGCAGGTTGTTCTGGTACGCGTCGACGAATCCCCGCACACTGGGGTGCTGGGAGGCGAACTGGTCGCCGTCGGAGGGCGCCGTATCGGCGCGCTCTTCAGGCGGCGAGAGAGCGGGCACGGCCGAGGCGCGTGCCGAGCCGGCCGGTCGGGGGAAGATCGTCACCTCCGACCGCGCCAGCGAATCGGGCGTTCGCGGTCCGATGGCCGAACATCCTGCGAGCGATAGCCCGAGTGCAATGACCGCCACATGGGCGGGGGATGCGAGCTTTGAAGCAGCGCGCATAGGTTCCTCCCTCTTGGTAGGGCCGCCTGGGTGGGGAAGAGCCTGACTCGCCCCGCAGCGGCCGACGCACCCACCGTTCCGCCCGTGGAGAGAAACCGGGAGGCGGTTCGGTGAAGCTTCGGATCGTTGGTGAGTGTTCGATCATCAACAATGCCAGCCCCGCGTCGGGGGCTCACCAAGTAACGTGCCGTGTGGGTAGCACACCCGTGGACCCCGGCGCAACCCTTTCTCGGCACTTGGAAGTGTCCCAATCGGACACGCTCCGGCACTTCGACGCCGTTGGCGCCCGCTGTGTGCTGCGCCAACGCATCGCGGCGCGCGCTCACTCGAGCTCGGCGCGCACGCGTGCGACGACGCCTTCGAGCACGGCGCGGTACTCGGCCAGGGCGGCGGCCGAGTCGGCTTCGAAGCGCAGCACCAGCGCCGGCTGCGTGTTCGAGGCGCGCAGCAGGCCCCACCCGCGGGCGAACTGCACGCGCACGCCGTCGACGTCGACGATGGCGTGGTCGCGGCGGAAGTGCTCGCAGACGCGCGCGGCGACGGCGAACTTGATCGCGTCGGGGCAGTCCACCCGGATCTCCGGCGTGGTGTGGCTGGGCGGCAGGTCGGCGAGCAGCGCGTCGATCGGCTGGCCGCGGCGCGACAGGATCTCCAGCACCCGGCAGGCGGCGTAGATGGCGTCGTCGTAGCCGAAGTAGCGATCGGCGAAGAACATGTGGCCGCTCATCTCGCCGCCGAGCGCCGCGCCGGTCTCGCGCATCTTGGCCTTGAGCGGCGAGTGGCCGGCCTTCCACATGATGGCCGTGCCGCCGCGCGCGGCGATGTCGTCGTAGAGGCGCTGCGAGCACTTCACCTCGGAGACGATGATCGCGCCGGGCGACGTCGCCAGCACCTCGCGCGCGAACAGGACCAGCAGGTCGTCGCCCCACACGACGCGGCCGTGGCGGTCGACGACACCGAGCCGATCGGCATCGCCGTCGAAGGCGAGCCCGATCTCCGCCCCGACCGCGCGCATGCGCGCCACCAGGTCGCGCAGGTTCTCTTCCACGGTCGGATCGGGGTGGTGATTGGGGAAGCGCCCGTCCATGTCGCAATACAGCTCGTCGACCTCGCAGCCGAGGGCGCGAAAGATCGCCGGCGCCACCGGGCCGGCGGTGGCGTTGCCGGCGTCGACGACGAGGCGGATCGGCCGCGTGACCTTGGCGAAGTGCCCGACGAGGTAGGCGTGATAGCGGGAGAGAATGTCGACCGTCTCCTCGCGCCCGGCGCGCGCCGCGACCTCCGGTGCGCCGCCGCGTTCCATGTACTCGCGCAGGGTCTGGATCTGCTCGCCGTGCAGGCTGATGGGGCCGACGCAGAGCTTGAACCCGTTCTGGTCGGCCGGGTTGTGGCTGCCGGTGACCTGGATGGCGCCGTCGAGGGCGAGCTCGAAGATCGAGAAGTACGCCACCGGCGTCGGGCACACGCCGAGGTCGACGACGTCGATGCCGGCGGCGCGCAATCCGGCCAGCAGCGCGTCGGCGTAGTCGTCGGAGGTCAGTCGACAGTCGCGTCCGACGCCGATGCGCGGCGTGCCGCCGGCTTGGCGCGGCGGCGGCCCATGGCTGCGCAGGTAGCGCGCGTAGGCGTGGCCGAGGGCGCCGGCGAAGTCGACGTCGAGATCGGCGCCGGAGACGCCGCGGATGTCGTATTCGCGAAAGACGGCCGGGTTCTTCATGCGGCGCGGCGAGAGCGGCGCGTCTGCGCCCGGGCCCCGAGCTGCGCGGCGAGCACCAGCGCCGCGGCCATGCTGCGCGCGTCGGCGCGCCCCTGCCCGGCGATGTCGTGCGCCGTGCCGTGGTCGGGCGAGGTGCGCACGAACGGCAGCCCGGCGGTGAAGTTGACGCCGTCGGCGAAGTGCACCAGCTTGAACGGCGCCAGCCCCTGGTCGTGGTACATGCAGACCACGGCGTCGAAACGCCCGCCGGCGGCGAGCGGAAAGGCGCTGTCGGCGGCGAGCGGTCCGCTGGCGCAAATGCCGCGCCGCACCGCCTCGCGGATCGCCGGCGCGATGTGACGCGCTTCCTCGTCGCCGAACAGGCCGCCCTCGCCGGCGTGCGGGTTGAGCCCGGTGACCGCCAGGCGCGGCGCGGCGAGGCCGAACTGCTCGCGCAGGGCGCGCGCGGCGATGACGATGGTATCGAGCACCAGGCGTCGCGACAGCGCGCCGGGCACGCGCGCGATCGCCAGGTGCGTGGTGGCGAGGACGACGCGCAGGTCGCCGCCGACCATCATCATGCGCACCGGCGCGTTGCCGGCCAGTGCGGCGAGCAACTCCGTGTGGCCGGCGACGGCGAGCCCTGCGTCGACCAGGTTGGCCTTGCAGATCGGCGCCGTGGTGAGCACCTCGGCGCTGCCGCGCTGCACCAGATCGACCGCGGCGAGAATCGCCGCGTGCGCCGCGCGCCCGCCGGCGGCGCTCGGCTGGCCCGGCCGGCGCTCGCCGGCGCGCAGCGCCGCGACGGCGTAGACGGGGATGCCGCGCTCCGGCAGCGGCGCCGGCGGCGCCCACGGCAGCAGGCGCAGACGCACGCCCAGCTGGGCCGCGGTGGCGGCGAAGACGGCGGGATCGCCGACCAGGATCGGCCGCAGCTGCGCGCGCACGGCGCGCCGGGCGAGGGCGCGCAGCGTGACCTCGGGGCCGATCCCGGTCGGATCGCCCATCGAGATGGCCACCCGCGGCGGGCTCACGGCAGAATCTCCACGTAGTGGCGCTGGCGCAGGTCCTCTTTCAGCCAGCGCGCGTAGCGCTCCTCGAGCGCGGCGTTGTACAGCTTCTCCTTGATGTCGTCGGCGAGCGCGTCGAGCGGTTCGTGCGATTCGCCGCTCTGCTCGTCGAGGCGGACGATGTGAATGCCGACATCGCTGCGCACCGGTTTGCTGAACTCGCCCGGCTTCAGGCCCTTGGTCGCTTCCTCGACCACCTCGAGCATCTCGCCCTGTTTGAACGTGCCGAGCTCGCCGCCGCTCTTCGCCGAGGCGTCCTCCGAGTTGGCCTGGGCCAGCTCGGCGAAGTCGGCCCCGGCCTGGAGCTGTGCGAACAACGCGTCGGCACGCTGCTGCACCGCTTCGACCTGTTCGGGCGACGCGTCGCGCGGCACCTGCAGCACGATGTGCGAGATGCTGAGCTGGGCCGGCTTCGAGTAGTCTTCCTTGTGGGCGTCGTAGTAGCGCTGCACGTCCTCGGGGGTGACGTTGACCTTGCCGCGGATCTCCTTGTTGATCAGCTGGGCGCGCTGCAACTCGTCGCGGATGCGGGCGAAGTACTGCTCCGACGTGATGCCCTGCTGCATCAGCGCGGCATGGAGCTGCTCCTCGGTCAGGTTGTTGCGCTGGCGAATGCTCTCGATGTAGCGGTTGACGTCGTCGTTGTTGACCGACAGCCCTTGTGACTTGAACTCGCTGTCGATCAGGCGCTTGGTGATCAGCGCCTCGAGCGCGCCGCTGGGGTCTTGCGCGGCGAGCTGGCGCAGCGTCGCCTCGCTGTCGGTGAACTTCTCGAGCTCGTATTTGGTAATCGGCTCGCCGTCGACGGTGGCGAGGATGCGGTTGACGATCTCGGCGGGGACCGCCCGCGGCACGGCGAGCGCGAGCAGCAGCGCCGCGGCGAACGCGGTCCGGTGGCGGCGACTCATCGAACGATTATGGTCGTGCATCTGTGGCTGCCTCTTTTGCGTCGGTGGCCGCTGCGCCGGCGGCGCGCGGGACGGCCCGCAGCTGCTCTAGCACGGATTGGACCTCTGAAACCAAACCGTCCCAGTCGGTATGCGCGGGGCGAAACGTGATCTGGTAATCGGCCGAGAGCTTGAAGCGGCCGCGCCCGCGTTCGACCAGCGTCACCAGCTGCGCGATGTCGACCGTCGCGTCGGGATGGAACTGCAGCGCCACCTGCCCGGCGCGCAGCGTGCAGCGCACCACCAGGCACGCCTTCAAGCGGCGGCGCAGGTCCATGACGCGCAGGAAGCTGTCGACCAGCGGCGGGATGAGGCCGTAGCGCTCGCGCAGCTCGGTGGCGATGTCGTCCTGCTCGGCCACCGACTCAGCGGCGGCGAGACGGCGGTAGAAGGCCAGGCGCTGGTTTTCGTCGGCGATGTACGAGTCGGGAATGTAGGCCGGAAAGCCGAGCTGGATCTCGGGCTCGACCTCGGCGCGGACGCGCTCGCCGCGCAGGGCGTGCACGGCCTCCTCCATCATCTGGGTATACAGCTCGAAGCCGACGGCGGTGATCTGACCCGACTGCTGCTTGCCGAGCAGGTTGCCGGCGCCGCGGATCTCGAGGTCGTGCGCGGCGAGGCGGAAGCCGCCGCCGAGCTCGACGAGCTCCTGCAGCGCGCGCAGCCGCTTCTGTGCCTCGCGCGAAATGAGGTGCTCGCCGGGGATCATGAGATAGGCGAAGGCGCGCTCGTGCGAGCGGCCGACGCGGCCGCGCAGCTGGTAGAGCTGGGCGAGGCCGAAGTGGTCGGCGCGGTTGATGATGATGGTGTTGGCGTTGGGAATGTCGAGGCCCGATTCGATGATCGCCGAGCACAGCAGCACGTTGGCCTCGCGCGCCATGAAGGCCAGCATCACCTTCTCCAGCTCGCGCTCGTGCATCTGCCCGTGGCCGACGAGGATCTTCGCCTCCGGCACCAGCTGGCGCAAATGGCGGCCCATGACCTCGATGTTCTCGACCTTGTTGTGCACGAAGAACACCTGGCCGCCGCGCTGCAGCTCGCGCGTGATGGCCTCGCGGATGACGTCGTCGTCGTAGTGCGTGACGTGCGTGCGCACGGCCAGCCGGTCGACCGGCGGCGTCTCGATGACGCTCAGATCGCGGATGCCCATGAGCGACATCTGCAGCGTGCGCGGGATCGGCGTCGCGGTCAGCGCCATGACGTCGACCAGCTTGCGCATGTCCTTGATGCGCTCCTTGTGGCGCACGCCGAAGCGGTGCTCCTCGTCGATCACCAACAGGCCGAGGTTCTTGATCTCGACATCGGCCTGCAGCAGCCGGTGCGTGCCGATGACGACGTCGACGGTGCCCTTTTTGAGTCCGCGCAGCACTTCCTGCTGCTGCGCCGGCGTGCGGAAGCGCGACAGCATTTCGACCTGCACCGGGTACCCCTCGCAGCGGCGGCGGAAGGTGTTGTAGTGCTGCTGGGCGAGGACCGTCGTCGGCACCAGCACCGCGACCTGGCGGCCGTCCATGACGGCGAGGAAGGCGGCGCGCAGCGCCACTTCGGTCTTGCCGTAGCCGACGTCGCCGCAGATCAAACGGTCCATCGGCTTGGGGCGCTGCAGGTCGGCGACGACGTCGTCGATGGCCTGCTTCTGGTCGGGCGTCTCCTCGAACGGGAACGCTGCCTCGAACTCGCGGAAGTAGGTGTCGAGCGGCGCGATCGGCGGGCGCTCGTGCACCTCGCGGGCGGCGTAGATGGCGAGCAGCTCCTTGGCCATGGCGAGCACCGACTCGCGCGTCTTGGCTTTGACTTTCTCCCACGAGTTGCCGCCGAGCTTGTCGAGCGGCGGCGCGGTGCCGTCGGAGCCGACGTACTTCTGCACCAGGCTGATGCGGTCGACCGGCACGTAGAGCCGGTCGCCGCCGGCGTATTCCAGGTGTAGATAGTCGCCGGCGGTGTCGGCCACCTGCAGATGGCGCAGGCCGCGGTAGAGCCCGACGCCGGGGTCGAGGTGGACGATGCAGTCGTCGGGCTTGCGCTCGCTCAGGTTCTTGAGCAGCTGCTGCACCGAGACGCGCCGCGAGGCGCGCCGCCGCGCTTCGCCGAAGACGTCGGTCTCGGTGACGACGACCAGGCCTTCGTCGGGCAGGCGAAAGCCTTCACTCAGCGTGCCTACGACGAAGCGCTCGGCGCCGGCGCCGTCGAGCGGCGCG
>CAYVUV010000128.1:0-17793 GCA_964455095.1 uncultured Binatia bacterium (SeqCode)
GTCCAATTGCGTGCCGACTGCTCCTTTGAGACCGCGAAATGGGTAGCGGGCGATGAGATCCACCAAAGCCTTGTGCGCGCACAGCATCTCGGTGCCGAACATGGCCAAGCGCTTGCCCACGGTGGTAAGTTGCGCGGGCACGTTGTGCGTGCGGGCAGTCAATGCAAGGGCGCGGAACTCCGAGACGCGGCGGGCCAATGCGCCGAGCCCCGCCACGCTCTTCCCACGCAGCAGATGCAGGCCACGGACTATCTGCATCTGCTCAATGTTTTCCGTCAGATCGCGGCTGGTGAGCCCCTTGTGGATGTGCTCATAGCCGGCCAGCGTGCAGAATTCGTCAATGCGTGCCTTCACATCGTGGCGCGTGACCCGCTCCCGCGCGCGGATGCTTTCGAGGTCTACCTGGTCCTTCACCCGCTCGTATGCATCGATAGCCTGCTCGGGAATCGCCAGCCCCAAGTCGCGCTGAGCGCGCGCCACCGCGATCCAAAACTCGCGCTCCAACACCACCTTGGCCCGCGGCGACCAAATCGCCCTCATCGCTTTACTGGCGTAGCGGTCGGCCAGCACGTCGGGAATCGCCCGCTCGTCCACCTGTTCGCTCATTGCGCAGAGTATCGTCGGCTTTACAAAACCGTTCAAGCCAGCACACCGGACGCGAGTTGACCCACTCCCTACCCTCCCCTATGGTCGCGCTCTCCCGGGGGCGTATAACATGCCGGCAATGACGGTTGGATTTGCGGAGGTGGAGCAAGAGCTGCAACGCCTGCGCGGCCGGCTGAACATCATTGCCCTTCAGCACGCCGCATACATCATCGGGAGCGTCGCCGCCCTGGGTGCGGCCACTTCCATGGCCTTGGCGGCGCGTGGCTCCCCGATGGCATCACGCGTCGTCGCGTGGGCGACCCTGCTCGGCGTCGCTCTGAGTGCCGTGCTAGCTGCCGTGTCCTGCCGGCGACGTTGGATGTCGATCCAAAACACCGCCCGCTTTGCAGACACCCGCAGCCAACTGGATGACCGCCTCGCAACCATCCACGCCTATCGACACCGGGCGCAACCTCCTTCCCGGCTGGCTGGAATCCTTCTGACCCAGGCGCTTGCGCTGAAGCCGCGCTGGGATGTTGCGGCGATCGCGCAGCGCCGCTTTCCGCGCTCGGTCTACGCCCTGCTCATCTCCCTCTGTGCCCTCGCTTTGGCCTGGCAATTCGAACCGTTGACGCCCCCCGGAGCCGCCCCCGGTAGCAAGTCCGCACCAACCATCGAACCTCACAACCAACCTTCAAATTCCTCCGACGTCTCAGCGCGATACGCGCAACCCGCCGCGACGGGTCAGAAGTCGGTCGGTGAAGGCGAAGGAGCCGGCGAATCGGAAGCCGGCGAAGAAGCGGAAACGGTTGGTTCCCCGAGCGGGTCTGCCAAATCCGAAGAGACCTCCTTCCGCGAGGGCAATCCCTCCCACAACGCTGCGCGCCGCGATGGCGGAGAGAAGGGCGCCGGGAATGCGGGAGTGCCCGATCAACTGCAACGAGCCGATCGCAACGCGAGTGGAGGCGAGTCTCGCTCGCTAGAGAGCCCCGCTTCGCCTGGGACTCGCAGCGCTGGCCGTGATCGCCAGCCTGACAAAGAAGGCTCCACAAAAGGCGAAACCCTGTCGGCGCGTCAGACCGCCTCCAAGGATTCCAAAGCGCCCGCGGACAACGCTCAGCGCCAGCCCGCGCAGCAGCAGAGCCAACAAGCCGATTCGAAGTCGGCCGCCGGCCAACCTCAGACCACCTTGTCCTCCGGCGGTTCGGTCGCAGCGCAGCAGACGACCGGTGCGAGTGGTCAGAACCTTCTGGCGGAATCACAACCCCAGCAGCGCTTCAGTGGAGAGCTTCGCAAATTCGCCCTTAAGCTGACCGCATTCTCCTCGGTAGAAACGAGCCAGTCCGAACCACAACCAAAACCGAAACGCGGTGAGGTCTCGGACGTCGGGACGCCGGCCAGCGATCCCTCCGCCCCTCACTTGAGTGAGCGCGACGTTCCAGACGACCCGCTGCATCGAGCCGAGATCGCGCCCGAGCACGAGGCGATCGTCCGCAGCGTGTTTCAACGCGAGTGACCCTCTCGAGCCCCGACAACCGCCGAGGGTTCCCCGCGCGCCGTTGAATGGGTATGTTGCGCTTGCTGTGCGGTCGGGTAGCGATTCGAAAGGTCACGGAGACGCCTCTAGCGCCATGAACACCCCCTCGCCACGCGATCTGGTCGAAGATTTCCAACGCACGTTCGAACATCTACGGTCCGAGCTGGCGCGGGTTGTCGTCGGACAGCACGAAGTCGTCGATCAAATACTGACCGTGTTCTTCGCCGGCGGGCACGTTCTCATCGAAGGCGTGCCCGGAACGGGCAAGACGCTCATCGTCCGCACGCTCGCCCAGGTGCTGAATCTGAGTTTCAACCGGATTCAGTTCACCGTCGACCTGATGCCCGCCGACATCACCGGCACCCGCATGGTCATCGAACAAGACGGCCGGCGCGAGTTCGCGTTCTTCGAAGGCCCCGTCTTTGCCCACGTGCTGCTTGCCGATGAGATCTACCGGGCCACGCCCAAGACGCAGTCGGCGTTGCTCGAAGCAATGGCCGAGATGCAAGTCACCGCCGCGGGGGTGACCTATCGCCTGCCGCCGCCGTTCTTCGTTCTCGCCACGCTGAACCCCATTGAGATGGAGGGCACCTACCCGCTCCCGGAGGCACAGCTCGACCGCTTCCTGTTCAAGGTCGTGCTGCCTTATCCCGGCAGCGACGACATGCAGCGCATCATCGGTTCGACGACTACGGCCGAGGTGCCTCATGTCTCCTCCGTTTTCGATGCCGAAAGCGCCGCACGGCGAAGCGAGGACCTGAAAACGCTGGTGCGCGAGGTGCTCGTCGCCCCCCATCTCGAAGCGTACGCGGCGGCCCTAGTGCGAGCCACGATCCCTTCCGGGTCTAAATTCGCCCCGCCTGGCCCCGTGCCGTTGCCGGCCGACGAATCGATCGATCGCTACGTGAGCTTCGGCTCGAGCCCGCGCGGAGGCCAGGCGCTGCTGCTGGCGGCCAAAGTGCAGGCGTTGCTGGCCGGACGCGCCAATGTCACCTTCGCCGACATCGACCGCGTCGCTGTCCCCGCCCTCAATCACCGCCTGGTGCTCAACTTCGCCGCGCACGCCGACGGCATCGACCCGCGCGCGCTGATCGAACGGCTTCTGCATGCCGCCAAGCGGCTCCATCGCTGAGCGGCCGACTGCGCTCCACGCGGTCGGCGAGTCGGCCTTCTTGCACCGACTCCAGCGGTTGCGACTGGTCATTCGCCGGCATGTCGGCACGCGGCCGGGCAATACTCCGGTGCCGCACGGCACACAGCCGAATGGGTTGGAGCTCGCGAACCACAAGCTGTACACGCCCGGGGACGACTTGCGCTACTGCGATTGGAACGCATACGGCCGGCTCGACCAGTTGATGGTCAAGACCTTCCGCGCCGAACGCGAGACCGTCTTGCACATCCTGATCGATACCAGCGCCTCGATGGGCGCCCCGGCGGCGGACGGCAAGCTCGCATTTGCCACCGCGCTCGCTGCCAGTCTCGCCTACATCTCCCTGCGCCAGCAGGATCCGGTTCAAATCGCCGCCATCGGCGCCGACGGTGCCGTCGGCCCGATCTCGCCACCGTTTCGACATCTGCGCCGGCTCCCAAACATCGCGGCCTTCCTTGGCGCGCTCCACCCGTCGGGTCCAACCGCACTCGATGTCGGGATCGCGGCCTACACCCGCCGCCTGCCGCGCCCCGGCCTCGCCGTCGTGCTGTCAGATTTCCTCGTGCCTCCATTGGTTTACCAAACGGCGCTGGAAACTCTGCGCGCGCGCGGCTGCGGAGTGGCGGCGCTGCGGGTCCTGGGCCCGCACGAACAAGCGGCGCGCGACCTGCCGCGGCGCGTCAGACTGCGCGATTCCGAGACCGGCCGTGAGCGCATCATCGATCTCACCGAGAGCCATCGCGCCCGATACGCGGCGGCGCTCGAGCAACACCTCGCCGAACTGAAGCGTTGGTGCGAAGCGCGCGCCATCACCTTTGCCAGGGCAGACACCGCGCGAGGTCTCGAGGCCTGCATGTTCGCCGACCTGCCGCGCGCCGGTCTCGTACAATAGGCATGGGATTTCTCAACCCCGCGGCCTGGCTTTGTTCCGCCCTCTTTCTCGTCCTCGTTGCGCTGTACCTGTGGGAGCGACGTCGCAATCGCGTCGACGTCCCCTCGTTGCTGTTCTGGGAAACCGTGCCCGAAGTCACACCGCAGCCGACGCGCTTCCAACCCGATCTGCTGTTTCTTCTCCAGTTTGCTCTTCTCAGCCTGCTGATCGCTGGCCTCGCGCGCCCTTTTCTACGCGGTCGCCTCGGGCCGCACCCCGTCGCTCGCCACGTGTTCGTGCTCGACCTGTCCGCCAGCATGCAGGCACGTGAAGGGCAGGCGACGCGCTTCGACCTGGCCCGCGATGCACTGCGCCAGCGTTTGGAGGCGTTGCCGGTCGACGACGAAGCGATGCTGATCACCTCCGCCGAACAGGCACGTGTGATAACGCCCTTCTCGCGCGATCACGCGGAACTCTTGCGCCAGCTGCGCGCGCTGGCCCCGCTGGATACCGGCACCAACCTCGACGTCGCCCTGGCTGTCGCCGAGCGCGTCGCGATGCGGGCCGATCTGCCGGCGCAGATCGAGCTCTTCACCGATGTGCCGCCGTCCAGTCTGAACCCGCAGTGGCCGGAACGGATCGGCATCGTCCAGGTGGGAGAGACCGACGACAACCTCGCCATCGATGCTCTGCAGATCTCCCAGGGCCGTTTCCAGGACTATCGCGACGCGCGCGCCTACATCGTCATCCGCAACTTCTCCCATCGCGAGGCGCACGGTTCGCTCACCGTGGCGCTGGAAGATCAGGTCCTCAGTCGGCGAGGCTTCTCGCTCACGCCGCGCGGTATTCGCGGCATCCCGATCGAAGGGTTTCCGCGTCCCGGCGTCGTGCACGCGTTTCTCGAAGGCGACGATGCACTGGCCAGCGACAACCACGCCTACGGCTGGGTCCGACCCACGCACTCAATCCGGGTACTGGTCGTATCCGAGCCGTCCCCGCTGCACGCCGAGCTGGAGCGAATCGCCCGTGCCACCCCGCAGCTCGAGTTCCGCTTCACCACCCCGGCGGACTACACACGCGCCCCCACCGCCGCTGACGTGCTGCTCTTCCAACACTTTGTGCCCGAGGTCGATCCGGCCGGCCCGAGCCTCTACCTGTTCCCAGACAAAGGCAACGAGTGGTTCACGCTCCAAGGCCAGGTGCCCGAGCTGCCGATCATGGATTGGGACGAGCACCATCCGGTGCTGACCACGCTGCGCCCGCAGGTGGCATTCCCGGTCGGTCCGGTACAACTCATGACGCCGCCACCCTGGGCCGATACGCTGCTGAGCTCGCGCCGCGACGGCCGCAGCATCCCGCTGGCGTTTGCCGGCGAGCGCCGCGGCCGCCGCGTTGCCGCCATTGCCTTCGATCTGGGCGCCACGCCGTTGCTGGCCCCCGACAACGTTCAGATGCTGCTGTTCTTCCTCAGCCTGCTCGATTGGCTGGCGCCATCCAACCCGGCCGTCACGGTTGTGCGCACCGGCGATGTCCATCTCGTCGCCGGCCTGCCGGCACTAGCGCGCCACGTCTCCGATCCGTTCGGTCACACGACCGAAGTACCCGCCGCGAAGCCCGTCAGCATCGCGGCCCTCCATGCCGGCGAGTATCGCGTCACCGCTGATGGAACGGTGCGGCGATTGTTTGCGAACTTCTTCGATCCAGCGGAGTCAGACATCGGACGCGCCCGCGCGCATGCGCACCCGCCGCCGCCCCAGCAAACGGCGGCGACCTCGGCGCATCCGGCAGCGACATTCGACACCTGGCTCTACGCGCTCGCCGCAGTGCTCTTCGCTCTCGAATGGCTGGTGGCGGCGCGCCAGGCGTAATGCATCGTCCCAGCCTCAGCTACCTCCTCGCGCACCCGGCGGCCCTCGGCATCAGCGCGCTGCGCCCCTGGGTTCTGGCGCTGGTTCTCGCCGCGCCCCTCTTTCTCCTCTGGCGCCCACACGGCAGCCACCGTGCGGCTTGGCTGCGCTGCGGCGCATTCGTCGCGCTGATCCTCGCGCTGGGCGGCGTGCGCCTCACGACGCTCCTGCCGAGCGACCGCCTCACCCTGATCGCCGCGGTCGACGTCTCGACGAGCATCGACAGCGCCGGCCGGGAGTGGATGAAGCGCTATCTCGACGAAGTGGTCGGCGCCCTCGCTCCGGGCGACGAGTTGGGCATCGTCGCCTTCGGGGACGACATCAGTCTGGTGCAGCCGCCGGGTCCGCCGACTCGGCTCGCGGCGCTGCCGCCGTCAGCGACGCGCGGCGGCACGGCGCTCGACCGCGCCGTCGAGACTGCGGTCGCGCTGTTCCCCCCCGACGGAACGCGGCGGTTACTCCTCGTCACCGACGGCAACGAGACCGGCTCCGACAGTCGCCGCCAACTGCCGCGCCTGCTCGAAACCGCGGTGCGCGTCGACGCCGCCGTCCCGCCGCACGAACAGAAGGCCGACGTCCGCATCGAAAAGGTGGTCGCGCCCGCGGTCGTCGCCGAGAACCATGTCATTCCGCTGCGCGTCGTCGCACACAACACGGGCAGCTTGCGATCGGCCGTCCTGACGCTGCAACTCGACGGCGAGACCATGGAGAGCGCGGCCGTCGAGCTGCAACCCGGCCCCAACACGATCGAGCTTCCTGCCCACCTGACTGGCGTGGGCAGCCATCGCCTGCGGGCACGGCTCGAGGCGACCGATGACGCGATTGCCGCGAACAACGCGCGCGAAATTGGCATCACCGTACGCGGCAAGACGCGGCTCCTGTTGATCACGCCGCGCCGCCATTCGCCGCTCGCGGTCTCGCTGGCGCGCAAGAACGTCGAGACCGAGGTGCGTACGCCCGAGCAACTGCCGCGCACTCTCGACGACCTGCTCACCTTTCACGGCGTGCTCCTCGAAGACGTCACGGCGGCGCAGCTGCCAGTCGCCGGATTGCGCCTGATCGAAGAGTTCGTCCGCGAGCACGGCGGCGGTCTGGTTGTCGCCGGCGGAGCGGCGACGTACGGCGACGAGGGATTCACCCGCACGCCACTCAAGCAGTTGCTGCCGGTCACGCTCGAGCCACGGCGTCCGCGGCAGGGCACACGCGAACCGCTCGGCCTGTTCATCGTCATCGATCGATCGAACAGCATGGGGTACAACAGCCGCCTCCCCACCGTGCGCGACGGCGAGAAGCTGCGCTACGCGAAAGAGGCCGCCCTCGCCGTGATCCGCCAGCTGAAGGATCAGGATCTGGTCGGCTTGATCGCCTTCGATTCCCAGCCCCACGAGATCTCGTCTCTCAAACCCTTGCGCGACAACCGCGCCACACTCGAATCACTCATTCCCCGCCTGGTCGAAAACGGCGGCACCGATTTCTACGACGCGCTGGTCTCGGCGCGCAGTCAGCTTGCCGCCTCGCGGGTCAACCGGCGCCACATCGTGTTGCTCACCGACGGCGACACCAACCGCTCGGCGCTCGACGAGTACCGCGCGCTGATCCAGGAGATCGGCGCCGCGAAGATCAGCGTCACGACAATTCGCATCGGCGACAATACCGTCAACCTCAAGCTGCTGCGCGAGATCTCCGAAGGCACCGGCGGCGAGTTCCACTACGCCGAGGACGCCCAGACATTGCCCGATCTCATGCTGCGCGATGCGACGCGCGCCCTCGGGTCGCTGGCCCATGGCGCCGAGGAGTTCTACCCGCAGGCAGGCCGCCGCAGCCAGATGCTGCGCGGCATCGACGAACAGTCGATGCCGCCCTTGGCGGGGTACGCCTACGCGCGCCCCAAAGACGGCTCGGAAGTGCTGCTGCAAGTCAGCCGCTTGGAACGGCGCGACCCGATCCTCGCCGTCTGGCAATACGGGCTCGGTCGCGTCGCTGCCTACACCGCCAGCCCGTCGGAGGACGCCGAACAATGGCTCGGATGGGAGGAGTTCGGCAAGTTCTGGTCGCAACTCGTGCACTGGACGGCACGCGAGCGGGCGGAGGGCGATTACGCCATCGATGCCCGCCGGCACGACGGCCTGGTCGAGCTGTCCGTGCAGGCGTTCGGACCCGCGGCCGACCGCGCGGTGTTGGTGGCCCGACTGCACCTCAGCGACACGGCGACGCGCGAGGTGAGTCTGGTCGCACAAGAGCCGCGGCGGTTCACCGCCCAACTGGCAGACATTCCAGCCGGCCGCTTTCCGCTGACGATCATCCGGCGGCAGGACGCCCACCAGGTCACGCAGCACACGGCGCTGGTGTCGATTCCGGCCGACGAGGACGAGCCGCTCGACGAGCACCGTCGCGCGGAGCCCGACCTCGGCCTCTTGACCACCTTGACCGAGCAAACGGGCGGCACTCTCAACCCCAGTGCTCGCGAGATCGCCGAGCGCAGCGCCGGCACGCGGCGCGCCTCCTTCCCGCTCGACGCGTTTCTGCTGCCCCTGGCGATGCTGTTGTTCCTCGGCGACGTCGCCGTGCGCCGCCTCAATCTGGAACGACGATCCGGTACGTAACCGATCCCGTCGCCACGACCCGTCCACTGGCGCGCGCGCGTACCGTCACGTGATTGAGGAAGATCTCGTTGTTACGTCGCACCGTACGCGCGTCGGCGAGCACCGCTTCGCCCGGCGCGCGGTCGTGGTAGTTGACGTGGAGACCGACGGTCGACGCCTTGTAGCTGAAGTTGAGCCCGGTGATCGACCACGAAGCCAGGGCGCCGGTCGTATCGATCAACGCCGCCAGCGCGCCTTCGTGCGGTGCACCGTCGGCATCGCCGTGCGCGGGCAGGAAAGGCATGGCGAGGATCGCGTTGCCGTCGTGGGCGCGCTCGACCTGCATGCCGAGGCGAGCGATGAAGGGCAGCATGACGAAGGTATTTGCCCCCTTCGCCACCTCCCCGGCTCCTCCGTTGGAGACCGGGGTCACCGTACTGCGCTGGCGCTCGGCCGCCCCGGGGCTCGCCGCGCGATCGAACAGACGATAGGTCGAAAGGCCGGTGGCGATGCGCTTGCCGGCGTCGGTGCGCACGTCGACGGCGCTGTACACGATCTCCTTGCCGCGCCGCAGCACCTCCGCCGTCGCGACGATGTCCTCGCCGATCGCAGCAGCGAGATAGTTCACGCTCAAGTCGAGCGTGCCGCACTCGAGAGCGGCGTTGGCGTCCACGCCCGTCCACGCCGCCAGCGCCCCCGCCATGTCGATCGTCGACGCCGCCACCCCGCCGTGCAAGGCGCGGCCGGGGTTCGAGTTTTCGTCCTTGTACGGCACGCGAATCCGCGCCCGATCGAGGGCGCCGTCTTCGACGTGGATGCCCAGACTCGTGGCGTATGGCACCGATTCGAAGCGCTCTCGCAGTGCGGCAATGTCCATGCGATACCCCTACCGATATCGGGCCGGTGTCATCTGCCACGGCCGCGCTTGTTCGAACTGCTGCGCCAACTGCAACAGCACGTCTTCACGGAAACGCCGCCCGACGAGTTGGACTCCGACCGGCAAGCCCGCATCGGTCATGCCGGCCGGCAGCGACAGCGCCGGGTGACCGCTCAGGTTGAAAGGATGAGTAAAAGGAAAGGCGTCGTGGATTTTGATCGCTCGGCCGGCGATCTCGAGCGGGTGAATGTACTCGACGGGAAACGCCTCGAGCGGCAGCGTCGGCATGAGCAAGACGTCGAAGCGCTCGAAGGCGGCAGCCGTCCACGCGACCAGTTCGGTGCGGCGGCGATAGCAATAGGCGAGATCGTCGGCTGCTCTCGATTGCACGCGGGCAAGCCCGTCGCGGATCATCGGATCGAGAAGGTCGAGATCCCCACCGAGGAGGTCGCTGTGCTTGACGTACTCCGTCACGGCACCGAGCAGGCTCCACGCCTTGCCGACAAAGGGCAGCGGTTGGTTGTAGAGCTCGACGCGGTGACCGAGACCCTCCACGGCGTGCGCCGCTGCTTCGACCTCGCGCGCGACGTCCGGCTGCACGAAGCACCCGAGGTCCGGACAGTAGCCGACGCGCAGCGGCGGCAACACTCGATCGAGTGCGTCTTCGTAGGACCCCATCGGAGCCGGCAGCGCGTCGGGATCCTCCTCGTGCGGGCCGAAGGTCACGTCGGCAATTCGCGCCGCATCGCGCACGGTCAGCGTCAGCGGCCCCCACACGGCCGTGTCGTCGAACGTGAGGACGGGGTTCGCACGCATCGCGACGCGGCGGAAGCTCGGCTTCAGCCCGACACAGCCGGTGAACGCCGCCGGGTGACGAATCGAGCCCCCGCCGTCCGACGCGGTCGCGAGCGGCACCAGGCCGGCGACCAGGGCCGCGGCGGCGCCGCCGCTGGAGCCGCCCGGGGTGCGCGCGAGGTTCCACGGATTGCGCGTGATGCCGAAGACCGCGTTGCTGGTCTGCATGTACGCGCCGAACTCCGGCGTATTCGTCTTACCGATCGGGTACGCGCCCGCAGCGCGCAGGCGCGCGACCTGGAGTGAGTCACGTTGGGCCACGTTGTCTGCGAACAACGGTGAGCCGAAGGTCGTGCGCATGCCGGCGACGTCTTCGAGATCCTTGACGGCAAACGGCAGCCCCGCCAACGGCCCCGGGTCTTCACCCGCCATGATGCGCCGCTCGATGGTTCGCGCCTCGTCGAGCGCGCGGTCCGCGTGCAGGGTGACGATGGCGTTGAGCTCGCCATTGAAGCACTCGATGCGATCGAGGTACGCGCGCAGCAGCTCCACCGGGGAGATCGCCTTGCGCTTGACGGCCGCCACCATGTCGACCATCGAGACAAACGGATCAAACGGCACCGGACACCCTCCTTCGGACGACGACCTCGTACGACAGTTTAGTCACCGCCGGAATCGCCGCCGCCCGTCAACCCGACGCGCTTGGCGTGCTCGTACACGGTCGCGCCGGCCGCGGCCTCGAGATCGATCCCGGTGGTCTCCATCAGCCGCGCCATGGTCATGTAGAACCCGATGGCGAGGATGAGCTCGACGATCTCGCGCGGCGAAAAGCGCGCCGCGACGGCGGCGAAGGTGGCGTCCGAGGCACGGACATCGCGCACAACTTCGGTGGTGAACTGCAAGACGAGCTGTTGGTCCGCATTGAAGCAGGCAGCCCTCAGCTCGCCGTTCTCGAGCGCGGCGATCTGGGCGTCGGTCGCGCCGGTCGCCTTGGCAATCGGCACGTGTTGCACCCACTCGTAACGCGCCGGCGACAGCTGTGCAACGCGCAGGATGGCGAGCTCGCGCAGCGTGGCGTTGAGCTGTTGCTCGGTGAGGACCGATGTCCCCAGGCGCAGTAGCGGCCGCAGGTTGGTCTCGGCGTGGGCCATCATGCGGAAGATGTTGAGGTTGACGGGCAAGCGCTCCAAAACGGTGCGCACCGCCTCGGGCGCGGTGGCCGGATCGACGTAGGGCAAGCGGGCCATGTCAGGTTCCTTTCGACGAGCGGTCGGTGCTTCCCCTGTTGTCGGGGGCCAGGTACAAGGCTGGCAGAGGAGCGAGCGATGGGCGAGCCGATGGGCCCCGAGCGCCAGGGTGGGCAAGGTTTAGATCACAACCAGGAGGAATCGGGCAACCGGGCAATCCTGGCGCTGCTGCGCGATGCCGAGGCGGCGGGCCATGTCGATCTGGTGATCACACATCGCGACGCAGCCTACGAGGTGTGGGCAGCCCGCGGAATGGTGCGATTCGAGCGTCTGCGCATCGACGGTCGGGCGGAGTTCCGCATTGTCGAACAGATCGGTGTCAATCCGATCGCCGATCAGCGCCACACGCCGATCGCGACATGTGCCGAAGAGCTGCAGGCCGCGGCCGCGTCGGGCCATCCGACCGAGGACGTCAACTCCGCATTCATCGAGCCCGAGCAGGTGAGCTACCCCTATGCGTACGAGCGCATCGCACAGCTCTTCGATAGCCCGTACGCACCCGACCTCATCGTCAGCCCGCGCTGTTACGCGTTCGGCCTTCAGCCCGGATCGCACGGCGCCCTCGATATCGTCCAGTCGCGTGCTCCCCTCGCCTTTGCCGGCCCCGGCATTGCCCCCGGTCTCTACGAATCTGCGCCGCGGCATATCGACGTCGCACCGACGATCTGTCACCTGATGGGCTTTCCTCTCGTCGACGGCCGCGACTGGACCGGGCGCACGGCAAGCGAGCGCGGCGTCGCCGCCGACGTGCTGCTGCAACGACAGGACGGGCGCGTGCTGGACGAGATCCTCGATCGCGACGCGCAGCAGCCGGCGCGCGTGTACGTGGTGATCTTCGATGGACTCAGCAACAGCGAACTGCAGCACTTGCTCGACCGCGGCGACCCGATCATCACCAACCTGCGCCGGCTGCTCGACCGCGCGGCGCGGTTTCGCTTCGGCTCGACAGTGAACTTCCCCACCATCACCTGGCCGAGCCATAGCGCCCTGTTCACCGGTGCCTGGTGCGGGCATCACGACATCGTCAATCCGACGTACTACGACCGCGCCGCCCGGCGGCCGCTGGTGCCGCAGGCCGAGGGCATGATGACCGAGCGCTACCTGTCCACCGGCGTCGAAACGCTCTACGAGGCGTTCCACCGCGTCCTCGGCCCAGCCGCGTTCACCGCCAACATCCACGAGCCGCAGGGCCGCGGCGCCGACCACGCGGCGCTGGAGGGACGGGTGGTGGGCCCGCGCGATCGGCTGCGCGCGCTGACCGCGGAGTTCGCCACCGCCATTCACACGCGCTACGGAGCCGAAGGGCACGAGACCGTGCACCGCGAGGCCGTGCTCGACGCGCGCGGCATGGCGCAGGTCTCGGTGCTGTTCGACGATCCCTCGCACCCGCCACCGGTATTGACTGCCCACGAGTTCACCCTCACCGACGGCGCCGGCCATGAGTACGGCCCGCACGGCGACGGGCTGCGCACGGCGATCAAAGAGACCGACCAGCGCCTCGGCCAGGTGCTGGATCTGCTCGACGCCAAGGGACTGCTCGACTCGACCCTGTTCGTCTTCACCAGCGATCACGGCATGGCCGCGCAGAACACCGCGCTGGGCGCCAATCCGGCGCGTCATCCGGAGCGCATCGGCATCAAGGCCATCACCGGCGAGCCGATGATCTGGTTGCGCGATCTGGCGGTGGAGGTCGAGCCGGCCGCCGACGGGCGCACGGCGCGCCTCCGCGTGCTCGACAACGACCCGGACCTCTCCGGCGAGCAGCCGCCGATCGCCGGGGTCGAAATACTGGTGCGGACCCACACCGATCAAGTCGTCGCCAAGGTGGTCACCAACGAAGCCGGCATCGCCGGGTTCGTCACGCCGGCGGATGTCCCACCCGCCGAGATCGCGCTCGCCATCCACCATGCGGACTACAATCCGCGCCATATGCGGCTCGACGGAACGAATCTCGTCATCGACTTGCGGCGCGAGCTCTACGGCGATGTGGGGTAACGCCGTCTAGTCGCCGGCACTTTTCGCCTTGGCGACGAACGCCCGCACCTTGTCGTCGTTGCGCGTGCCATCCGCATCCTCGACGCCGGTGTGCACGTCAACCGCCCAGGGACGCACGAGGCGAATGGCTTCCGCGACGTTGTCGGGCGTCAGTCCGCCGGCGAGGATGACCGGCACCCGCAAACGTTCGACGATCTGACGGCTGATGGCCCAATCGTGCACCTTGCCGGTGGCGCCGCCGCGGTCGGTGGCGGGATCGTAGGTGTCGAGAATGAGCGCGTCGACGCGGCGCTCGAGTGCCCGCGCCTGCGCGATCGCTTCCGGTCCGGTGACATGCACGGCGCGGATGATCTTCAAATGCGGCAGCGCCGCTTTGATCAATGGCAGCTCCTGGGTGGGAAACGGCCCGTGCAGCTGCAGCGCACCGGCGCCGAGATAGCGACAGAGGTCGGCCGCCTCGCGGGCGTTGTCGACATACGTGATCGCGACGCTGGTGATGAACGGCGGCAGCGCGGCGATGATCCCGCGCGCCTTGGCCTCGGTCAGGCCGTCGTGCACGCCGTGCGGCAGGCGAACGGTGAAGCCGAGCGCATCGGCGCCGGCGCGCTCGGCCATCAGCGCGTCCTCGAGCGTCGACACGCCCGCGATCTGCACGCGCACGGCGTTCACCGGCCTGCCATCACTGGCTGCCGTGTGCTTGGCGACGCCGCGACTGGTACTGTCACCCCATGCGGCTGAGGCCGCGTACCGAGAGCAAATACGGAGGAAGGCATGTACGAGGAGATACCAAGTTTCGGAACCCGCGGCGACGATCACGCTGCATCGCCCGAAGCAGCTCAACGCCTGGACCGACCGCATGGGCGCCGAGGTCAAGCACGCCCTGGCGCAGGCGGAGGAGGATGCACGCGTCGTCGCGATCATCGTGACCGGTTCCGGGCGCGGCTTCTGCGCCGGCGCCGATCTCCATTTGCTGCGCGGCATCACCGAGGGCCAGGGGCCGGCGCAGACGCCGCCCGCGCTCGACGCCGATCCCGGCGACGCTGCGATGGGCGACTCGTTTCGCGGCACCTACACGTACCTCATGTCGATACGCAAGCCGATCATCGCCGCCGTCAACGGCCCCGTCGCCGGCATGGCGATCCCGATCGTCGCCTGCTGCGACCTGCGCTTCGCCTCCGACCAGGCCTCGTTCATGACCGCGTTTGCCCGCCGCGGTCTGATCGCCGAATGGGGCAGCAGCTGGATCCTGCCGCGGTTGATCGGCCCGGCGCATGCCCTCGATCTGCTGTTCTCATCGCGCAAGATCGACGCCGAGGAAGCGGCGCGCATGGGCCTCGTCAATCGGGTCGTCCCGCACGGCGAGTTGCTCGCGTTCGCCCAGCAGTACGTCGCCGATCTCGCCGCCCATTGCTCGCCAACCTCGATGGCGATCATGAAGCGCCAGGTCTACCAGCACCTCACCGCCTCGCTCGGCGAGGCCGATCACGAAGCGCTCGGGTTGATGTTGGAGAGCTTCCGTCGTCCGGACTTCCGCGAGGGGGTGGTGTCTTTCCTGGAGAAGCGTCCGCCGCGCTTTCCCCCCGTCAAGTGAACAGGCCCGCGCAAGCAGACACTGTTTGACCGCACACTTTCCACGTCCAGCGGAATCGAATCGACCGGGGGCACTTGACCGCCCCGCCCGAACCGGCAACGCTACTCGCCGCCACCAACAGCGAGGAGCGCATGGAGATCTACATCGACGGCACGTACTACGATCGCGACACGGCGAAAGTCTCCGTCTTCGATCACGGCCTGCTCTACGGCGACGGCGTGTTCGAAGGCATCCGAGCATACAGTCGGCGAATCTTCAGGCACGACGCGCACATCGATCGCCTCTACGCCTCGGCCCAGGCGTTGGCGCTGAAGATTCCGCTCGAGCGGGCCGAGATGCGCGCCGCGGTCGAGGAAACCGTGCGGCGCAACCGGCGCGACGATGTCTACATCCGCCTGGTTGTCACGCGCGGCGTCGGCGAGCTGGGGATCGATCCGCTCTCTTGTCCGCGCCCGAGCGTGATCATCATCGTCAACGACGTGCGCGTCTACCCGCGCGAGCTCTACGCCGGCGGCATCAAAGTCATGACTTCGGCGACGCGGCAGGTCTCGCACGAGGCCGTCGATCCGCGCATCAAGTCGCTCAACTACCTGAAGAACATCCTCGCCAAGATCGACGCCCAACAGGCCGGGGCGCACGAAGCGATCATGCTCAACGCCGAGGGCTTCATCGCCGAATGCACCGCCGACAATCTCTTCGTCACGCGCGGCGGCCAGCTGCTGACACCGTCGCCGCAGGACGGGGCACTTGGCGGCATCACCCGCGGCGTCATCCTCGAGCTAGCGGGCGAGGCGCGCATTCCCGCTGCCGAATCGCGCCTGACGCGCTACGACCTCTACACGGCCGACGAGGCATTCGTCACCGGAACCGGCGCCGAGCTCATGCCCGTCACCACCGCCGACGGGCGTCCGATCGGCGACGGCAAGCCGGGGCCGATCACGCAACGCCTCACCGAGGCGTTCCACGCCCTCGTGCGCCGCGAAGGCCAGCCGCTCTGGTGAGCCGAAGCGGCGGCTCCTTCACACCTTCGCGAGCCGCGCCAGCCGTTCGCGGTGGTAGGTCGCGTCGCCGAAGGCGTACTCGTTCCACTTGGCGCGCTTGAACCACAGGTGCATGTCGTGCTCCCAGGTGAAGCCGATGCCGCCGTGGATCTGCACGGCGCGGTTCGCCGTGCGGCTGTAGACGTCGCTGAGCCGCGCCTTGGCCATCGATGCGGCCTTCGCCGCCTCGCGCGGCAGGGTGTCGTGCGCGTAGGCGGCATACCACACCAGGGAGCGCGAGGGCTCGATCTCGGCGACCATCTCGGCCGCCAGATGCTTCACAGCCTGGAACGAGCCGATCGGGCGGCCGAACTGCTCGCGCACCTTGGCGTACTCGACGGCCATCTCGAGCGCCCGCTCGGCGCCGCCGAGGCTGTCGGCGGCCAGGGCGACGGCGGCCGCGTCGAGAACCCTGGCGATCGCCTTCCAGCCATTGCCTTCGGCGCCGAGGACGGCCGACGCCGGCACTTCGACGTCGCGGAACTCGACCTCGCAGGAACGCCGCGTGAGATCGACGCTCTCGAGCGGCCTGATGGCGACTCCCGGCGTGTCGCGCGGTACCAGGAATGAGGTCACCCCGTCTTCGCCGCGCCCGCGGGTGCGGAAGACCGCGATGAGCAGATCGCTCACCTGCGCGTCGGTGACGAACATCATGTTGCCCGACAAGCGGTAGCCGCCCTTCGACTTGCGCGCCCGCGTCTTGACGCCCTCCGCGTCGAGTCGATCTCCAGCATCGAGCAGTGCCAGCGTCGCGACGACCGCGCCGCTCGCCAGCTTCGGCAGCCACGCCCGCTTTTGCGCGATGGTGCCGCCGTACGTCAGCGCCAGCGTGCCGAGCACGGCGGATGAGAAGAATGGCCCCGGCAGTGCGGCGCGGCCCATTTCCTCGAGCAACAGCGCCAGGTCGAGCAGCCCGAGCCCGCTGCCGCCGTGCGCTTCGGGGATGACGAGCCCCGTCCATCCGAGCGCCGCCATCTGCGCATAGAGCGCGCGCGGATAGCCGTCGTCGTGCTTGGCCACCTCGCGCACAAACGCCGGCGGGCACTCGCGCGCCAGAAACTCCCGCACCGAGCCCTGCAACTGCTCCTGTTCGTCACTCAGTCCAAAGTCCATCGCCGCACCGTGAGGGTTGGAATATTTCGACGGCAGCCTAGTACCACGGCCGGCTCGAAGTCCACCGCCACCCCACCACCGCTACGGCAGGGTCGCCGGCACCTTGCCGACCAGAATATCTTCCACGAGCTTGGCCAGCGTGCCGTCGCGCAGCGTACCGAGCGGCAGATCGAGCCGCTCGCCGACCGCGATATCGAACGGTATGAGCCAGACCTTCGGCTGCTTGACCTCCTCCGGAGACTTGGCGATCAGCGTGTACCGCCCGGGCGGGATGTCGTCGAACACGTAGTCCGTGCCGACCGGGACAGTCTGCCGCGTCACCGTGGTGGTCTCGATCAAAAGGAGCGCTCCGTCGGCCTTGGGAGCCAGGCGGGGGGGATCGCGCAGCACCTCCTGCACGATGGGCCACAGACGGGCCTCCAACGCCGTATCGTTCGGCTGGTCTTGCTCGATCGCGCGCACGATCCGATCGACCTGTTGCAACTCGATGTCCGTCTCGATCG
>CAYVUV010000129.1:0-5908 GCA_964455095.1 uncultured Binatia bacterium (SeqCode)
GTCGAGTCATCATCATTGGTCCTCAACGGATTGCACTGCAGTCCTCCAGGCGCAGGACTTCCCCTGCCAAGTGCGCCAGCATTCGCAGCCCCAGATCGAAGTGATCCTCGGCCAGGTCGATGAGCAGCGAGGTGTCGATGCGCAGCACTGACGCGTCCTCTTCGGCCACGGCCCCGAAACGGTGCGGCCCGCCGCCGCAGGCCGCGTCGGCTCCGACGATGCCGCCGGGTGCAACCCCGAATGCGAGACGTGAATCCTCGGACGTACACCGGATGTTGCCGCGTACCACGACGGCGAGAAACTTGGCTTCGTCGCCGCAGTGCCACAATGGCTCGCCGGCGGAAAAGGCGACTTGGGAGTCGTCGTCGGTCAGTGCCGCCAGAACGGCGAGGCCTATGCCGTGCAGCAACGGCGTGCGCCGCAGCATCAGGAGACGCTCGGTGGCGCCGAGGCGCTCGGCGAACGGGGACGCGATCGCGGCGGCTCGGGGCGCCGGGCAGTGGTTCACGTTCGCTTGCAGCCGAGCCACTTGTTCGGCGAGCGCTCGCCGGGCTTGCAGAAACACCGGGAAACGATCCTCGAGCAGGTCGAACAGCTCGCCGCTGTCGATGGCGAGGGCGATGAGATTTGTTTCGGCCACCCCGCGCCGTACAGTCGGTCCACCGGCGAGAAGCTCCACCAGGCCGACCATGTGCGGCGGGCCGAGGCGGTCGACGATGAGACCGCCGCGCTCCAGTTGAACATGACCATCGACCACCAGGTAGACCGCCGGGACCCCCTCGCGCGGCCCGTACAGCACCGCGCCGCGGCGCAGTTGCACCTCTTCGACCAGCTGCGCACAGGCCGCCAGCTCCGCGGCCTCCAATTCGCGCAGAAAGGGCAGCGAGCGCAGATGGAGCGCGCGCTCCATCGGCCCTACCAGCGGCAGGTATTGCCTCATGCCGTCGCCCTCCAGGCCGATGATTGAAGGCGTGGTGCACTCTCCGGATGGTGCCGGAGAGGCAGCCCGTGAGCTGATCCGACTCGCGACCATTCGCGGCCGCCGGGCAGGCCGAGCTCGGCGGCATGATTGGAGGCGAGATCCGCCACGCTTTGGCTCGGCTGCGTGGTCAGCAATGTGATGAGCTCGTCGTACGAGAGGGGCGGTGGGGTGTAGAAACGTGCGCCGGCCGCCAGACGAGCTCCCTCTGGCTGATCATCCGTCAGGGCGACGACGACAGCGCGAAGGGGCGGCGGCAGCAGCATTTCGAGCAGCTCTCGGCTGCTCGAGCGCAGGTCCGCGTCCTCACTGAGCAGGCCGCGGTAGATCTGCGCGACATCCTCGTCGCGATAGCGCAGCCCGAGCTTACGGAAGAGCCGCTCGAGTGCCAGAACCTGCTTGTCATGGATCAGCTCGGCCAGCAGCTCGTGCCCCACGGTCCGTCGCGCCGGCTCTTCGGCTGCGCCTTGCGCGAGGAGAATCGACCAATGCGCGTGCTCCAACAGGTGGGTGAGCGACTGGGAGATGACGCGATCGAGGACCGCGTCGTCGAGTGTCAGGTCGGGGTGCGTTGCGACCATGCGGCCGAGGCCGCGGAGAATCTTGAAGCGCACCATTCCGCGCGGCTCGGCCAGCAACTGGCGGAGCAGAAGATCGGCCGCGCGCTGATGGCCGAGGCGCGAGATGGTTCTCGGCAAATGCACCCGTACCGCCGGCGGCAAGCGAAGATCGGCCAGGGCACTTTCCAGCGCTGCAAAGCACGGGTCGCCCGCCGCCAACAACGCAGTGCGCGCATCTTCGCGGATCTCGCGGTCACCCAGGGCTGCAATGAGGGCCGGCAACGCTCGCGGGTCGTGCAGCGCGCCCAATGCGCCAATGGCTTCGCGGCGAGTGCGGACGTCTTCGGCAGCAGCCAACGGCATCAGCAACGACAGCAGGGGCGGCCAGGGGTGCGCGCGCAGCGCCATGGCCACGTAGAGGGCGACCTCGTTCTCCGCCGCCATCAGCCGCTCGAGCTCTTCGGCGGCCGTGCGTGAGTCGAGCCAGTCATGCGCCGCCAAAGCGACGATTGCGGTTGCCGCGACGGGCGCGGAAGGCGCGCGCTGCATGCGCTCCAGCACGTCGCGCTGCGGGCGCGCGGCGGCCTGGGAGCGGATCACCGCCGCCTGCACGGCTGGGCTGGCATACGCAAGGAGGCGCGCGGCGATGGGCAAGTGGTCGTCGCGTCCGCTGCGATCGAGATGCTCGAGCGCGCGCACCACGACCGGCGCCGAGGGATGGTAGAGGATCAACGCCGGCAACAGCCGTCCGCGCCCGGTGTCGTGCAGCAGGTCGATCGCGGCCATGACCTGATGATCATTCGTGCTGCTGAGCGCGGCCACGAGCGTCTCGAGCGACGCGATATCGAGCTCTGGAAATTCGAGCCGCGTCTCGACGAATTCCGCGCTCAATGTCTGGCGGAAGAGGTCCAGGTACGGGCCGCGCAGCGACGTGGCCGCGGCGATCCATGCCGCTGCGCACACGACGACGGCGGCTCCGACGGCCCAGTCGGGCAGGCCGAGGAGGACAAAGCCGAGGATGGCCACCGAGGCCAACGCTTGGCCCCCGCGATGCGCGAGCACGTCGCTGGCCGCCTTCACTGCGCTGCGCAAGCGCGCCGACATCGGCACGTACAACAGCTCGGTGGCCGTCTTGTGCAGCGACCAACGCAGGGCTCCGTCGACGCCGCGGAGGTACAATACGGCGGGCAGTCCGCCGACCACGGCCCACACGATACCGCCGGCGGCCAACAGCGCAGGCTGCAATGCCAAGGCAGTTGGCACGCCGAGAACCCGGATGATCGGCGCCACCACGAGCAGCGCGCCGACCGACAGCAGATTGAAGACAAAGTAACTGTTGGCGAGCACGCTGCTCAGATGGGACGCGGGTACCTCACGCTCAACGACGGTCTTGAACGCGTAGTCGCTCAGCGTGGCCGCCACGCTGGCGGCGAGCATCACCATCGTGACCCGGCTGACATACGGGTCGCGAAACAAGACGCTGAATCCCGTCCGCAAGGCATGGTCGCCGCCGCGCCGCTGCACGCGGCGGCGCGGGCGCGTGGGGCTCGCCGGCGGTCCGACATCGGGCGCGGTGCCGGCCACGAACGCATGGCGCAGGCCGAGGCTGGCGCCGGCAGCGGCGAAAAACAGCCCGCTGCTCACCGCCAACAAGGCGTGCGGGCCGTAACGACGAGCGACGAGCCCGGCCAGGCCAAAGCCGGCCAGCGCGCCCGCAACGGGGCCGACGGCGATGAGCGGGAACAATCGCTTGGCCTGATTGGCGTTCAAGCGATCATCGAAGAGCATCCAGAAGCGGATGAGGATCAGGGTCGATGCCAAACCGCCCCAGATGTAGAGGCCGTAGAACATCCATTGCCGAGGGGCGCGCAGCAGAACCAGAAAGGCCAGCGTTCCGACGCCGGCGATGCACTGGTTGATCACCAGGCCGCGCCAGATTGATTCCGGCTCGCCGCCACGCCCAGCCGCATGGCTGCTGAGCAGGGCCAGGACCGCCAACATGAGGTAGACCCACGGCAGGTGCGTGGCCGGAAGATGGGTCAAGAACAACGCGTCGCGCGAGGTCTCGACCAGCGCATGCGCCATCATCACCAAGAAGAGGGTCAGAGCCGCGTTGGCGACCGGGCGCGCCTCCCCGGCCTGGATGCGCGAGAGCGGCCTGGCGAAGAACCATCGACGCCTCAGCGATAGGCTCGCGGGGCTCGCGCTGTTGGCGTTACCGGCGGACACTGACGATCCTCAGTTGCGGCGCGCTGGCGCGCTGGCCACCCGGGCCGGTCAACGCGATGGTGTACACCGATTCGCCGTCCGGGAACTCGGGCGTGCGCTCGATGACGGCGAGCCGCGCGGCGCCGTTGCGGTAGAAGTCGATCATCATGAAGCCGGGATGGCTGGGGTTGGCATGCGCAAAAAGCGTGCGCCGGTTGCGCCCGACGGCGGAGGTCTTGGCGCTCGATCCCAGCCCGCTGACGAGGGTGAACCGCGGCCCCTGAGTGCTTTCGAACAGTTGCAGACTGTGGTCGTGACCGGCGGCATAGACGAGCGGCCCATGCCCGGCGCGCTGCGCTTCAACCATCGGCTGGAGCAGGCTCGACCGCATGCGCCGATTCACGTCGTTGGAGGTGTCTTGAACGCTCGGCGAGTTGTGCGCGCGGAGGGCAACGGCGATCGAGCCCAGCACCGGGAGCGGGATCCACTTGGCGAACGGGGGCACATAGGCGGCGGCCATTCGAAGCGGAAAGACGTGGGTGCGAAAATCGGTAAAGCCGCCATGCGGTCCGTCGCTTTCCATCGGGTGATGGCCGGCGACAATCGCCACGCGGCTCTCCGCCGCGGCCGACTCGAGCTGCTGGCGGAGCGCGTCTTGCACGGCGCTCTCCGTGGTGTACGCGCAGTTGGTCGGATTCTTCTCCGGGGTTGGTTTGTTGGCGGAACGCGTCTCGAGCCACCATTGCGTATCGAGGACAATCAGCATCGCCTTCGATCCCAGGGGTATGGATACGGGTCCCGGGCAACCGCCCTCAGGGCGCAGGCTGACATTGGTGCCGTCCGCGGAGGCCCCTTCCAGGTAGGCCCCCAGTGCGCGGATGCGGATCCAGCCGGTGTCCTCGAACTGATCCCAGTCGTGGTTTCCGGGGATGAAGATGGCGCGCGCGCTGGTCCCGCGCACCGTCGCGATCTGGGCTTCAATCTCGCGGACCGCTTCCTCGCGACTATCAAACACGCCAGGAACCAACTCGTGCGCCGCATCCGTCACTTGGGTGTCCTGCGCAACGGTCGACAACTCCGGCATGCCGCGCTCGTAAACGTTGTCGCCGAGAAACACGATGGTGCTGCGTCCCGGCAATCGACGCACTTGAGCGGCTAGTGTTTCGAGGCTGGGTTCACCGCGCGGGTCGGGTGCCCCGGCATCACCCACGAGCAACAACCGGTGGTCGATATTGGCGTCGTCGACAGCAGCGGGTTGGATATCTGCTCCACGCGAGTAGGGGTGGGTGTCGTATGTACACCCAGCGCACGCAACGGTGACAATTAGAAGTAGTGTAGGTCGGAACAGGCCCATTGGTGCGTTGCCGGGGGAGTCATCGGGCAGGCGGACATCAGGATGGCACTGCACGCAGGGAACTCTTCGCGAAAGAACTCAGTTCTCGTCGGCCGTTTCCTCGTCGTATTCTTCGGCCTCGGCGTCTTGCAGGCCAATTCCCCAGCGATGGCGCGCCGCGTCGATGTTCTCGGCGCCCGCGGCCTCCATTGCGGCGCGCACGGGGCCTTCGAGGTCGGGGTCATCGACAATGGCGATCACCACGCTGTGACCTTGATGCAGTGCATCGCGATACACGTACAACTCATCGGCGGGCACCCCGTTGGAGAGCGCCCGGTCGGCAGCCTCTCCCGCCTTCCAACCGGCCACACCACCCAGGGCCCCGAGCAGTGCGGCAGCCGCGCCTCCGAGGCCGGCGACCGGACCGATACCGGGTATGGCGAGGGCCACCGCGACTCCGAGAGCTCCTGCCACCGTGGCTCCCATCGGGGCGCCCACCGGCGGCATGTCTTCGGTGGTGGGAACGTCCAGCACGTCTTGATCGCTGGACGACGGGGTCAGGACGTTGAGATTCTCGGCGCCTATCATCGGACCGAGTCGGTCCGTCGCCGCAAGGGCCTCCGCATACGTTTCGAATACCCCAGTGATCGCATCCATCGCTCCCGCCTCCTTGTGGGGGCGGCAGTGCGACGTGCGTGCCAGGGATTCACCCGCAGCGAGAGAATGACCGCAATGGCCGGGCTGAGCCGGTCTTACAAATCACGCTGGTCGGGATGGTAAAATTTTCAGAGCGAGCCTACGAGGCGGCCCGAAATTGCCCCACGAGGG
>CAYVUV010000130.1:0-2315 GCA_964455095.1 uncultured Binatia bacterium (SeqCode)
CAGCTCCATGATGATGACGGTCTTGCCCACGCCGGCGCCGCCGAAGAGGCCGATCTTGCCGCCGCGCGGATACGGTGCGAGCAAGTCGACGACCTTGATGCCGGTCTCGAAGGCCTCGACCTCCACCGCCTGCTCGGTGAAGGCCGGTGCCGGACGGTGAATCGGATAGAAGGTCGTGGCCTCGATCGGGCCGGCCTCGTCCACCGGTTCGCCGACGACGTTGATGATGCGGCCCAGGGTCTGCGGACCGACCGGCACCATGATCGCCTTGCCGGTGTCGCGCACGTCCATGTCGCGCACCAGACCTTCGGTGGCGTCCATGGCGATGCAGCGCACGGTCTTTTCGCCGAGGTGCTGCGCGACTTCGAGCACCAGGTTCCAGGCCTGGTCGTTGATGGCCGGATTGGAGACCTGCAGCGCGTTGTAGATCGACGGCAGGTGGGTGTCCGCAAACTCGACGTCGACCACGGGGCCGATGACCTGGGTGATTTTGCCGATGTTCATCTGGGTGTCCATTGATTCCTCCGCATCCTGCCGGCCGGGGTGGCCGCGTATCGCGACGGGCTCAGCCCTTGAGGGCCTCGGCGCCCGAGACGATCTCCATGAGCTCTTTGGTAATGGCGGCCTGGCGCGCCCGGTTCATCTCGAGGGTCAGCCGGTCGATCATGTCCGCCGCGTTCGACGTCGCGCTGTCCATCGCGGTCATGCGCGCGCCGTGCTCGCTGGCGATCGATTCCAGGAAGGCGCGGGCGAGCAGCGTGGTGATGTACTGGTGCAGCAACCGATCGAGCAGCGTCGTGGCGTCGGGCTCGTAGATGTAGTCGACCTGGTTGGCGTCCGCCGCGCCGAGGTCGGTTACGACCGGGAGCAATTGCTCGACCGTCGGCACCTGTGACAGCGCGGAGCGAAACTGGCTGTAGATCAGGTAGACGGCGTCGGTCTCGCCGGAGACGAAGTCCTGCGCGACACGGGCGCCGAGGCTGGCGGCCAGGGCGTGATTCGGTCCACCGAGCAAGTTCACATGCTGCTCGTGGATCTCGACCGAGCGGCGGCGGAAGTAGTCGGTGCCCTTGCGCCCGACCAGCGTGAGACGCACCGGCTGCCCGGCGTGCTCGGCGAGAAATGCTTCGGTGCGGCGGATGAGGTTGGAGTTGTAGCCGCCGCACAGACCGCGATCGCTGGTGACGAGGATGAGGTCGATGCGGGCCGTTTCGGGGCGTGTCGCCAGCAGCGGGTGCGAGCCCGCGTCGACGCGCGCGGCGACGGCGCGCAGCATGTCGCCGAGCTTGGTGGCGTAGGGGCGCGCCTCGGTGGCGGCTTCCTGCGCGCGGCGCAGCTTGGCCGCCGCGACCATCTTCATCGCTTTGGTGATCTGCTGCGTGCTCTTGACCGAGCTGATGCGCTTGCGAATGACTTTGAGTGACGCCATCGGGACCGGTGCTGGAAGCGGTTAGTGGGCTGCGTGCGTGAACGACATGCCTGATCGATCAGGCCTGCGCCGTGAACTGGGCCTTGAACTCGTCGAGGGCCGCGATGAGCGGTTTCTTGACCTCGTCGTTGAGTTGCTTCTTCTCGAGGATCAGACGGAAGACCTCGGGATGGCGATTCTCGACGAAACGGAACAGCTCGGCTTCGTAACGCTTGAGCTGGTTCTCCGGCAGGTGGTCGACGTAGCCGTTGGTGGCGGCGTAGAGCATCACGATCTGGCGCTCGATGGACAGCGGGACGTATTGGTCCTGCTTGAGGATCTCCACCAGGCGACTGCCGCGCGACAACATGCGCTGCGTCGACGCGTCGAGGTCAGAACCGAACTGAGCGAAGGCCGCCATCTCGCGGTACTGCGCCAGGTCGAGACGCAGCGAGCCGGCGAGCTGCTTCATCGCCTTGATCTGCGCGTTGCCGCCGACGCGCGAGACCGAGATGCCGACGTTGACGGCCGGGCGCACGCCGGAGAAGAACAGATCGCTCTCGAGGAAGATCTGACCGTCGGTGATCGAGATCACGTTGGTCGGAATGTAGGCCGAGACGTCGCCGGCCTGGGTCTCGATGATCGGCAGCGCGGTGAGGGAGCCGCCGCCCATCTCGGCGCTCATCTTGGCGGCGCGCTCGAGCAGGCGGGAGTGCAAGTAGAACACGTCGCCGGGGAACGCTTCGCGGCCCGGCGGGCGGCGCAGCAGCAGCGAGAGCTGGCGGTAGGCGACGGCTTGCTTGGAGAGATCGTCGTAGATCACCAGCGCGTGGCGGCCGGAGTCGCGGAAGTACTCGCCCATGGCGCAGCCCGAGTAGGGCGCGATGAACTGCAGCGGCGCGGCGTC
>CAYVUV010000131.1:0-2004 GCA_964455095.1 uncultured Binatia bacterium (SeqCode)
TGCGCGCGCCCGCCAGCCAGCGCATCTCGAGCATCGCCGTCTGCACCGTGATGTCGGCGCGAGCCTCCTCGAGGCACTGCGCCAGCGTGCGCACGCTGTGGCCGATCGGCAGGCCGAAGTCCCAGCAGGCGCCGACGAAGGCCTCGAGCCGCTGCAGCTGCTCCGCGTCGGGCCGGTCGGCGTGCAGGATCAGCAGGTCGACGTCGGACTGCGGAAACTGGTCGCCGCGCCCGTAGCCGCCGACGGCCAGCAGCGCCGTCTGGCGGCCGGGACGGGCGATCCGCCACAGCCCGCGCAGCGCGCGGTCGGTCGCTCGCCCCAGCGCGCGCGCCAGCGCCTCGGGATCCTGGGTGGTCCGGAAGCGCTCGATCGCCGCGCTGCGCGCCTGCTGGTACTGCTGGCGCAGGGCAGGCAGTTCGGCGACCGCGTTCACGCGACCGCGCGCAACAGCTCCGGGCGGGCGGGCGTGCCGGCCGAGACGGTCAGCACTTCGTGGCCGGCGTCGGTCACGAGCACCGTGTGCTCCCACTGGGCCGACAGGCTGTGGTCCTTGGTGACGATCGTCCAGCCGTCGGCCATCTCGCGCACCTCTCGCCGCCCGGCGTTGATCATCGGCTCGACGGTGAAGATCATGCCGGGCTCGAGCCGCTCGCCGGTGCCGGGGCGGCCGTAGTGCAGCACCTGCGGCTCTTCGTGGAAGCGCCGCCCGATGCCGTGGCCGCAGAACTCGCGCACCACCGAGTAGCCGCTCGCCTCGGCGTGGCGTTGGATCGCGTGGCCGATGTCGCCGAACGTGGCGCCCGGGCGCACCTGGTCGATGCCGATCCACATGCACTCGTAGGTGACCTGGCACAGCCGCCGCGCGCCGACCGCAGGCTCGCCGACCATGAACATCCGGCTGGTGTCGCCGTGGAAGCCGTCCTTGATGACGGTGACGTCGATGTTCAGGATGTCGCCGTTCTTGAGCACCCGGTCGCCGGGGATGCCGTGGCAGACCTGGTGGTTCACCGAGGTGCAGATCGAGCGCGGATACGGCCGGTAGCCCGGCGGCGCGTAATTGAGCGGCGCCGGGATGGTCTTCTGGACGTTGACCATGTAGTCGTGGCAGAGCCGGTCGAGCTCGCCGGTGGTGACCCCGGCGCGGACGAACGGCGTGACGTAGTCGAGCACCTCGCTGGCGAGGCGGCCCGCCACGCGCATCGCTTCGATCTCGGGGGCGGACTTGATGACGATGGACATGCTATGATTATAAGCTTGGCTGGATGTCCATGAGGTCAGCGTGCCGCGGGCTCTTCCGCAGCGGCTGCACCCACCGGCGTCCGGCCGAAATCGCGCGCACCGCCCCAGTTGGGTGCCGCCGATGGCGCCCCCGGGCGCCGGCCGGGCCGTCCAGGCCCGAGTCCGGATGCCCAGGCCGCGATCGGAGGTTGGCGAAACGCGCGCCGCAACCGGCCCGCCCTCGCGGAGGGGCCCGGAAACCGCGGCGCGGCGCCGCAGGCGGTGCGTCAGGCTCAACCCGATAGGAGTTTGTCATGTCCGTCACCATGCGGCAAATGCTCGAGGCCGGCGTTCATTTCGGCCACCAGACGCGCTTCTGGAACCCGCGGATGGCCCCGTACATCTACGGCCACCGCAACAAGATCCACATCTTCAACCTCGAAAAGAGCCTGGTCATGTACCAGGACGCGATGAAGTACCTGCGCCAGCTCGCGGCCAATCGCGGCACGGTGCTGTTCGTCGGCACCAAGCGCCAGGCCCGCGAGATCGTCGCCGAGGAAGCGGCGCGCGCCGGCATGCCCTTCGTCGACCAGCGCTGGCTCGGCGGCATGCTCACGAACTTCAAGACCGTCAAGTCGTCGATCAAGCGGCTGAAAGACATGGAGACCACGCAGTCCGAGGGCGGTCTCGAGCGCATGTCGAAGAAGGAGTCGCTGATGTTCCAGCGCGAGCTCGACAAGCTGCACACCAGCCTCGGCGGCATCAAGGAAATGGGCGGGCTGCCCG
>CAYVUV010000132.1:0-24989 GCA_964455095.1 uncultured Binatia bacterium (SeqCode)
CCCAACGGGCATTCGTCCGTCGGCTCGCCACCCAGGCACAGGAACGGATCGTCGTTCAACGTTTCGAGCCCGATGACGCCCAGCGCGTTGTACTTCGCCACATCGCCTGTCGTTCCCGGGCAGTCCGCGTTAGTCGTGCACGTGACCGACGGACTGCCGCTGCAGACCGGCGTCGGCAGGTCCAGGTTACACGGCTCGACGAACAGGATGGTCGCCTCACCCTTGAGGTGATTGCCGGCCAGCGGCGCGCCCGAGGCGTCGACCTCGACGCACTTCAGCTCGCCCGTGAAGTCCTCGACCACCGGCGGCACCCGCCCCGGATCGAAGCCCGCTCCGTTGCACTCGAAGTTCGGCACCGGGAAGTTGGCGCAGACATCGTCGGCCGCGTTCACCAGACGGCCTTCTGACACCACCCAGTGGGTCGGCTGCTGCTTGGTCAGCCAGATGTCGAAGTCGATCTCCGTCCACTGCGGCGGATTGAGCGGCCCTTGTGGCTGCGTCACATCCGTCAACGCCCCGTTCACGTAGAAACAGTGCGCGTGCACCATCGAGTTGGAGGTGTTGGTAATCTGAATGATCGTGTCGCGCGTACCGTCGGCGATGACCTTCGGAAACACCAAGATCGACGCGCTTCGCTCCGTCGTCACATCGGCAACCGCCCCACTGGCCATAACTCCCACCAGCGCCGCCGCCATGAGCCCGATTCGCCCTCGCTGCCTACGCATTAGCCTCCTCCTTTCGATCACTACCGCGCCGAAACCGCCGTGGCGAACTTGTCCCAAATAAGTGCCGGCCTTATATCTATGGTGCCGGGAGATGTCAAGTCAAAACCAGGTAATTCCGGAGCCCTGGAATCAGGGCAGGTAGATAAAGTCACTTTGGGGCCTCCGCCCTTGAAAATGGAGGTTGGTGGCCACGGAACTCACCAGGCCCCCAGGCGACGTGAAACTGCACAACGGAAACTCCGGCCCCCGGCACCGGAACTCTTCAGCGACCCCCAGCAGCGCGTTGCCAGCCAGGGGGTTGGTACCGACTACGCCTCGAATTCGAGACTGCCCCGTGAGCGATCCGGCAACGCCGGCACTGAAGATCGACCGGTCGTTATCGCTGTTGGGGGAGCTTCGATCGAGGTTCGACAACCGGATCTCTTTGAAACACTCAACGGGTTGGCTGGTTGAGAACCGCTGCTCAAACTCGTTGAAAACGAGAAACTGGGCCGTGGTGCGCGACAAGCTCGGGTCCTGATTGAGCAGGTCCTGGGTGCACGGGATCAGCGTGAGATCCGTCGCAACCCGCACGCGACCGACCAACGCGTCGCAGTCGGCGTTGGTCTGGCACGGAGTGCTGTCAACGACACAGGTATTGTTGCCGAGGTTGCAGGTGTTCTTGCAGTCGGCATTCGTCACGCAAGCATTGCCGGAGATGTTGCACGTCAACCCCGCAGTACAGAAGTTTTGTACCATCGGGTCGACCGCGCCGTCGAAGAAGTGGTTGAGGATGAGAAAGTTCGGGCACCCTTCGTACTCGGCGCAGGTTCCGGCGGCACGGCACGGATCGTCGGGATCGTCACCCGTCGATGCCCCGCCCAGAACGAGCGTATTGTCGCTGTTACCCTTGCCTGGGATAGCAGGGATACCGATTGCGTTGTACCCAGCGACGTCGATGAAGCCATTGGCGCCGCGCTTGCCGATGAGCACTTCGCCCTTGAGGTCATTGCGCGCAACCGGAACCAAGCTCTCGCTCAGCGCGATGCACTTGAGCTCGCCAATGAACGGATCCTCGGGCGACGGCGGGACGTTACTGCCGGCATTGGTCTGGCCATTCGGCCCCGTGCGACCGCCGAGACTTCCATCAAGGGGAAAGCACGGCGGCAGAACACAGCGGTTCCCGGCCCCGCACGTGGCGTTGTTTTGACAGCTGAGCAAGGGGTTGTTTGAGCAGACGCCCTGTCCGAGCACCTGCACGGACCGGCAGTCGACGGCACCCGCAGACACCAGCCAGTCAGTCGGCTGGAACGCCGTCAGACGCACGAAGAAGTCGGTCTCCTGCCACTGCGGATCACACTGCCCAAACACCGTCGTGCCGCCAAAGGTGTTGAAGCAGCCGAGCGGGTCGGGAAAGCAGCTCCCGCCCGGGATCGTGCACTGCGGTGTGGCGTTGACGTAGAAGCAATGGATGTTGATCTCGTGGTCGGATGTGTTGGTCAGGCGAACCAAGCTATCGAGTCCGTTGCTGGTATCGACCAATAGCTTGGGGAAAATCACGATCGCGGCGGCCTTGTCGGAGGCGACGTCGGCGCGCGTGGCGGGCGCAAACGCGAAAGCGATCACCAGACCAACCAGGGGCATCAGGCAAAGGCGTCGCATGCCGCCATCTCTCGTGCTGATCCGCACGGCCGGCCTCTTCACGGTCCCTCCGGAATGTAGATGAAGTCGGTGTTCACCCGCTCGCCCTCTTCGTGCAGATTGAAGGCGGCGCGAGTTTCTACGCCGCCCAGGCGGTGACGCTCCTCCGACACACCGAGAATTCCCGACAGGGACGCGTTCGCCGGCCGGATGCGCGTCTGCACCACCCGCGCACCGAGGGTGCGCACCTCGAAAATCACGGGATTGGCGTCGCTGAGGAGGAAGTTGCCCCAGCAGTCGATGGTGGTGCTACCGGAAAAAACCGACTCGAACTCGTTGATCACGGCGAACTGCACCGTGACGCTGGTAGGCGCCTGGCGCTCGAAATCCTCTGTGCACGGCACCAGCGTCAGCTCCGTGCGCACCTCGGAGGTCGGCCCAAACAGCGGACTGTCAGCGTGCTCGGCGAAGTGGTCGAGAATGAGCGTATCCGAGCAGGCTCGGTACTCAGCCCCGCTGGGACAGAGGTCGCTGACCCCGCCGCCGAGACAGAGCGTCTCGTCGCCGTCGTTGGTGAGCGGCTCGCCGAGAATGCCAATTGCATTGTACTTGCTGGCATCGCCGTTGGCGCGCACGATCGTGGCCTCGCCCTTCAGGTGATTGCCACTGATCGGCGCACCGGACTGATCGACCTCGATGCACTTGAGCTCGCCGTAGAAGGGATCCCCAACCGGCGGAATACGACCCGGATCGATGCCCGCCCCGTCGCAGTCGTAGTTGGGCGGAGAGCGGTAACACGCCGGGTCGAGCGGGTTCGTGAAACGCCCATCCGCAGCCACCCAATGCGTCGGCTGCTGCCGGGTGAGCCAGATGTCAAAATCGACTTCCTGCCATTGGGGAATGCACGGGCCAGTGGCCCCGCACTCGACACTCGACTGGCATGATTGAATGGTGTTGAGACGACAGGTGCCCGCGGCGTTCACGTAGAAGCAATGCGCGTGGACCATGGAGTTCGAGGTATTGCTGATCTGGATCAGCGTGTTGTGGTCCGCGTCAAAAATGACCTTCGGAAAGACCAGGATCGAGGCGGAGCGTTCAGTCGTGGTCTCGGCCTGTGCCGGGGCGCACTGCAATACGCTCACTGCGAGTCCGAGCACGGCGACGCCAATCGTTCGTCTCACCGTAGCCCTGCGCAACCCAGCCATCCCGCTCCTCTTCAGCTCCGTCACGGCGCCGTTGCCTCTCCTCGAATCCGGCGTTTCCAGCTCACGCCTCGCTCCCCGGCTCCGGCCGCCGCTTATAATTGGTGGCCCTTGCACAGTCAAGGAAAAACGGCCCGGAAAGTAACGGTCGACCTAAACGATGCTCAGCCACGCCTGCCGTTCGGGATCGCCCCCATGGACCACGCGGGCATACTCCGTCTTTACCAGCTGCGTCAACGGCCCCGGCCGGCCATCGCCGATAGTGCGGTCGTCGAGCTCGCGGATCGGCGTCACCTCGGCGGCAGTGCCGGTGAGAAAGGCCTCGTCGGCGATGTAGACCTCGTCGCGCGTGAAGCGCTCCTCGGTGACCGTTACGCCTTTGGCGCGCAGCAACGTCATGACCGTATCGCGCGTGATACCCGGCAACACCGAGGTCAGTGGCGTGGTTTTCACGCGCCCGTCGCGAACGATGAAGATGTTCTCGCCGCTGCACTCGGCCACGAACCCGTCCGTATCGAGCAACAACGCCTCATCGTATTTGCCGTGGCGCGCCTCAACGCTGGCCAGAATCGAGTTCACGTAGTGGCCGACCGCCTTGGCCTTGCTCATCATGGTGTTGACGTGAAAGCGCTGGAAGGACGAGGTTTTCACCCGGATCCCGTCGCGGATCCCTGCGTCGCCGAGATACGACCCCCAGGGCCAGGCGATGACGCTGACCCGCACCGGATTCACCACGACGGCAGACAGCCCCATCTCGCCGTCGCCGACGAAGGCGATCGGTCGGATGTAACAGGTCTTGAGCCGGTTGCGGCGCACGACCTCGAGGCAGGCGGCGTTGATCTGTTCGGGCGTAAACGGGATCTCGAGGCCGAGAATGTGCCCCGACGCAAACAGGCGGGCGGTGTGCTCGTGCAGCCGAAAAATCGCCGACTGCCCGTCGCGTCCCTCGTAGCACCGCACCCCTTCAAAGACGCCAAAGCCGTAGTGCAAGGTGTGCGTGAGGACGTGCACGCGGGCTTCGTCCCACGGCACGAATGCGCCGTCGAGCCAGATGAAGTCGGTCTTTTGCATCGGCTGCGCGCACAGCTAACGAAGCCACGCGCTCAAGTCAACGCGAGGGCGACTGGCCTCAGCGCCGTCCTTCCTCAGCCGATTGCACTTCGATTCCAGCCGCCGCGAGGTGGTTCAACACGACCTCGAGGTCGGCCATCGCAACGCGCAAGACGAGCACCTTCTTGCCGGCTTCGGCGGGTGCGGACAGGACGCTGATGATGTTCGCCCCCAGGTCGCCGAGCACGCGCGCGACGGTCGCCAGCGCCCCCGGTCGATCGGGCAACAACGCTTCGATCCGCGCCGCACCGGTGCCGACGCCGAGCGCACCGAGCAGCACGTTGATGATGTCGGACTCGGTGATGATGCCGACCAGCTCGTCCTCGGCATTGATTACCGGCAGGCTGCGAATCTTGTTGTCGGCCATGAGCATGGCGGCCTGCTCGACGGTCGAGTCGGGTCCGACGGTGATGACGCTGCTCGTCATCACATCGGCCACGACCATCTCAGGTCGGGGTTGCCCCGCCGCCTCGGCGACGCGCAGATCCTGCTCCGAGACGATGCCGAGCAAGCGCTTGCCTTCGACGACCGGCAGGTGGCGAATGTGGTGGGCGCCGAGCCGATCGCGGGCGTCGGCGATGGAGTCGCCGGGTCGGACCGTGATCAGCTGCGTCGCCATCCACCGTCCGACCAGCATCGGAAAGACCTAGCTGAGCGCCGCGCGATGGTCCGCTTCGGGCGAGGCCGGCGCGACCGCGAGGCCGTGTGCGTCCATCCACTGCACGCCATCGCGCAAGGCGCGGTCGCCCATGGCGCGGCGACGGTCGCGGCCTCGCCCCTTGCCGTCCAACGGCGGAAAGAGCCCGTAGTTGGCGTTCATCGGCTGAAACTCGCGCCGCGTACGGTCGGTGATGTACGCCAGCAGCGATCCCAACGCCGTCGTCGCCGGCGGCACCAACAAGGGTCGGCCAGCCAGCGCCCGGGCCGCATTCAAGCCGGCCAACAAACCGGTGGCCGCCGATTCGACGTAGCCCTCGACCCCGACCAGCTGCCCGGCGAGAAAGATCGCATCGTGCCCGCGCAGTTGCAGCGTCGGCTGCAGCACCGCGGGTGCGTTGATGAACGTATTGCGGTGCAGGCTGCCGAGTCGCACGAACTCCGCCTGCGCCAGACCGGGAATCATGCGCAGCACGCGGCGCTGCTCCGGGTACGTCATCTTGGTCTGAAATCCGACCAGGTTGTACAGCGTCGCTTCGCGGTTGTCCTGCCGCGCCTGGGCGACGGCGTACGGCCGCGTGCCGCTGCGCGGATCGATCAGGCCGACCGGCCGCATCGGGCCGAACGCCAACGTCTCGCGCCCGCGGCGGGCCATCTCCTCGATCGGCATGCAGCCCTCGAAGTAGACGCAACGCTCGAAGTCGCGGGTCTGGACCTTCTCGGCCGCCAAGACGGCGTCGACGAAGGCGTAGTACTCGTCGCGCGTGAACGGGCAGTTCAGGTAGTCGTCGCCACCCTTGTCGTAGCGCGAGGCGGAGAACGCGATCGACCGGTCGACGGAGTCGGCCGTGACGATCGGCGCGATGGCGTCGTAGAAGTAGAGGTGCGTCTGACCGAGTCGCGCCTGCAGATTCTGCGACAGCGCTGGCGAGGTGAGCGGCCCGGTGGCGACGATCACCACACCATCGTCGGGCACCGCCTGCACCTCGTCGCGCACCAGCTCGATGCGCGGGTGTGCGGCGATCGCCGCGCTGACGCCGGCGGCGAACTGCTCGCGGTCGACGGCCAGCGCCGCACCGGCCGGCACCGCCGTGACGTCGGCGATCCGCATGATCAGCGAGCCCAGGCGCCGCATCTCTTCCTTGAGCAGGCCGATGGCTGTGTCGAGCGACGCGTTGCGGAACGAGTTGGAACAAACCAGCTCCGCCAGGTGGTCGGTCTGGTGTGCCTCAGTGCGGCGCAGCGGGCGCATTTCGTACAACCGCACCGCACAGCCCGCCTCGGCCGCGTGCCAGGCGGCCTCGCAGCCGGCCAGGCCGCCGCCGATCACCGTCAGCGCCGGGGCACTCACACCGCCTCCTCGGCCTCGGCCACCGTCTCCTTGTACGTGCACCCCTCGCTCAAGCAGCGGCGCACGGTGCCGAACCGCTTGGTCGTCTTCTCGACCACGAACGGCGCGGCGCACGTCGGACACGCCTCGGCCACCGGGCGTTCCCAGGTGGCGAAACGACAGTGCGGGTACCGCCCGCAGCTGAAGAACGTCTTGCCGTTGCGCGAGCGCTTCTCGAGGATTTCGCCTTCCTTGCAATCCGGGCATGTGATGCCCGTCGGTACCGGCCGGACCATGGAGCGCACCGTCTTGCACTCGGGATACCCCGAGCAGCCGAGGAACTTGCCGAAGCGGCCGAAGCGCACCAGCATCGGCTTGCCGCACTCGTCGCAGACTTCGTTGGTCGCTTCCTCCTTGACGATCTGGATGGTGCCCTCGTCGTCGCGCGTGAAGTTCGTCGTGCTCTTGCACTCGGGGTATTTCGAACAGGCCAGGAACTCGCCGCTGCGGCCCCACTTGACCACCATCGGCGAGCCGCACTTGGCGCAGGCGATGTCGGTCGGCTTGCCCTCGCGCTTGACGTCGCGCATGTGCTCGGCGGCGTGCTCCAGGTCGCGCGCAAACGGCTCGTAAAAGCGGCGCATGGCGTCGACCCAGGGCTGCTTGCCCTCCTCGATGTCGTCGAGCACGGTCTCCATGCCGGCGGTGAACTCGACGTTGAGAATGTCGGGAAACGCCTTGACCAGGAGGTCGGTGACCAGCAAGCCGAGCTCACTCGGCCGCAAGCGCCGCTGCTTGTCTTCAACCACGTACTCCTTGGTGAGGATGGTCGACATGATGGATGCGTAGGTCGAAGGGCGTCCGATGCCCTTCTCCTCCAGCTCCTTGATCAACGTCGCCTGGCTGAAGCGCGGCGGCGGCTGGGTGAAGTGCTGCTCGGGCTTGAGCTCGAGCAGACGCAGGGTCTGCCCCTCCACCAGCTCGGGAAGGTTGTGCTCCGAATCGTCGTCGTCTTCGGCCGGCTCGTCGTCGCGCCCCTCGGTGTACACGCGGATGAAGCCGTCGAATTTCATGATCTGACCGCTGGCGCGAAACGTCGCCTCCTCGGCGGCGATGTCGACCAGGGTTTGGTCGAATACGGCCGGGGTCATCTGGCTGGCGACGAAGCGGTTCCAGATCAACGTATAGAGCGCCAGCTCTTCTTTCGACAGATGCGACGCCACCGACTCCGGCGGGCGGTCGAGCGCCGTCGGCCGGATGGCCTCATGGGCATCCTGGGCGCTCTTCTTGGTCTTGTACGCGATCGGTTGCTCGGGCAGGTACGGTTTGCCGTAACGTTCGGCGATGTAGTTGCGCACCTCGCCGAGCGCTTCCGGCGCCGTGCGCACGGAGTCGGTGCGCATGTACGTGATCAGACCGACCGGCCCGTCGGAGCCGAGTTCCATGCCTTCATATAGACGTTGCGCGATGCGCATCGTGCGGCTCGGGATGTAGCCGAGCTTGCGCGACGCCTCCTGCTGCAGCCGCGAGGTGATGAACGGCGGCGTGGGAAATCGCCGCCGCTCCTTGCGCTCGACCTTGGTGACCTTCCACGTCGCCTTGCCCAGCCGCTCGACCAGGCTCTGGGCCGACTCGGCGTTCTCGATGCGGAATTTCTCCGGCTCCAGACGTCGATCGGCCAGCCGCGCCAGACGGGCGGCAAAAGGCGGCGGCGTCGGCCCCTCGAGCTTGGCTTCGATCGACCAGTACTCGATGGCCTGAAAAGCCTGGATCTCACGCTCACGCTCGCAGACGACGCGCACGGCCACCGACTGCACGCGGCCCGCCGACAGGCCGCGCCGCACCTTCTGCCACAGCAGCGGGCTGATCTGGTACCCCACCAGGCGGTCGAGAATACGGCGCGTCTGCTGCGCCTCGAACAGGCCGCGATCGAGATCGCGCGGGTGCAGCAGTGCCTCCTGCACGGCGCGCTTGGTGATCTCATTGAAGAGCACGCGGCGGATGTTCACCCCTTTGCCGTCGAGCTTTTCGGCGATGTGCCAGGCAATCGCCTCGCCCTCGCGGTCGGGGTCGGGGGCCAGGTAGATGTTCTCTTTGCCCTTGGCGGCCGCGCGCAGCTCGGCGATGATCTTCGCCTTGCCGTGAATCACCGTGTATTCGGGTGTGAAGTCGTGCGCGATGTCGACGCCGAGCTTGCTCTTGGGCAGGTCGACGACGTGGCCGACCGACGCCTTCACCTGGTAGTCGCGCCCCAGGTATTTGGTCAGCGTGCGCGCCTTGGCCGGCGATTCGACGATGACGAGGTTCTTGGCCATGACTAGCGCCCACCCGTTCCGCGCCGACGCACGGCCGGCCGGCGCGCATAGCGCTGGCCCGGAAGCTGGTGGACGAGCCCGACGAGCTCCAACCCGAGCAACACCTCGAGCACCTGGGCGGCGGGGAGCCCGCTGCGCACCACCACGCCATCGACGTGCACTCCCGCCTCGTCGAGTGCGGCATACACCTGGGCCTGAACCCCATCGAGCGCCGGAACAGGCGGCGCGATCGGCTGGCGCCGCACCGCGCTGCGATACGGCGCGATCTCGTTCAGCACGTCGTCCGCCCCCTCCACCAGCGTCGCCCCCTGCTTGATCAGCCGGTGCGGCCCACGGCTGCGGGCGCCGACCGGGCCGGGCACGGCGAAGACCTCGCGATTCTGTTCAAGCGCATACTCGGCAGTGATCAAAGAGCCACTTTTCTCGGTAGCCTCGACCACCACCGTCCCCAGCGACAAGCCGCTGATGATGCGGTTGCGGCTGGGAAAATTCTCCGCGTCGGGTTGCTGTCCGAGGGCAAACTCGGACACAACCGCCCCGTTTTTTGCGATCTGCATTTGCAGTCGATGATGCTCACTCGGGTACACGACGTCAATCCCGCACCCGAGAACGGCGATCGTCCGACCCCCGGCGGACAGCGCCGCAGCGTGCGCCGCGGCATCGATTCCACGCGCCAAACCGCTCACCACCGTCAGCCCGGCCTGCGCGATTCCCTCACTGATGATCGCGGCCATTTGCACGCCATACGCGCTCGGCGCCCGCGCGCCGACGATCGCCACCGCCAGCGCATCGTCAGGGGTCAACTCGCCGCGCACGAAGACGAAAAGGGGCGCGTCATAGATCTGCCGCAGCTGCTCCGGGTAACTCGCGTCGGCCCAGGTCACCAGCCTGCCGCCGACTGCATCGAGCCGCGCAAGCTGCTCCTGCACCGTGCGCCAGCCGTCGAAACGACGAATCGCGCGCGCCAGCTCGGGGCGCACGCCGGCGCATTGCAGCGCATCGGCGCGCGCCGCCAACACCGCAGCCGGCGAGCCGAAGGCCTGGGTCAGATTGAGCGCCGTGATGTTCCCCACGCCGCGCACCATCTTCAGCGCCAACCACGCCCCCCAGTCGGAATTTTGACTCATGATTTCGTCGTTGTATCACAGTCTTGATTCCATTTTGTAGACCACCAAGCTTGTAGTTAAATGTTCTGACCGTATACAGTAACGCCACAACGATGCTGGCTACGGTACTGTCGAGTGCGCTGCAGGGGATCGATGGGTTGCTCATCGAGGTCGAGGTCGACCTCGCGCCCGGCTTGCCGCAGCTGGCGGTCGTCGGGCTGCCGGAGGGCGCGGTGCGCGAGAGCAAGGACCGCGTGCGCTCGGCACTGAAGAACTCGGGCTACGAGTTCCCGCCGCGCAAGATCACGGTCAACCTCGCCCCCGCCGACGTAAAGAAGGAGGGCTCGGCCTACGACCTGCCGATCGCGCTCGGCATCCTCGCCGCCGCCGGCAAGCTGCCGCTCGATCGCCTGCGCGAGTTCGCCATCCTCGGCGAGCTCTCGCTCGATGGCCGCGTCAAACCGGTGCGCGGGGCGTTACCCATCGCAGCCGCGGCGCGGGCGCAGGGCCTGCACGGCATCCTGCTGCCGCCCGAGAATGCGCGCGAGGCGGCCGTGATCCAGGGCATCGACGTCGCGCCGGTGGTGACTTTGTCCGATGCCTTCGAGTTCCTGCGCGGCGAGCGCACCATCGAGCCGACGCACGTCGACCTCGACGCGGTGTTCGCCGCCAACGGCCACTACGAGGTCGACTTCAGCGACGTGAAGGGCCAGGAGCACGTCAAACGCGCCATCGAGGTCGCCGCCGCCGGCGGCCACAACATTCTCATGGTGGGACCGCCCGGCTCGGGCAAGACCATGCTGGCGCGACGGCTGGCGACGATCCTGCCCTCGCTGACCCTCAGCGAGGCGATTGAAACGACGCGCGTGCACAGCGTCATGGGCCTGATGGACGGCCGGTCGCTCATCGCCGTGCGCCCGTTTCGCGCCCCGCACCACACCATCAGCGACGCCGGCCTGATCGGCGGCGGCACCATCCCGCGCCCCGGCGAGGTGTCGCTCGCGCACCACGGCGTGCTGTTTCTCGACGAGCTGCCGGAGTTCCGCAAGAACGTCATCGAGGTCCTGCGCCAACCGCTCGAGGAGATGCGCATCACCATCTCACGCGTCTTCGGCTCGATCACCTACCCGGCCAACGTGATGCTCGTCGCGGCCATGAACCCGTGCCCGTGCGGCTTCTACGGCGATCCGCAGAAGGACTGCATCTGCACGCTGCCACAGCTACAGCGCTATCGGGCGCGCGTGTCCGGGCCGTTGCTCGACCGCATCGACATTCAAGTCGAGGTCCCGGCGGTGCGCTATCGCGACCTCGCCGATCGCACCGCAGGAGGAGAGCCCTCAGCCGCGCTGCGCGAGCGCGTCGAGCGCGCCCGTCACCGGCAGCTCGCCCGCTTCGGCGGCCGGCCGATCTTCTGCAACGCCCAGATGGGCGCCCGCGAGCTGCGCCGCCACTGCACCCCCGCCCCCGCCGCCGAGCGCCTGCTCGAACAGGCGATGGCCAAGCTCGCCCTCAGCGCTCGCGCCTACACCCGCATCCTGAAAGTCGCCCGCACCATCGCCGACCTCGCGGAGGATGAGTCCATCGCCGCCCCGCATGTCGCCGAAGCGATCCAGTACCGCAGCCTCGACCGCGGCTTCCATTGAAAAGGCGACGCCACCACTGCCGCCCTTGTCCGCCGGCCGGCATCCGGTGTACTCGCACCCCATGCGCGCCGCCGACCTCGACGCCGTCGCGCAGGTGGCGCGCTTCCTACCTGCGGTCCGCCCGCGCTTCGCCACCGACTATCTCCGGGCGCTGCGCCACCTCGACCGGCGGGCGCTGGCCCGGGTCGGGGCACAGGCGGGCCCACATGCGGGCAGGAAATACCTCCGGCATCGCGCCTACCTCGCCCGGGCGGTGCTGTACGCCCACCGCTGCGGCCTGCACCGTTCGGCGCCGCTGGACGTCCTCGATCTCGGCACCGGCGCCGGCTACTTCCTGCACGTCTGCCGCGAGCTCGGGCATCGCCCGCTCGGTCTCGACGTCGACGATCCCTTCTACGGCGCGCTGCTGCGCGCGGTGCGCGTCGAGCGGGTCACGGCACCGATCCGGCCGTTCGAGCCCCTGCCCGTCGCCGGCCGCCGGTTCGATCTCGTCACCGCTTTCGCCGTCTGCTTCAACGGCCACGACACGCCGCAGCTCTGGGACGTCGCCGAGTGGCGGTTCTTCCTCGACGACCTGACGGCCCGGATCCTGGTGTCGGGCGGCCGCGTCGTCCTGCAGCTCAACCGCGAGCGCGCCGGATTCTTCGCGACGCCGTCCCTGCAGCGGTTCTTCGCCTCGCGGGGGGCAGCGATCGATCGCGACTGGATCGAGCTGCGCGCCCGATGAGACTGAAAACGCGACTCTTACTTGCGCGAACTCGCGCAGGCGAGAAGGTCTCTCAGCCGCTCTACGAGGGTTGGGGAGGGACCAGCGCGCCCGGCGGCGCGCTGAAGAATCATCACAGCGCGCGGCGAAGCCGCCAGCAGCCGAGAGTCACCAGCGTGCTCAACAGCAACGCGACTCCCATGGTCGAAAGGGCGGGTGCCCCTGTGATCGCGTCGGGGGCGAAGGTCTGGTCGCAAACACCGTCGGAACACGCCGCATGGGTGCTCGGTTGGCCGTCGGTGTCGGGGCACTCCGTCCCGTCTGCCATCCGAGCCTGCCCTTGATTGCAATCGCCGACGTTGTTGCAAGCGGGAATGGAGCAAATGTCGCCATCCGTATCGGGGCAGGCCGTATTAGGGGGATCGGGATTGGTGCCGTCGGTGCAGCAGACCGCTCCAGGGGAAACGGGAGTGCTTTGGATGCAGTCTTCTTCGTCACAGGCCGCCTGAGTGCATGGGTTGTCGTCCATATCGCGGCAGAGAGTGCCGTCTGCCTGCCCCGTGCAGTCGTCCACCACCTGCGCCCTCGCCGGTAGCGCCACAACCAAGATCGCAAACACCAGCCACACCTGCCATCCGGTTTTCGTCATTCGATCCCCCCGCACTCGGAGGACGACAAACCACGATTTCGACCGCAAATCAAAGGCGCAAGCAAACCACGACCGCGCCTTCCACTGAACGCCCCGCGCTAGACCGCAAACCGGCCCTGCTTGCGAAAGCGCTCGATGAACGGCGCGTAGTCGGTCGGCTGCTGCTCGGTTCTGATCCGGTCGCTGGGCGGCAGCGCCCACGGCTGGGCGCTGCGCGTCCAGATGTCGCCGACCGGCTCGACCCAGGTGGTGTCGTCGAGCGTGCCGCTGCGCACGCTGAGGATGCCGACGGCCGGGATCGCGCCATGGGCGATGCGGCTGCCGCAGTCGCCGCAGAACCAGCCGACGCGTCGGTTCCCGGCGTCCGAGCTCCACTCGAAGGTGCGCGGCTCGCCCTTGCTGAATGCGAAGGCCGCCTCGAGGACCGTCACCGGCGTCGAGAAGGCACCGCCGCCGACCGTCTGACAGTTGGTGCAGTGGCAGTTGTAGATCATCAACGGCGGCTGCGTGATCTCATAGCGCAACGCGCCGCATTGGCACCCGCCGACGAGTGGAAGTGTGACCATGACCATGCCCCCTTTGCGCGTGCCTACTGATTGGCAATTGCGAACTCAAGAGCACGCCGGCAGCCTTGACTAAACAAGTTTTGTTAGGCATCCAGGAAGGACTGGTTTTGAGAGACGCCGGAAACGGCGAGGGGGATCGGACATGCGTGCAAAAAGCGCTTGTATCGCGGTGCTGGTGCTGTTCCTTTCCGCTTGCGGCAGCTCCGGCGGCGGCGGCAGCAGCAGCGGGCAGGACGCGTCGTGCGCCGAGCCGGATTGCGGTCGCGAAACGGATGATCCGGATGCCCAGGCACCGCCCGCGGCGACACCGACCGTACCCCCGGTAGATCTACCCGCCGAACCGCTCGCTTGTGGGACCGGCGTCGCCACGACGTGCCCGCAGGGATACCACTGCGTGGACGACGCCGCCGGCTGCGATCCAGCGACCGGAATGGCTTGCACCGGAACCTGCGTGCTGGGCGAAGAGCTCCCGCGCTGTGGCGGCTCCTCGCAAGCCCCCTGTCCGGAGGGTTCGATCTGCGCCGACGATCCCAGAGACAATTGCGAGGGTGGCCCGGGCACGGATTGTGGCGGCGTCTGCCGGCCGCGGGCCGACGGGCAATGCGCGACGGACGCCGACTGTCCGCAGCTCGACGCGCCCTGCCCCGTCTGCGCGGACGGCTCGCTCAGCTGTCCGAAGTTCCGCTGCGACAACGGCCAGTGCACGGTCGACTTCAAGCCGTGCTCGGAGGCACAGATCTGCGGTGGACTCTCCGGCCTCGCCTGCGAGCCGGGCTTCAAGTGCACCGACGATCCCACCGACCGCTGCGAGCCGAACACGGAAGGCGCCGCCGACTGCCGCGGGATCTGCGTACCGGACGTGCAGCCGCCCCAGTGCGGCGGCGTGGCGGGAATCCCCTGCCCGCCCGGCTTCGAATGCGTCGATGCCCCGAACGACATGTGCGACCCGGCGGACGGCGGGGCGGACTGTCCCGCGCTCTGCCAGCCCGAAAAGGGCGGCGAGTGCACGAGCAACGACGACTGCCCGGCCGTGCGCGCGCCGTGCAGCATCTGTCCCGACGGCAGCGAGTCGTGCCCGCGCTCGTTCTGCGAAGCTGGCCGTTGCGGGGTCAACTACCCGACCTGTGCGCCGCCGCCGGGCTGCACCACCGACGCGGAGTGCGCGCCCGGTCAGGTATGCGTCAACGCCGCGAACGAGATGTGCGATCCGGATGATCCGGCCACCCGCTGCGTCGGCGTGTGCGTGGCGGACAACCAACCGCGCGCGTGCGGTGGATTCGCCGGCGAGACCTGCCCTGAGGGCTACACGTGCGTCGACAAGCGCGGCGACGACTGCACTCCCGACACCGGCGCGGACTGTCCGGGAATCTGCGAGCCGGCGCCGCCCAAGCCGTGCGAAACGGACGGGGAATGCGCGCCCATCCAGAACTGTTCCGACTGCCCCGACGGCACGCGACACTGCGCCGTGGGCGCCGTGTGTCGCGATGGCCAGTGCCTCCCGATCCCGCTCGATCCACCGTGTCACGTCCAGGAATGCACCGACGACGCTTCGTGCGACGGCGCCGTCATCCAGTCCTGCGAGATGTGCCCTGACGGATCGCTCTCGTGTGCGCACCTCGGGTGCCGCAACGGCGTGTGCGTGGCGGGATACTCGGGCTGTCGCGCGCTGGAGTTCTGCGGTGGGATTGCGGGGTTCCCTTGCCCACCGGGCTTCACGTGCATCGACGCACCCGGTGACGAGTGCGATCCCGAACAGGGCGGCGCCGACTGCGGCGGCGTCTGCGTGCGCCAGGAAGAGCCGCCCAAGTGCGGCGGTATCAATGGCGGAACGTGCCCGGATGGCCAGCAATGCGTCGACTCGCCAGCCGACGACTGCGATCCCGCCAACGGCGGCGCCGACTGTCCGGCATTCTGCCGGCCGGCGCCCCCCCGAGCGTGTACCAGCGATGCCGACTGTCCGCAGATCGGCGCCCCGTGCCGGATCTGCGCCGACGGAACCGCCGCCTGCCCGCGCTCCTTCTGCGAGGACGGGCAATGCCGAGCCGACTTTGGCGGGTGTGGAGGCGACCAATAGGCGGGCGCGCTACCCGGCCTGTTGTAACTTGAGCATCTGCGCCGACGCCGGCAGGCGGTTCAGCGCGCTGACCACCGCCTTCAGCGACGCGGCGATGATGCTGTCGTCGATGCCGATACCCCAGCACACTGCGCCGTCGGCGTCGGCCGCTTCGACATAGGCAACAGCCTGGGCGTCGGAACCGGCCGACACCGCGTGCTCGGCGTAGTCGTGCACATTCACTGCGACGCCGAGGTCCTTCGCCAGGCCGTGGACGAACGCCGACAGCGGCCCGTTGCCATCGCCCGCGATCTCGATCGCCGTGCCGCCGACCAGCAGGCGCGCCGTGACGCGCGTGCCGCCGGTGCCGGTAACCACCTCGTGGCTGTTCAACCGCAGCGCCGCGTGGGCAGGGAAGTATTCGGCCTCGAAAGCCGCCCAGAGCTCAGCCGGTGTGATCTCCGTCCCGGTATCCTCAACGATTGTCTGGATGGTGCGCGAGAACTCGATCTGCAACCGGCGCGGCAGCACCATGCCGTGCTCGGTCTCCATGAGATACGCGACACCGCCCTTGCCCGACTGGCTGTTGACCCGCACCACCGCTTCGTAGGAGCGCCCGACGTGCTTGGGATCGATGGGCAGATACGGGACGCCCCACTCCGTGTAGTCCGCCGGCAGGGCGGCGAAGCCCTTCTTGATGGCGTCCTGGTGCGAGCCCGAGAACGACGTGTAAACCAGATCGCCGCCGTACGGATGGCGCGGGTGCACCGGCAGGCGGTTGCAGTACTCGGCCACGCGCCGCAGGTGATCGATGTCGCTGATGTCGAGCTCGGGGTCGACGCCTGAGGCAAACAGATTCATCGCCAGCGTGATGATGTCGACATTGCCCGTCCGCTCGCCGTTGCCGAACAGCGTCCCTTCGACCCGGTCGGCACCTGCCATGACGCCGAACTCCGCCGCCGCCACCGCGCAGCCGCGGTCGTTGTGCGGATGCAGCGACAGCACGATGCGCTCGCGATGTCGGATCGTGCGGTGGAACCATTCGATCACATCGCCGTAGACGTTCGGCGTGTAGCACTCGACCGTCGCCGGCAAGTTGAGAATCAGCTTGCGCCGATCGGCGTCGGGCTCGAGCACATCCATCACCGCTTCGCAGATCTCGATCGCGAACTCCGGCTCGGTGAGCGTGAAGCTCTCCGGCGAGTACTCGTAGCGCACCTCGGTCCCCGGCAGGGTCGCCTCCAGCTTGCGCGCGATGGCGGCGGCGCCAGTCGCGATGTCGACGATGCCCGACTTGTCCAGGCCGAACACCACCCGGCGCTGCAGCGGGTTGGTCGAGTTGTAGAAATGGACGATCGCCCGCGGCGCGCCGCGCAGGCATTCGTAGGTCCGCTCGAGCAGCTCCGGCCGGCACTGCACCAGCACCTGGATGGTGACATCGTCCGGGATCAGGTCCTGCTCGATCAGCAAACGGATGAAATCGAAATCGGGCTGGCTCGCCGCCGGAAAGCCGACCTCGATCTCCTTGAAACCCATCTGCACCACCGCGTCGAACATGCGCCGCTTGCGTTCGATGTCCATCGGATCGATCAGCGCCTGGTTGCCGTCGCGCAGGTCCACCGAGCACCACAGCGGCGCCTTGGCAATGCGCCGGTTCGGCCAGGTGCGGTCGGCGAGCGCGACCGGAATCCACGGCCCGTACTTCTCGAACGGCATCTTCTTCGGCGTGACGGATGGTGGCGGCATGGCTCGGTCCTCCTAGGCGTCGCTCTGCCAGGTTGTACCGCAACCGGCCCGCACGGTGCGAGGGATGTCGTCGCCGCAGGCGCCGACGACCGTGCCCTGCGCCATGCGCCGAGCCAGCCAGGTCTGCGTTTTAGCTGGCGTTTTGGCTTGACTCGGCGCGTAACGCGCTGGTACTAAGCCGCAGCGAGATTCGCCAAACTGAACGGAGGCGCACAACACTCCGAGTGGTGGGGCGCGAGGATTCTACGGGAGGGACGAGTCGTGAAATCAGTTCTCGTTGCAAGTCGTGGTGTCGCAGCCGCTGTGGTGATGTTCTGCTGCCTGGCCCTGACGCCGCCAGCACAAGCCCAGTCGGTCTTGTACGGGGGCAGCTCCGGGAACAGCCCCGGCGGCGGTGAGTTTGGTACCGTCAACCAAGTCAACGCAGACTTCACCTTCCGCGGCGACCCCACCGCCACTGGTCCGCTTGCGGGTCTCGCGATCAACTCAGCCGGCGAAGTGTACGGTACGAACAACGTCGGAGCCAACAGCGTCCTCATTCGTATCAACCTGATCACCGGCCAGCTGCTGAGCACCGTCGGAAACATCCTGGATTCAGCCGACGACCTGCCGCTCAGAATAACCGACATTTCCTTCCAACCCGGAACCGACGTCCTCTTCGGCATCGCCGGTCCGGCCGATGACCCGAAGGAAGGCAATCTCTACACGATCAATCTCACGACCGCCGAAGCCACTCTGGTTGGCAACACGGGACTCGAGAGAGGCGGCCTGGCGTTCCTTCCCAATGGAACACTCTACCTCGCAACCGTCGGCGACGACGTCAACGAGGTGATCGCCCAGATCAACCCCGCCACCGCCGCCGTCATTGGCACGCCTCAGGACCTCGACATGGACGGCATCGACGGTCTCGCCGCTCGGCCGAGCGACTCGGTGCTCTTTGGCACCGCGGACGACTCGGATGACCTCTTCACGATCGACCCCACCGACGGGAGCCAGACGCTGGTCGGGAGTGACGACTCGGACGGCGGCCTGGCCAGCCTGGCCTTCGGCCCCGGATCGCTGACGCAGACCCCGGCCCCCGCACTCTCGGGAATCGGGCTCATCGCGTTGTCCCTGACTCTTCTGGCCGGCGGAGCGATCCTGCTGCGGCGCCGCGCGCCGCACGTATAAGTCGCCTCTCGCGCGTCCCACGTTGCGCCAGGGCCGCCGTCGAACGGCGGCCCTAGCCGATCCCCTCCACCATCGCGACGTTCGTCGTCGCGCCCCGGAATCGGTGCTGGGCAATCGCCTGGTACTCGGGCGACTCGTACCAGTGCCGCGCCTCGGCGGCGGAGGGGAAGCGAAGCAGCACCGTGCGGGTGTACGGCCACTCGCCCTCGACGACCTCCGAATTTTCCGACACGACCAGCAGCTTCCCCGTGTACCGTTCGAACACGTCCAGGAAACCCGCGCTGTACTTGTCGTACTCGGCGCGGTCGTGGATGTTGATCTGCGCAATGACGTAGACGGACATCGTCGCCTCCCTCCGGTTCGCACTCAGGCCTCTTACCTCCCGGCCTGCCAGCCTCGCAACGGCCGGACGGAGCTTTGCGCCCACGGGTAGGGGCAGGCCTGCGCACCGCGCTCGAGAAGCTTGTCGCGCACGGCGCGACCGAAACGCGCGAAGCGAGAAGGCATCCTGTTTCCGGGCGTGCCGGGATCGGGAAAGTCGACGCTCGCCGCCTGGCTCGCCAGAAAATAACGGCGTAGATTCGGCGCCATGAACAGCGAGCCTCTGGCCCACCTCTCGAGACGTGCACTATTCGCGGGAGGCGCGCTTCTGTGCTGCTGTGCGCACAGCCCGGTTCATGGCGCGGTCGAGGCCACGCCCGATCTCTGGGCCGCCGCACGCAGGCGCATGGTCGAGTTGCAGCTCTCCGGACCGGGACGCGGTATCACCAATGCGCGCGTGCTGTCCGCCATGGGGCAAGTGCCCCGACACGAATTCGTGCCGGAACCGTTTCGCGGCGAGGCGTATGCCGACCACCCGTTGCCCATCGGTTATGGCCAGACGATTTCCCAACCGTATGTCGTCGCCTTCATGACCGAGCAGCTCGATCTCCAGCCCAACGAACGGGTGCTCGAAGTCGGCACCGGCTCGGGCTACCAGGCCGCCGTGCTCGCCACCCTGGTCAAGGAAGTCTACACGATCGAGATCGTCGAACCGCTCGCCCGCCGCGCCGAGACCGACCTGAAAAGGCTCGGCTATGCAAACGTCTTCGTGCGCGCGGGCGACGGCTATCAGGGCTGGCCGGACGCCGCGCCGTTCGACGCCATCATCGCCACCTGCGCGCCGGAAAACGTCCCGCAACCGCTCGTCGCCCAACTGCGCGACGGCGGGCGGATGATCGTCCCCGTTGGCTCGGCGGAGAATCAAAACCTGGTCCTGCTCACCAAACGCGGCGACAGACTGGAACGCCGCGCCGTCCTGCCGGTCCTGTTCGTGCCCATGACGGGTGAGGCGCAGCGCAAGTCCGAAGAAGCGCCCCGGAAGCCGCACGCATCTCGCCCCGACCCGTGACTAGCGGCACAAGGCTACGGCTTCGGAATGCGCACACTTTTGCTGATCATGAGGCTGCCGGAGATCGCGAACAGCGCGCTGACGAGGTGCAGACGCAGGCCGGCGATGTCGACCGGAAAGAGCGACCCGGCGCGAAACGCGATCAGGAGCAAACCGAGTGGGGCAATCGAAGTGGGAATCGGAGTTCCTTCGAAGTAGCGCACCTTGCCGCTGTTGTCGGCGAGGCTCTCGGCGGTGACGTTGTAACGCGCCAGGCGGCTGACGCCGCACAGGACAAAATACACCAGCGCCGCCTGATCGAGCGCCGAATCGAGACCGGCGGCATAGGCAATTGCCGCGGGGGCGACGCCGAAGGAAATCACATCGGCCAGCGAATCGAGCTCACGGCCGAGCGGCGACGACTTGTGTCGCCAGCGGGCGACGCGGCCGTCGAGGACGTCGAACACCAACGCCAGCGGAATCAACGCCGCGGCGACATAGAGCGCGCGGCGATCTCCCGTCTCGAGAACACGCATGGCCCGGAAAACGGCCAGCGTGCCACACGCGCCGTTGGCCATCGTCAGCAGGTCGGCAGCCTGAAAGCTGCGGATCATCGAGAAGTGCTTCATCCCCTACCTTCCTGCAGACAGTTTGCGAGACGCCTGGGATTTAGGAGAGACTACCACCACGGGCCCATGAGCGCAGCGACGAGACGATTTGGCACCAGGGCGATACGCACTCTCACCGGTGCGCTCCCGCTGCTGTTCGCCACAGTGGTGTTGGCGCAGGAGCTGCCTACCGATCGCCTGATCGTCAAACTGCGCGACGGCGCGGCGGCGCGGGCGCGCGGGCTCGATCAGCAGCGCATGGACGGGCTGAGCGCCAGGGCGCGTGTGAGCTTGCGCCAGGTGCGCGCGATGTCGGGCGGCGCGCAGGTGCTGGGGCTGCCGGCAAGGGTTGCGGAAGCGGACGCCGAGGCGATTGCGCAGCGGCTGCGCGACGATCCGAACGTCGAGTACGCCGAGCCCGATCGGCGGGTGCGCGCGCAGCTGGTGCCGAACGATCCGTCCTACACGCTGCAGTGGCACTACCAGAGCTACCTGCCGCCGGATAGCGAGAACGGCGGCGTCAACCTGCCGGCGGCGTGGGACCTCACCACCGGCTCACCCGACGTCGTGGTCGCCGTCATCGACACCGGCATGCGGCCGCATGCCGATCTCGATGGCGACATCCTCGACGGCGTCGGGCGCGTCGTGCCGGGGTACGACTTCGTCTCTGAGGACAGCCCAGGCGTGTACCTCGCCGCCAACGACGGCGACGGGCGCGATGCCGACCCGTCCGATCCCGGCGATTGGATCACGGCTGCGGAAGACGACGGGAGTGCGGCAGGCGGCCGGTTCCTCAACTGCGCCGACCCGGCGCCCGGGGGACAGGTCGATGACAGCTCCTGGCACGGCACGCACGTCGCCGGCACCATCGGGGCGCTCAGCGACAACGGCCTCGGCGTCGCCGGAGTCGACTGGCAGGCGAAGATCCTGCCGGTGCGCGTGCTCGGCAAGTGCGGCGGCTATGTCTCCGATATCGCCGACGGCGTGCGCTGGGCAGTGGGGCTCCCGGTGCCCGGGGCGCCGGCGAACCCGCACCCGGCCGCGGTGCTGAACTTGAGCCTCGGCGGCCCCGGCCCCTGTGGCGCGGCGTGGCAGGATGCCTTCGACGACGCGGCCGCCGCCGGCGCGAGCGTGGTCGTCTCCGCCGGCAACGACAACCTCGACGCGGTCGGCTTCGCGCCCGCCAACTGCAACGGCGTCATGACCGTCGCCGCCATCACGCGCCTGGCGCACAAGACGTCGTACAGCAACTTCGGCAGCCTGATCGACATCGCCGCGCCGGGCGGCGACGGAACGACCGTGAACCGCGTCCTCTCGCTCGAAAATACCGGCACGACCACACCCGACCCCAGCCCGGCCGGCGACACGTACGGTTACAAGCGCGGCACCAGCATGGCGGCGCCGCACGTGTCGGGCGTCATCGCCCTGGTGCGATCCATCGCGCCGGGTCTCACGCCGGCACAGATTCTGGCGACGCTGCAGGCGACCGCGCGGCCGTTCCCCCCAGCCTCGAACTGCAGCACGCTATTCGACTGCGGCGCCGGCATTCTCGACGCGGGCGCCGCCGTCGAGGCGGCCACGCACACACTCGATGCCTACCATTGCCTCAGGACCAAGGACCTCAAAGACCCGCGCTTCGTCGCCACCGCGCTCTCGCTGACCGACCAGTTCGGCACCGGTGTCGCCGAGGTGCGCAAGCCCTTTCTCGTCTGCAATCCCGCCGCCATGAACGGCAGCGGCATCACCCACCCCGCCGACCATCTCACCTGCTACAAGATCAAGGCCGACGATCCGCTGCCCGCGCCGCACCTCGCGGTGGTCAACGCCTTCGGATCGTCGGAGCTCTCCATCCGCAAGCCGTTCCTGCTCTGCGTGCCGGGAGCGAAGACAGTCGTTCCGTAAACCGGCCCCCATCTTGATTGTTCCTCCGAATTGGTTGCTAGGGTAATCGCGTTTGTGTCCGGCAGGGTCGTTCGTGCCTGTGGGGGAGACCAACTCGATGAGACAAAGGGCAGAAAGGGTGAGGTTGGGGTGGGCCTGAGCGCCGCCCCCGCATGACTACCGCGATCCTGTTCGTCTTGAATCTCGGGCTCCTCGTCCTCTTCGGCGTGCTGCTGCGCCGGGCGGGATTGCTGGGCTACGCCAAGGGCGGCAAGTGGTACCTGACCTGGCTCGCCACCGGCGTGATCACGCTGATGGACGAGCTGACGTCGGTGTTCTACGCCCCGGCGGAAGCGCATCGTTTCATCGGCGTCCAGGCGATCTTCTTCATCGCCTTCACCTCGCTGCTGATGCGGTTCCTCTCCAGCCGCATGGTGGAGATCGGCCAGATCCTGCAGCGCAACGATCTGCGCGGCGGCGGCGTCTACTCGTTCTCGTATCTGGTGCTCGGCCCCGGCGTGTCGTTCGTCGCCGTTGCCTCGATCATGGTCGACTACATCCTGACGGCCTGCATCTCGGCGGTCAGCGCGGTGATCAACGGCACCGCCTTCCTGCCGCTCGGCCCGGGCAGCGAGTTCGTCCTGGTGCTGGCCATCATCTGGGGCGTCGCCGGCTTGAACATCATGGGGATCCGCGAGAACGCGCGCGTGACCTTCTTCATCTTCATCGCCGCGTCGTTCGTGTTCGTGAACCTCATCGCCCTCGGCATCCTGCACATGGATGTGCAGAGCCCCTCGATCATCCTGGGCAGTGCCACCGATGTGGCCAAGCACGTGACCGAGGGTGGGTTGGCGCACGCCGTGCAAGTGGTGACCATCGGGGTCGCGAGCTGCGTGCTGGCCTACTCCGGCATCGAATCGGTGCTGCAAACCGCAGGGCTGGTCGAGGACTGGCGTCAGATCTCGAAGGCCTACTGGTTTCTGGCGCTGACCGTCGGCATCGTCACGCCGTTGGTGTCCGCCCTCGCCCTGTCTTCACCGATCGACTTCAAGGGACACGAAGGCGACCTGATCACGCACTGGGCGACGATGGTAGCGAACGTTCCGTTCGGTTTCGTGGTCGGCGTGCTCGGCAGCATCATCCTCGTCATGGCGGTCAACACCGCCTACGTCGCCTCGAGCGAGCTGCTCGAGCGCGTCGCGCATCGCTACCACTTCGGATGGCTGCTGAAGACCAACCGCCGCGACGCGCTCTATCGCGTCCATCTGCTCAACGCGACGCTCTACACCTGCATCATCATGCTGACGCGCGGCTCGCAGCAGGTCCTCGCCGACATGTACGCCATCGGCCTGCTGGCGAGCTTCTGCATCAGCATCGGTTGCCTGCTGATCTACCGCTACTTCCAGGGCACCAAGGACATCCGCGCCTACTACACCTCGCGCGCCGGCACGCTGCTGATCGAAGCGCTGCTCGTCGCCTGCTTCATCTACCTGGCGATCCACAAGCCGCACGGCACCATGCTGTGGGCCTCCGTCGTCGCCGTCATCCTCGCGGCCGGCCTGCCGCTGTCGCGCCGCTATGGCCCGGAACGCCAACAGGTCCGGCAAAGCGACTACCCCATGCAGATGCTGCTCGCACTCGCCGAGACGGAGGGAATCCGCCATTTCTACTTCCGCCGGCCGGGCGAGCACGAGGTGTTGGCGGCGCGCGAGGACGCCGTGTTCATCACCTTCTTCTCTCCGCGCGGGTCGATCCCGCCCAAGCTCGGCCCGCAGCACTTCCGCTTCCCGCTGCAGAGCACCGGCGTCTCGCGCAGCATCGTCGCCGTGCTGACGCTCATTCAAGAGGAGTTCGGCGGCCAGGACGTGCACATTCACCTCGGCTGGCCGCTCTCCTCCTGGCTCGATCGCCTCGCCACGGGAGTTTTCGTCTTCAATCTGCTGAAGTTGCCGCGCCAGTTCCCCAGCTTCGACTTCCGGATCGAGTACCCCGGCAAGCAGGGCGAGGCCCCCGCTACTGCGCCTTCGCTTTGAACTTCTCCGCCTCGTTCTTGATGATGTCGGGCGTGTCGTAGACGCCCTCGTAGCAAACGCTGTTGGTGCTGTTGACGAGCTGCGCGGTGACCGGCAGCGCGAACGGCCCCACGGGTGGGTCGGGCAGGTTGACCCCCTTGCCCTTGAGCAGCGCTTTCGCCTTGCCGGCGGCGCCCTCCTTGAGCAGGACTTTGCCGACGCCGTCCGAGCTGCGGAGCAGGTCCTTGTACTTGAGACCCTTGGTGCCGGCGGGCTCCCACAGCGCGCCGCTCGGCGCCACGTCGATGATCGCCGCGGGCGACGCCCCCGTGAAGACGCACAGCGTGTACTGCGTCGTGGTGGCGGGACTGCCGAAGTCCGCCAGCATCGTCGCGTCGCCCTTCAGCCACTTCCAGATCAGCTTGTCCTTGTCGCTGTCGCCGGCGACGTTCTTGACCACCAGGATGGATTTCAGCGCGCTCCGGCAGGTGGTGCGGATGGCAGGCGCGCAGCTGCCGGCG
>CAYVUV010000133.1:0-12898 GCA_964455095.1 uncultured Binatia bacterium (SeqCode)
ACTGCGACCAATGGGCCATTGGTGCCGGTCGGCCTCGACCTTCAGGTCAATACCGCTCCCATCCGTTTTCTAAACACCCCGATGATGGTGGTGGGGGACCCGTCCGGGTTCTTGGTTGCGTGGCAGGACCGATGGGAAATACACCACACCAGCGCACAACGCTTCTCTCGCACCGGGGAGCCGTTGGGGTCGGAGTTCCTGGTCGAAGTCCCCGTCGGTACATTCGGTATCGCCTCAGAATCTGGCGGCGCCTTCGTTGTGACCTGGCAGGACTACCGTGGTGACTCTGACCTGAAAGGCGTACTTGCCCGCCGACATGCAAGCGACGGGACGCCATTGGGCGACACGTTCCGGGTAAACTCCTACACGGTGAAGGTACGAGGAGGTGTATCGATAGCGCGGCACGCGGGAGGCAATCACCTGGTGGTGTGGCCCAACCAGGATCGAGACGGCTCCGAGGCGGGCGTGTTCGCCCAAGCGTTCACCAGTGGCGGCAGCCGTGCGGGAAGCGAATTCCAGGTCAACGGTTACACACCTGGTTTGCAGTACAGCGCACAGGTCGCCGCGATCACCGACGGGTTCGTCGTGGTCTGGACGAGCGCGTACCAGGACGGCGGCGGCTTGTTCAGGCCCTCGGGCGTATTTGCGCGCCGAGTTGCCGCAACCGGGAGTGCTGTGGGAACCGAATTCCTCGTCAACACCTTCACGCCGGGTCAACAGCGGGGAGCGGCAGTGGCAGGACTTCCAGATGGGTTCGTCGTAACCTGGACGAGTCGGCATGAGGAAGGATTCAACACGGCGGTCCTCGCCCAGCGGTACTCGGCCACCGCGGCCCCGGTAGGCAGCGAGTTCCGCGTCAGCCAATCGACGGCCGGGTACCGGGTCGCTCAGAACGTCATGCAGGATCCAATTGGCGGCTTCGTCGTAACCTGGGTGGATTTTGAGACGGGCGCCGTTGGCCGTCGCTTCGACGACCAGGGGCAACCGACGGCGGGAGACTTCCCGCTCGTGGGTACTCAGGGCGCCGTATCGGCTGCTGATGGCCAAGGGCGGTTCATGTTCCTCCGGGGCGATGGGAGACGCGACAATGCCACGGTATTTGCGCGCCAGTATGTTCTCTGCACGGACGAGCTCGAATGCCCGTGAGCCGGTTGACGTTCCCGACCGATTCACCGAATAGATGGCCGCATGACGCCGCCGCCGCCGCTGGACGGGCCTGAGCGCGACGCGCGGCGGGCGATCGATGCTGCCCTCGGCTTGGCCGGATGGGCAGTGCAGGACCGCGAGGCCATGAATCTCGCCGCGGTGCGCGGTGTGGCCGTGCGCGAGTTCAAGATGAAGGACGGCCACGGCTTCGCCGACTACCTGCTCTTCGTCGACGAGAAGCCGGTCGGCGTGGTCGAGGCCAAGCCCGTGGGCCATACGCTGAGCGGTGTCCAGGTCCAGGCGCTCAAGTACTCCGACGGCCTGCCCGACGTGCTGTCGCCGCCGCTGCGGCCGCTGCCGTTCATCTATTCGAGCACCGGCGTCGAGACGCTCTTCGTCAACGTGCTCGACCCCGAGCCGCGCAGCCGCCGGGTGTTCTGCTTCCACCGGCCGGAGACGCTGGCCGAGTGGCTGGTGCAGAAGCCGCTCGCCGAATGGGTCGAAGGCTGGCGTTCGCGCGCCGAGATGGAGGCGCGCAGTCTGACGCTCGACCGGCCGGCGACGCTGCGCTCGCGTTTGCGCGCCATGCCCGACGTCGTGATCCCCGGCCTGTGGGCGAACAAGGTCGAGGCGATCACGCGGCTGGAGCGCTCGTTCTACGACGACAAGCCGCGCGCGCTGATCCAGATGGCGACCGGCAGCGGCAAGACCAAGCTGGCGATCACGGCGGCGTACCGCCTGATCAAGTACGCCGGGGCGCGGCGCATCCTGTTCCTGGTCGACCGCTCGAATCTCGGTGAGCAGGCGGAGAAGGAGTTTCAGGGCTACATCGCGCACGACATCAACCGCAAGTTCACCGAGCTTTACAACGTCCAGCTGCTCACCTCGAACACCATTGCCGACTCGGCCAAGGTGGTCATCACGACGATCCAGCGACTCTACTCCATGCTCTCCGGCGAGCCGGAGCTGGGCCCCGAGATGGAGGAGCACTCCGCCTACGAGCCCGGTGTCACGCCGGCGGCGCCGGTCGCGATCGCGTACAACTCGGCGATCCCGATCGAGTACTTCGACGTCGTCTTCGTCGACGAATGCCACCGCAGCATCTACTCGCTCTGGCGCCAGGTGGTGGAGTACTTCGACGCCTACCTGATCGGCCTGACCGCGACGCCGGCCAAGCACACCTTCGGCTTCTTCAACAAGAACCTGGTGATGGAGTACGGCCACGCGCAGGCGGTGGCCGACGGCGTCAACGTCGACTTCGACGTCTACAACATCCGCACCCGCATCACGGCGCAGGGCTCGACCATCGTCGCCGAGCCGGGCGCGGTGCTCGGCAAGCGCGATCGCGGCACGCGGCAGGTGCGCTGGGAGCAGCCGGACGAGGACCTCGCTTACACGGGTGCCGACCTCGATCGCGCCGTGGTCGCCCGGGACCAGATCCGCACCGTCGTCCGCACCTTCAGGGACAAGCTCTTCAGCGAGATCTTCCCAGGCCGGAAGGAAGTGCCGAAGACACTCGTCTTCGCCAAGGACGACAACCACGCCGAGGATATCGTCGAGATCCTGCGTGAGGAGTTCGGCCGCGGCGATGAGTTTGCGCAGAAGATCACCTACAAGACGACGGGCGCCGACCCGCGCCAGTTGATCAAGGACTTCCGCAACCAGTTCAATCCGCGCATCGCGGTGACGGTCGACATGATCGCGACCGGCACCGACATCAAGCCGATCGAGATCGTCATGTTCATGCGCTCGGTGCGCAGCCGCCTGCTGTTCGACCAGATGAAGGGTCGCGGCGTGCGCGTCATCGACAGCAACGATCTGCGCAACGCCACGCCGGACGCCACCGCCAAGGACCATTTCGTCATCGTCGACTGCGTCGGCGTCTGCGAAGCGGAGATGCACGACACGCGCCCTCTGGAGTGCGACAAGGCGGTGCCGACCAAGGCGCTGCTGGAGCATGTTGCCGCGGGCGGCACCAACGAGGATTATCTTTCCTCGCTCGCCAGCCGCCTCGCCCGTCTCGACCAGCGCCTGGATGGCGAGCAGCGCGAGAGCCTGCAACGCGCCGCCGGCGGCGTGCCGCTGCACGAGATCACGCAGGCGCTCTTCAAGGCGTTGGCGCCGGAGAAGCAGGAGGACGCGGCGCGGCGCGAGCTCGGCATCGGCGAGGACGTGGACCCGACGGTCGAGCAGGTGAAGCAGGTCGCGGAGAAGCTCTGCAAGGAAGCCGTGCGCCCGATCGCGACGCGGCCCGAGTTGCGCCGCTTGTTGCTGGAGGTGAAGCGCCAAGTCGAGCAGATCATCGACGAGATCAGCCAGGACGAGATCCTGGTCGCCGGCTTGTCGGACGACGCGAAGGCCAAGGCGAAGGGTCTGGTCGAATCGTGGGAGAAGTACATCGAAGAGCACCGCGACGAGATCGACGCCCTGCAGTTCTTCTACAGCCAGCCGCGCGACCGCCGCCTGCGTTACAAGGACATCAAGGAGCTCGCCGCCGCTATCAAAGCCCCGCCGCGTTCGTGGACGCCGGAGCGTCTCTGGCGCGCCTACGAAAGCGTCGCCAAAGACCGCGTCCACCCGGCCTCCGGCGAGCGCCTGCTGACCGACATCGTCTCCCTCGTCCGCTTCGCCCTCCACCGCGACGGCGAGCTGAAACCCTTCGCCGACCAGGTCCACGAACGCTTCGCCACCTGGCTGGCCCAGCAGACCAACCAGGGCCGCATCTTCACCGACCCCCAACGCCGCTGGCTCGAAATGATGCGCGACCACATCGCCACCAGCCTGGAGATCGGCCTCGACGACCTCGACTACACCCCATTCTCCGCCGAAGGCGGCCTCGGCAAGGCGCAGCAGGTGTTCGGGGGTGAGTTGGGCAAGGTGTTGCGCGAGTTGAACGAGGTGCTGGCGGCATGACCGGGGAGAGGTCCTACCACTCGCCCGCCGGATGGGGTGTGGTGCGGTTCGAAGAGCTGTGGACTTTGTCACAGAACGGTTGCGGTGCACGCCGAGGAGTAGGGACACCTACGGTGGTTCTTCGTTTGGCCGACGTGTCGATAGGTGGCGTCATCGCCGCCGAAGGTCTGCGCCAGATTCAGCTGCCGGAGAGCGAGAGAGAGAAATACCGACTCAGTGAGGGGGATCTACTCGCATTTCGTGTCAACGGCAGTCCGCACATCACCGGTCAGGTGATCGCCTATTCGGGACCAGGCGACTTCGCATTCTGCGACCACTTCATCAGGTTCCGCATTCGCGACAACGTGGTGCTGCCGAAGTTCGTTGCCTATGCATTTCGCACTACCCCCGTCCGCTCCCAGGTAACCGCGCGAATGGTCTCTACGGCGGGGCAGAATACCGTGTCGCAAGGGACCTTTGCTGACGTGGAGCTCCCGTTGGCGCCGTTGCCTGAGCAAACCCGCATCGTCGACGCCATCGAGACCCAGCTCACTCGCCTCGACGCCGCCGTCGCCGCGCTGGAACGGGTGCAGGCGAACCTGAAGCGCTACCGCGCCTCCGTCCTGAAGGCCGCCGTCGAAGGCCGGCTCGTGCCGACCGAAGCCGAGCTGGCGCGCCGCGAGGGCCGCGACTACGAGCCCGCCTCCGTCCTCCTCGAGCGCATCCTCGTTGAACGCCGCCGCCGCTGGGAGGCATCCGAGATCGCCGCCATGAAGGCGAAAGGGAAGGCGCCGAAAGACGATACGTGGAAGGCGAAGTACAAAGTACCTCGCGCGCCGGAAGCTGAACGGCTGCCGCCCTTGCCTGAGGGGTGGATCTGGACGAGCCTCGGCCAACTTGCTTGGAGCGCGGCCTATGGGACGTCGACACGATGCGGCTACGAGGGGTCGGGCGAGGCTGTGTTGCGGATCCCGAACGTTTCACAGGGTGCGATTGACCTTACCGACCTCAAGCACGCGGTCACTCCCCTTGGCATCGACGAGCGTGATTGTCTCGACGTTGGTGACTTCTTGGTGATCCGCACCAATGGCAGTCGTGCTCTCATTGCGCGCGCGGCTGTAGTTCGCGAGAAGCTGAGTCCAGTCCACTCCTTCGCGTCGTATTTGATACGCTTTCGCCTCGTGCTTGCCGAGCCGCTGGGCCGGTGGCTATTGGCATACTGGGACGCCCCGGAAACGCGGAAGAATCTTGAGGCGAGTGCAGCGACATCGGCCGGTCAGTACAACGTCAGCCTCAGCTCGCTAGAACGACAGCTCATTCCTTTGCCTCCCTTGGCCGAACAGTCGCGCGTCGTCGCCCTTCTCGAAGAGACAGAGGTCGTTGCTCAGAGGCTGTCCGCTTTAAACGAGGATCTGATCAGGCGTGCCGATCGACTACGCCAGTCCATCCTCAAGTGGGCCTTCGAGGGCAAGCTCGTCGACCAGGACCCGAACGACGAGCCCGCCTCGGTTCTCCTCGACCGCATCCGCGCCGAACGCGAGGCGAGTCAGAAGACGCACTCGGAAACGAAGAGGAATGCTCGGCCTTCCCGCCGCGCGCGCGCAGGGAAAGTTTGATCTTCGCCTGATCTTCGCCTAGAAGCAGGGACATGAGCGACCGCAGCTCGATCGAGTGGACCGACGCCACTTGGAACCCTGTGCGCGGCTGCGACAAAATCAGTCCCGGCTGCAAACATTGCTACGCCGAGACTTTTGCCGAGCGCTTTCGGGGCGTGCCAGGTCATCCGTACGAACAAGGGTTCCATCTGCGCCTGGTTCCCGAGAAGGTGGAAGAGCCGCTGCGGTGGCGTGCACCGCGTCGCGTGTTCGTCAACTCGATGAGCGACCTTTTCCACGACGACGTTCCGACAGAGTACGTCGCGGCGGTTGGCGACGTGATGCGTCGGGCGGACTGGCACCTTTTTCAGGTCCTGACAAAACGACACACGCGTCTGCAGACTCTGCTGCGTGGCGAGCTCTCGTGGATGGCCGCTCTGCCCAACGTCTGGTTTGGGGTCAGTGTCGAGAACCGTGAACACGGCCTGCCCCGAGTGGCGGCATTGCGGGATACGCCGGCCGCTGTCCGCTTCCTCTCGATCGAACCGTTGCTCGAGGACCTGGGCTGCTTCCCGCTGGGAGGAATCGATTGGGTGATCGTCGGCGGCGAAAGCGGCCCCCGCGCGAGACCGATGCGAGAAGAGTGGGTCGTCTCCATTTTGAACCAATGCCGTGACGCCGGCGTTCCGTTCTTCTTCAAGCAGTGGGGCGGGGTGCGAAAGTCGGTGACTGGAAGGGAACTGCACGGGCGCACCTGGGACGACATGCCGCGCTCATCCTGCTGAGCCCCTGGCGTCCAATGGAGATACCGCGGGCCTACGAGGGGCGCGAGCACACCTTTCTCAAGCATCGAGTTCTCGAGCGTTATCTGAAGGCTTGGGCTCACAAGCTGGGCTCTATCGCGAGTCAGCGACCCGTCTGCCTGTGGTACGTTGACTGCTTCGCAGGTCCTTGGCGAGCCAAGGATGCGGACCTGGCCGACACCTCGATATCCATCGGTCTGGAAGCCCTTCGGTCGGCTGCCGAAACCTTGGGACATCTGACTCCCGCGCTGAACCTCGGAGCAGTCTTCGTCGAGAAGAACGGGAGATCCTTCGCCTCGTTGCGCCAGTTCGTTGAGGCGCGAGGAGGGCCGATCCAGGTACACCCTCTGCAAGGAGCATTCGGCGATTGCGTCGAAGAGATCGAAAAGCTCATCGGCAACGAGCCTGCCTTTCTCTTCGTCGACCCCACCGGATGGAAGGGCGTCGGGATGAAGCTCATTGCGCGCCTGGCCAAGCGTCCGCGCCGTGACGTCATGGTCAACGTCATGTTCGAGGACATCAACCGATTCAAGGACGATCCCCGCGCGTTTCTCCGCGCGCAAATGCGCGAATTCTTCGGTTTGGACGATGCCGACATTCCAACTGGGCTCTCGGAAGAAGACTTGATTGCGTTCTATCGGCAGCAGCTGAAGAGCGTTTGCGGCCTGCCGTTCGTCCTCGACCTGGCGATTCCTCATCCAGAGAAGAACCGAACCAAGTACAGGTTGGTCGTCGGTGGGCACCACGAGCAGGTGGTGAGTCTCTTTCGAGAAGTCGAACGACAAGTGGTCGGGCGCGAGGCTCCTGGCATACGCGCGGCGGCGCGAGAGCGACAACAGATCAAGCGGACCGGGCAAGCGTCGCTTCCCCTGCCGGGTGTCAGGGTCGAGGAGAAGTCATCCCGGATCCCCCATCCGACCAGCGCGGAATTGGAGCGCCATCTCAAGGACCTCGTCGGCACTGGGTCCGCCACATACAACATGCTCTGGCCCCAGCTCTTGGAACTCTGCCACATGACGGAACCTGAGCTCCGCAAGCTCCTGTGGTTGATGGCAGAGGCTGGGGTTCTCGACGTTCAAAACCGGTCGGGGGACGAACGAACTTTGAAGGCTCGCCACCGGATCGCCTTGCGAGCTTAGAGATCGAGCCAGTGCAGTCTTTATCAACAGCAGACCCCCGCTGTCCTCGCGGATCTGGCCGCAGGGGCTCGACTACAAGCGTGGCATTGAACCTCGCCCGTTTTCACTCTACTCGCGCAATGGGTGGGAGGCGGCTTCGGTGAAGGAACGCGATGAGATCACGGCGATCATCGAACGCGATGGCGACGGCTTTGTCTCTTTCTGTCCCGAGTTCGATATCGCCAGCCAGGGAGACACCGTCGAATCGGCTCGGGACAACCTCCGCGAGGCCGTGAATCTGTTCCTAGAGACTGCCGACCCATCGGAGCTGGGGCGCCGGTGCCATAACGAGGTGTACGTGACGCGATTGAGGGTCGGACAGAGAAACAAATCATGAGGGCTGGCGTCGCCTGTTTCCTATTGCGCCTTTTGCGGATTCTCGCGGCTGACCGTATTGAGTGACCCATGAGCGACACCTCGCGCATCGTCCAGAAGCTCTGGAGCTACTGCCACGTCCTGCGCGACGATGGGCTGTCGTACCTCGACTACATCGAACAGCTTACCTGCTTGCTCTTCCTGAAGATGATGGACGAGCGCGCGGCGCTCACCGGCGAGGTGCAGCCGATTCCGGAGGACTGCCGCTGGGCCGATCTCGCCCATCCGCAAATGGAGGGCGAGCGGCTCGAGGCGAAGTACCGCACGCTTCTCGCCACGCTCGCCGCGCAAGGCGGCATGCTCGGGCTCATCTACCGCAAGGCGCAGAACCGCATCCAGGATCCGGCCAAGCTGCGGCGGCTGATCGTCGAGCTGATCGGGCAGGAGAACTGGTCGGCGATGTCGACCGACGTGAAGGGCGACGCCTACGAGGGCCTGCTGGAGAAGAACGCCCAGGACACCAAGAGCGGTGCCGGGCAGTACTTCACGCCACGCCCGCTGATCGCTGCCGTCGTCGACTGCATCCAGCCGGCGCCGGGCGAGACGGTCTGCGACCCCGCGTGCGGCACCGGCGGCTTTCTCCTGGCGACGCACGACTACATCGCCGGCCACAACCGGCTCGACAAGGACCAGAAGAAGCACCTGCGCTTCGACGCCCTGCGCGGCGTCGACATCGTCGACAGCGTCACGCGCCTGTGCGCGATGAACCTGTTCCTGCACGGCATCGGCCCCAACGACGACCACACGCCGCCACCGCTGCGCACCGACGACGGCCTGCGCGACGAGCCGTCGACGCACTTTGACGTCGTGCTCACCAATCCGCCCTTCGGCAAGAAGTCGAGCATCACGGTGGTCAATGCCGAGGGTGACGAAGACAAACAGAGCCTCACATACAACCGCCCCGACTTCTGGACCACGACCTCGAACAAGCAACTCAACTTCGTCCAGCACGTGAAGAGCCTGCTCAAGATCCATGGCCGCGCCGCCGTCGTCGTGCCCGACAATGTCCTGTTCGAGGGCGGGGCAGGGGAGAAGGTCCGCCGCCGCCTGCTGCACGACTGCGACGTGCACACGCTGCTGCGGCTGCCGACCGGCATCTTCTACGCCCAGGGGGTGAAGGCGAACGTCCTCTTCTTCGACCGCAAGCTGGCGAGCGAGAGGCCGTGGACCAAGAAGCTCTGGGTCTACGACTACCGCACCAACATCCACCACACGCTGAAGCAGAACACGATCAAGCGCGAGGATCTCGACGAATTCGTCGCCTGCTACAAGCCGGGCGAGCGCCACGCGCGCAAGGCGACGTGGTCCGAGAAGAAGCCCAACGGCCGCTGGCGCGCCTACGGCTACGACGAGCTGCTGGCGCGCGACAAGGTCAGCCTCGACCTCTTCTGGCTGCGCGACGAAAGCCTGGAGGATTCGGCCAACCTCCCCGACCCGGACATCATCGCCGCCGAGATCGCCGAGGACCTGCGCACTGCGCTGTCGGAGATCGAGGACATCCTCGATGACCTGAAGCTGCGGCGAAACGGCGCCGACTCTTCTTCCCCCTCCTTTCCAAGGAGGGGGTCAGGGGGAGGTTGATGTTGCGCCTATTGTTCAAAGGCGACCTCCCCTAGCCCCTCCTTGGAAAGGAGGGGGACCGGAGTGGAGAGGAAGTGATTCAATCGACGTCGCCGTGATTGCGAAGGGCTAGACGAAGCGGAGGGCCGGGCGTCCCAGACACCACCGACCGGGCCGTCTCCCCTTGACCCCGTGCGGCCTCCAGCGTAGGTTTCACGGCGGCCGCGGGTCCCGCGCGCCGATAATTTCCAGAGATGCTGTGCCGAGGAGTGTGGGCGTGCGAGGCGTGACGCGGTTGATCGTGGTAGGGGCGGCAGTGGCCCTGGCGGGGCAGGTCGGTGCGGCCGAGCCAACCGTCGAGCCGACAGCTGCCGTGGCGGTGTCTCCGGTAGAGGGCACGCCCGCAGCGGAAACGCCGGTGGCAGGCACGCCAGGGGCGGGCACTCCCACTCCTGGGGGCGAGCCCACCGTGGTGATGGACGCGGCGCGCCTGAAGATCGTCAGCCAGCTCGAGGCGTTCTGCACCAAGTGGATGGGCTTCCTCGCCACCCGCGAGCGCGACAACCGCGCGGCCATCAAGTGGGAGACCCGGGCCGACGGAGTGACCGGTCAGTACGTCGGCTACAGCACGGACTACAAGTGTCACTTGAAGGAGAGCAACGGCCGTGGCGACACGCCGGTGGCGACGATCGTCTACCGCGAGTTCCTCTATCAGAAGGATGGTCCTTCGGCGGCCACGGCGGGCGAGACGGCGCCGCAGGTCAAGGAAGCGACCGAAGTGACGGAGATCTTCCGCTACACCAAAGGGCAGTGGGTCTACTGATCCGCGCCCACGCCGACTCGGCGCGCCGCCAACGGCCGCGAGTCGCTGGCTTCCAGGCATGAAAGTCGGAATCGTCGGATTTCCACACGCGGGGAAGACCACTGTCTTCAACGCGCTCACCGGACTGCACGCGGCCGTCGGCGGCTACGGCGATCCGACCAAGCCGAACCTCGGCGCCATCAAGGTACCCGACCGGCGCATCGACAAACTCAGCGAGATCTTCAAGCCGCGCAAGACCACCTTCGCCGAGATCGTCTTCGTCGACTTTCCCGGCGCCGGCGAGCGCACCGGCACCGTGCTCGACGCGTCGACGCTGGTGCAGATGCGCGACGCCGACGCGCTGGTCCAGGTCGTGCGCGGCTTCCGCGATCCGACCAGCGGCGACGCCGCCAACCCGGAGCGCGACCTCGAGGGCTTCAAGAGCGAGCTCATTCTCGCCGACCTGGCGATCCTCGAGAAGCGCCTCGAACGGCTGAAGAAGGAGAAGGGCAAGGAGCAGGAGGCCGAGCTGGTCGGCCGCTGCCGCGCCGCCCTGGAGGCCGAGACGCCGCTGCGGCGCATCGAGCTGTCGGCCGCCGACGAGCGCGCGCTGTCGGGTTTCGGCATGCTCAGCCGGCTGCCGCTGATGGCCGTGCTCAACGTCGACGAGGCCGGCGCCGGCTCCGGCCTGCCGGCGGGCGTGAAGGCGGTGCTCGAGGCCGAGGGCGTCAGCGGCCTGGCGATGTGCGCGCAGATCGAGATGGAGATCGCCTCGCTCGAAGCGGAGGACCGCGGCGCGTTTCTCGCCGACCTCGGCTTGACCGAGACGGCGCGCGAGCGCTTCATCGAGAGCGCCTACGGGCTGCTCGACCTGATCAGCTTCCTCACCAGCGGCGAGGACGAAGTGCGCGCCTGGCCGATCCGGCGCGGCACCACCGCCGTCAAGGCGGCGGGCAAGATCCACAGCGACATCGAGCGCGGCTTCATCCGCGCCGAGGTCGTGGCATACGACGACTTCGTCCGCCTCGGCTCCGAGGCCAAGTGCCGCGAGGCCGGCCGCCTGCGCCTGGAAGGCAAGGACTACGTCGTCGCCGACGGCGACATCGTCCACTTCCGCTTCAACGTCTAGTCGCACCGGCCCATGTCTCCCGCTGCGCGTCTGATGCCGCTGCTGGTGGCGGCCGCGGTGTTCGCGGCACCGGGTGGGGCGGCGGCGGATGGCGATGCGCTGCGCGGCCGCACCATCTTCGCGCTGGCCGGCGGGTGCGGCTGTCACACGCCGGAGCAGGGCCCGGTCGGCGCCGGCGGGCGAGCGTTGGCGACGCCGTTCGGGACCTTCTTCGCTCCCAACATCACGCCCGACTCGCGCACCGGCATCGGCGACTGGAGCGAGGCCGAGATCATCGACGGCATTCGCGGCGGCATCTCGCGCGGCAAGGGCACGCAGGCGCCGGCGATGCCGTACTATCTCTATGCCGGCATGGCCGATCGCGATGTGCGCGACCTGGTCGCCTACCTGCGCACGCTGCCGCCGGTAGAGCGCGAGAATCGCCCCCATGAGGTAGCGCTGCCGTTCCAGCGCCTGGCTTATCGGGCTTGGCGCTTTCTCTTCACGGTGGCGCAGTCGCCTCCCGCGGAGGCGCCGACCGACGATCCGATTGCGCGCGGTCGATACCTCGCCGATCACGTCGCAATTTGCCAGGATTGCCACACGCCGCGCGGCCGGCTCGGCGGCTTGGATGAGCATCTGTACCTGGCGGGGACCAGGCGCGGACCGGATGGCAAGTCGGTGCCGAACATCACGCCGGCGCGGCGTACCGGGTTGGCCGATTGGGACATCGACGACCTGACCCAGTTGTTGCGCTCCGGCATGCTGACCAACTTTGACAACGTGCAGGGCTTGATGGCGGAGGTGGTCGACGGCTACGGTGGCGGCCTTGGTTACACGCATGCACCGGAAGAGGACCTGCGGGCGATCGCGCAGTACCTGAAGACGGTGCCGGCGATCGAGCACGCGGTGCGCAAGTAGGGGACAGAGAGCGGATCGAGAACGGGACGCAGAGGGAGGGACGCGATGAGAAAGGCGAGAGGGTGGGTGATCGGATTGGCGGCGACGCTCGTGGGCGCCGCGGCCGTGGCGGCGCCGGCGCATGACACCACGGATCTGCCGGCGGGACCGATTCGCGATCGGCACGAGCTGATGGAGGCCATCGGCGATCACGCCAAGAACATCGGTGACGCAATGAAGGCGGGCAAGACTTCAGTGGTGGCGACCGAGGCGCAGGGGATCGCCCTGAAGGCCCGGCAGGTGACGGCGCTGTTCCCCAAGGGCAGCACCGATCCGAAGTCGCGCGCCAAGCCCGAGATCTGGCAGAAATGGGCGGAGTTCGAAAAGCTGGCGGCGGCCATGGGTGATGACGCGGCCGCACTGGCGATCGCAGCCGGCGGCGCCGACGACGGCAACGACGCCGACATGAAGGCGGCGTCACAGAAGTTGTTCAAGGGCTGCAAGTCCTGCCACGACGAGTTCCGCGTCCCCAAGAAAGA
>CAYVUV010000134.1:0-5384 GCA_964455095.1 uncultured Binatia bacterium (SeqCode)
GTGCGCGTTGGCGTCGCGCTCGCCGTCGGCGACGCGGCAGCGGTGTGGGTCGCGGTGGCGGTCGGCTGCGCGCGCTGGCCGTCGCCGTCGTCTCCGCAGGCAGCGAGCAGTGCGGCGAGCAGTACCCCGTATCGGCTGACCTTGCGCATCGCTTGGTTCCCCCTTGTCGTGCCGCTTCTCCCTACCAGGAAATGAACACCGTCCTCCAGCGCGCGGCGCGCACTTTCACGCGCGCCGCGCGCGCGCTACATGGGGGCACCTTGGAGGAGCCGAGCATGAGCGACGAAATGGTGCAGCAGGAGCGGCGCGGTCACGTCAGTGTCTTGACGATGAACCGGCCGGAGAAGCGCAATGCCTTCCACAACCCGATGTACCAGGCGATGGCGCGCGCCGTCGATGCGGCGCAAGCGGCGTCCGACGTCCGGGCGCTGCTGATCACCGGGGCCGGCGACAGCTTTTGCGCCGGGCAGGACTTCAGCGAGATGACGACCGAGTCGGGTGCCGATCACGGCTTCCCCGCCTTCCTGCGCGCGCTGGTCGAGTGCGACAAGCCGATCGTCACCGCCGTCAACGGCGTCGGCATCGGCCTCGGGCTGACGATGTTGCTGCACACCGACATCAACTACATCGCCGCCGGCGCACGGCTGCGCGTGCCGTTCGTCACGCTCGGCGTGGTGCCCGAAGCGGCGTCGAGCTATCTGCTGCCGCTGGTTGTCGGCCACCAGAAGGCGGCCGAGATTCTGTTCACGGCGCGCTGGATCGAGGCGGAAGAGACCGTCTCACTCGGACTCACGTACGCCGTCGTGCCGCGCGATCAACTGCTCGCCACCGCGTTGGCGAAAGCGACCGAGATCGCCGCCAACCCGCCGTCCGCCGTACGCCACACCAAACGGCTCATGAAAGTGTGGCGCCGCCAGGCCATCGCCGACGCCCGCCAGCGCGAGGACGAAGCCTTCCAGGAACGACTCGGCACGCCGGAGAATATGGAAGCGATCAGCGCCTTCTTCGCCAAACGCCCGCCCGACTTCAGCAAGATCTCGCAGGAGTGAGAAGAAAAGCACGGATCGACGCGGATGAACGCTGACACGATTCCGAAGCGAGAAAAGCGGTCGTAGGGAGTCATTGAATCACCCCCACCTCAAATCCTCCCCCGTCGAGGGGGAGGAAGCCGGAGGCGGAATCCTCCCCGAGGGGGAGGAGGCCGGAAGGAAAACCTCCCCGGAGGGGAGGAGGCCGGAATCCGGAAGCCTTCCCCCCTTGCGGGGGAAGGTTTGGATGGGGGGTAATGACAGTCAGCGAAGCGCACAGCTGAATCCGAGCAAACGATCAGCGCGGCGACGGCGACGGAGCCGCGCGCGGCGGAGTGGTGGTCGACGCGCTCTTCAGCACCGCTCGGCCGCTGGCGTCGAAATTGACCAACGGCTGATCGGTTACGGCGTCGAGGATGGCGACGATGCCGCTCGGGACGGCATCGGCCCACAAGTACTGCCACTCTTCGGCGGCGCCGATGCGGCGGCCCTCGGGAACGGCGGACCAGTGCGGGCCGACGCGGATGAGCAGCAGCCGCGGCAACTTGCCGTCACGTTCGGCCGACTCGATGCCGAACGCATTGCGCGTGCCGGGCGTCTGCAGGCTCGCCAGCACTTCCTCGGGAGTGATGAAGTGCGCCGCGGCGCCGGCGGCGACGCACAACACGGCGGCGAGGAGCAGTATCCCTCGCCGCCGTGCTCGTGACTGCTGCGCCGCTGCGACCTGCGTGGTATCCGCCGCGGTCTACTGATCGCCGCCCTGCTCGCCGCGCACGCGGCTGCGTTCGGGCTCGGGCAGTTGCTCCACCGCCTGGTCGATGGCCGACTGCGGAATGCGGAAGCGGTAGAGCGGGAAGTAGTTCTCGGTCGGAATGTCCTTCTTGCGCTCGACGTCGGCCTGCAATTCCTTGCCGGTCAGCGCCTCCTTCTCCTCGTCGCCGGCGATGGCGACGCCGTGCGTGCGCAAGCTGGCCAGCACGCCGTGCCACATGTCCTCGGCGCGCGCGAACATCGACTCGTCGAGCCGCCGCACGCGGGCGAAAGCCGGCAGGTCCTCGGCCCCGGTGAGTGACGCCATCACCGGCAACCCCGGCGGGTCGAAGCCGTCGCCGGCGAGGTCGACGAAGATCGGGTTGGTGAACCCGAGCGGCACCAGGTCGGGCACGATCATGCTGGCAAACGCCGGCGGCGTCGGCAGCGGCGACAGCTTGGCGCCGGCTTCGACGACGAACCAGGTGTCGACGGCGAGTGCGAGGGGGATCTGCGCGTCGAAGCGCACGACGCGGCCGCGCGACTGCGAGCGCGGTTTGGCCGGACCGGGCGAGACCGCCGGCGTGGTCGTGCCGTCGAAGGTCATGGCCAGGAAGCCATTGGCGTAGACGCGCACCTCCTCGACCGGGATCCAGTTGGTGGCTTGCACGCGGATGGAGAGCGTGACGTTCGGATTCGACGGCGCGATCGTCTGGCCGATGCCAGCGCGGCTGCCGCCGCTCTCCTCGACCGAGAATTCGATGAACGGCCCGGTGGTGGCCATGACGACGCCGGCCTTGATGTTGGTGTTGAACAGCGTTGGGTTGAGCGTGGCGGGATTGTCGCCCGAACGGCCGACGTAGGAACGGAAGTAGCCGGCGCTCTCCAGCGTGATGCGATGCGAGTCGGACACGCCGGTGGCGGGGATGAACGGGATGGTGCCGAAGTCGGCCTGGTTGAGCAGCGAGAACCAGTCGCGCCGGGTGGCGAGATAGTTGGGGATGTCGGTGCCGTTGCCGACCTCGAGGACATCGAAATCGAGGTTGCGGAAGCCGTCGGGGTTGCTGACGCCGGAGATGCCCGGACCGAGCACGTCGTCGTCGAGCAGCAGATCGTTGGGCGGGCTGGTGAGCGGCAGATCCGGGTCGTAGCCGAAGTTGTTGAAGAAGCCGATCGAGGTCAGCCCCGACACGCCGGCACGGACATGGTTGTACTGCACCACCTGGGCGCCCTGGTCGCGCAGGCGGCTGTAGAGGAAGTTCGGCGCCACGAACTCGTCTTCGATCGAGCCGTCGCGGCGCTCGTTGGCCTGCACAGTCATCGGCCACGCATTGATGTGGCCGATGGCGTCGGGGAACGCCGGCGGGTTGGGCGTCGAGGTCGTGACCTCGTTGCCGATGATCGAGGTGACGAGGTTGCCGATGCCGAGGCCGGCGATGATCGGCGCGTAGTTGACGTGGTAGTCGTGGTCGGTGCTGACCATCACCTCGACGCCCTCGCCGGCGAACGAGGCGACGCGGTCGCGCAGCGGCGCCGACGAGTCGAGGCTGCGTCCGGAGTGGATGTGGAAGTCGCCGGAGATGAAATCGGTGGTGTCGACGACGCGCTTGAGGCGCAGCTTGAGCCTCTTGGTGATGCCTTCCTTGATGCGGACCTTGCGCTTGTTGACCGTGTACTCCGGACCGCGTGCGGCGTAGACCTCATAGCGTCCCGGGCGCAGCTGCAGCGTACCGGTGCCCGTGGCCAGGTAGGCGAAGTTGCCCTGTGCCGGTCCGCCGGCAAACGACTCGGCGTGGATGTCGCGCGGTGGCCCCATCGAGGGGAGGGCGAAGGCGTCGAAGTCGCGGCGGAAGGCGGGATCGGGTGTCGGCGCGATGCCCTTGAACACCAGCTTGGCCGGGATGAGCGGGTTGGGTCCGGGCCCGGGGATGCCGCGTTCGAAGATGCTGACGTCGAGCGAGCCGAGACCGGTCATCGGCGGAATGGTCACGGGGGTATTGGCGGCGGCCGCCACGACGACGCCCGCGACGTTCACCGTGTCGCGCTCCGGCGAACGGACTTCGATGTTGTACGTTCCCACCGGCAGCACGACGCCGCTGAAGGCGCCGGTGGCATCGGTGCGCACCTGCGAGATGGGTGAGTTGAGCGGCAGGCCGGGAATGGCGCCGCCGGCGACGCGCGTGGCGATGATGCTGGCGGCGACGTTGGCGGTGTCGGAAGCGTCGACGTTGCCCGAGATCGTGCCGGTGCTGTAGGCCTGCCGCGCGGCCAGCGCGGTGATCATCGGGTTGGTGACGCTGGCGACGTCGTTGCGCGTGCCGACGTAGATGCGGCGCGTGTAGGACAGGATCCCGCCGGGCTGCAAGCTGCCGGAGGGGAAGTTGCCGAAGGCAGTGATCAGGCTGCTGCTGACGCCGATCAAGGTGTTGACCGTGGTCACGGTCGGCGCGCTGCCGCCGGGGCCGTCCTGGTCGATGCTGAGCGTGTCGCCGAGCAGGCCGTAGGACACCTCGCCAGCGGAGGTGCCGTTGGCGGGGTCCATGATGCCATCGGCCGGGCTGACGTTGCCCGGACCGGCGGAGTAGGGGACCAGCTCGACCGAGGCGAGGATGTTGTTGAAATCGAGATCGGAGTGCGTGAAGCCGCGGTTCGGCGCCGGCGAGAACGGCACGATGCCGCGCTGCACCCAGATGAAGGCATCGATGATGCCGCCGAGGCCGGAGGCGGGGTTGGTCGGGTGCGTATTGGTGACCGTCGTGTTGATGGTCAGGTACGGATCGCCGTCGTTGACGGTGTACTGCGTCACCGAGGGCAGGTTGGCGGGCGGCACCGGCGTCGCGCCGCTGTCGAAGCCGAGCAGCGTGCCCGAGGCGGTGATGGTGGCGGAGGTGCTGCCGGCGGTGGCGCCGATCGAGTCGTAGAGGATGAAGTTGCTGGTGCTCAAGCCGCCGACGGTGAACATCTGCGCCAGCTGATCGTTGTTGGCGCCGTTGGTGCCGATGTCGATCAGCGAGCCACCGGTAAATGCGGCCTCGCTCGCCTTCGGCGGCGCCAGCGGGCCGACCAGGCCGACCAGGTCGGCCTGTGGGCCGACGTCGTCGATGATCGCCTCGACGATCCCGTTCGAGATGTACCAGTCACCGATGCCGCCATCGGCATCCGTGCCGCCGAACAACCGCGTCGCCGCGTTGCCCGAGTTGACCTGTTCCGCGACCGATACCGCCCAGCTGGCGGCAGGTGCGAGCAGGCAAGACAGCAATGCAACCGTCGTGCGCCACGCCATGTGATATCCCCCCTTGCTGGCCGAAGCTACCGCCCTGAAGCTGCGAATTGCAAGGGATTTGGAGGCCGGCGGGGCAGGGGTCCTGACGGGAGGGCGAGAGTCCCGACGAGCCACGCCTCATTGAGGCAGAAGCGCCCCTACCTCCAGCTTCCTCTCCCGGATGGGAGAGGATTGAGGTGAGGGGGCTTTGCACAGAAACCCCCTTCATCGTCGAGCGTGTCTCTCCCGGCGGGGTCGGAATCGCTATCGGCATCGGAATCGATTCCTGTCCCAGGGATTCCGCGGTTCCTAGCGGATCGCATCGACACAGGCCGCAATTCATT
>CAYVUV010000135.1:0-2189 GCA_964455095.1 uncultured Binatia bacterium (SeqCode)
TCGTCAGCATGGAGCGGGGCCGCGTGAGCTTCCTGGTCGACGATCCCTATTGGCAGAAGATCCAGCTCGACCCGGGCGCGACCGGCTTCACGCTCGTGCCCGTCCCCAATCACGAGACCGCGCGCGTGTACGTCCGCACCGACCTGGTCACGAAGCCGTAGCGCGATAGCGAATACGCGGCGCCAGCCAGCGGTCGAAGAAGCCAGCGCCGGGCTTGCGGCGGTCTTCGAGGTCGTGCAGGTACGCCTCGAGCGCTTCGTACAGCTCGTTGACGTCGAGTCCCAGCGCGTCGTCGCGGTGGTCGTCGAGCACCACCAGAGACTGGCGCAGCATGTTGAGCACACCGCGGCCGCCGCCGCGCTTGAAGTGCAGGTGCATCGCCACCGCCAGCATGATCACGGCCCGCACCACCGGCTGCTCCCCGGCCTCGCTGGCGCGGTAGACCTCTTCGAGCGGCTCCTGGCAGTCGAAATAATCGCCGCGGTTGAAGAGGTCGATCGCCGCATGGAAACGCTTGGTTGTCGTCTCGTCCACGCCTTGAAGTATAACGAAGGCGCTCTCCGGGGCACAGGACCCTCGTCACCCAGCTGCGCCGCGCGTGAAGCCGGCCGGATTTCTGATAGAGTCCGTCGCTTGATGTTCACCATGCCTGCCCCTTCGCCACGCCATCGACTGTCGCGCGCCGCCGCGATCTGCGCCCTCGCCGCGCTCGCCCTGGTATCCGGCTGCCGCCGCGGGGCGGACGGGCAGCCGCGCGCCGAAGAACGGCTGGGCACGGTGCTGCTCTTCAAGCCGGCCGAGAATCCCGACCAGGTCGTGTTCCTGTTCTCCGATGCGGCCGGTTGGTCGGACGCGCTCAGCGCCAGCGCGCGCGCCATCGCCGAGGGCGGTGCGCTCGTCGTCGGCGTCGATCTGCGCCAATACCTGCGCGGCCTCGCCGCCAGCGACGACGGCTGCCACTATCTGATCTCGGAGATCGAAGATCTGAGCGGTCGGCTGCAGCGCGAGTTCGCCTTTGTCGGCTATCACTCACCCATCCTCGCCGGCGTCGGCGCCGGCGGCACGCTGGCCTACGCGGCACTGACGCAGACGCCCGCGCACACGGTCGCCGGTGCGATCAGCGTCGACCCGACCGAGGTCCTCGGCACGGTCGTCCCGCTCTGTCCGGGCGCGCCGGCAACGCCCGCCAGCGGCGGCGGCTTCAGCTATGGCCCGGGCGCCGACCTCCCCGGCTGGTGGCGACTGTCCGCGCCGCAGCCGCTGCCCGCCTACCTGGCGCCACTGGTGAAAGATGCCCGCACGGCAACAGTGGAGACGGCGGCAGGCCCCCCACTCGACCGCCTGGTCGCGCTGGCGCGGGCGGCAATGACCGCCGAGCGCCAGGCATCGCCCGACGCGCTCGGCGATCTGCCGCTGGTCGAGCTGCCGGCCGACAAGCCCGGCCCGGCGATGGCCGTGATCTACTCCGGCGACGGTGGTTGGCGCGACCTCGACATGCAGATCGGCGAGGTGCTCGCCGCGCGCGGCATGCCCGTCGTCGGCGTCGACAGCCTGCGCTATTTCTGGCGCGAGCAGACCCCCGAGCACACCGCCAGCGATCTGGCGCTGATCCTGCGCCACTACAGCGCGCTCTGGCACACGCCGAAGGTGGTGCTGGTCGGCTACTCGTTCGGCGCCGGCGTGCTGCCGTTCGCGGTCAATCGCCTGTCGGCCGAGGACCGCGCCCGCATCGCCATGGTCTCGCTGCTCGGGCTCGAGGCCAAGGCCAGCTTCGAGATCGCCATCACCGGCTGGCTCGGCGCCGCGGCCGAGGGGCCCGATGTCCTTCCCGAGCTGCTGCGCATCAGCCCCGACCTGGTGCAGTGCTTCTACGGCGAGGACGAGGACGAAACGCTCTGCCGCGCCCCCGAGCTCGCCCGCACCGAGATCATCCACACCGAAGGCGGCCACCACTTCGACGGCGACTACGCCGGCCTGGCGCAGCGCATCCTCGACGGCGCCACGCGCCGCCTCGGCGCGCACTAGGCACTCTTTCTTCCCCCTCCTTCCAAGGAGGGGGGTCAGGGGGAGGTAGATCGCTCACAGAGACCTCCCCTGGCCCCTCCTTGGAAAGGAGGGGGACCAGACGAGGGGGACCGGACGCCGCGCTACTTGCCGACGACGCCCTTCAAGCCGCCGGAAACCAGCCC
>CAYVUV010000136.1:0-2749 GCA_964455095.1 uncultured Binatia bacterium (SeqCode)
GGGCGCGCGGACGAGCCCGTTGCTGCCGCCGAAGCCGATGACCGGGATGTTGATGTTGGGCGCCTGGGTGAGGTTCTCGATGTCGCGCCGGCCGCGCCCGATCGACAGAGCGGTCGAGTCGAGGTTGATCGACTGTGAGCATTGCGCGTTGCTACTACACGCGGCGCCGACGTTGCCGACGGTGCACAGACTGGCAGTGCACACCCCGGAAACGCTGGTGACGCTGAGACCCGAAGACGGATAGTACCAGTCGACGAAGTTGGTTTTGCCGTCGACGAAGGTCGTCAGCATGCGGTCGAAGCGCGTGACCTCCTTCTCCTGACCCCATACGGCCGCGGGCAACGCGGTTGGCGCCGGGCCGTTGTTCGGAATGGCGGCCGGCGGCTGTGGCTCGGTGCTGTCGAGCCAGGTCAGCAACGGACCGACCATCGGCCCATTGAAGCCGACCGACGTCGCGACGAAAGACGCCGCGGCCGCGATCGGCCCGTCGTCATCGATGAAGGATCCGATCCCGCCGTACACAGTTCCGGCCGGCAGCACGGCCAGAATGCTGAGGTCGGGCACCTTGGCCACCGCGTTGTTGCCCGCCGAGCCTTGGTCGACCTGCAGGATGATCTGTCCGGTATCGGGATCGGTGTAGCCCTGAATTCCGGCCGGCTCGACCCCGGCGAGAATGCGCGGGTTGAGGATCGCAGAGCTCGAGTAGGCCGTGGTTGGCAGCGTGCACTTCTTCTTCGCGAACGCCGCACAGGTTGTGGCCTCGTTGGCGATCGTGCAGGCGGTGGTGCCGTCCATGCAGCGCCCCTGCCCACCGCCGGGGTTGTCCCGCACCGCGCCGAAGAGCCCGCCGTCGAACTTCGCTTCGATGCGGTCGAGGGTGTCGGCCGTCAGCGCCGTCCCGGCGGTCGATCCGCCGCCGCCTTCGAAGAGCACCAGGCCGCGCAGCTTGGCGTAGCCCGGCTCGGGCGAGCCGACGCCGGTCAGGTTGAAGTCGGTCGCGGCGTAACGCGCCGCGAAGCCCGTACCGGCCGAATGGCCGCCGAGGAAGACGTTGCCGTCCTTGGCCACGGTCAACGCCTTCTCTACGATCGCGTCGATGTCTTGCGAGAAGACCAGGCTCGTCCAATTGGCGATGAACGGCGTATCGCCCTGCGCGTCGTAGAACACGGCCCGGCGCGGCAGCTCGGGGCTCAGCGCCAGCGTCAGCTCGCCGCCGAAGAGCCAATCGAGCCCGATCAGCGCGTCGAGTTGCGCCTCGGCGATGTCCAGACCGAGCGTGTCCTCGAGCTGATTCGAGCGGCGATCATAGGCCCAGACCTCGAGCACCAGGCCCTCGTCGGCGAAGACGCGCGCGATGAGGTTTTCGGCCAGGATCTTGAAGGTGCCGGCGCCGCCTTCGAAGCCGGGGATGAGGACCAGCACGGTGTCGGGCGCGGTCGCCGTCTCGTTCAGGCGATAGCGGGTGTAGCGCGCGTTGTTGAGGCTGAGCTGGGCGCTGCCGAACTGGGTGATGAGCTTCGGATTGGTCACCGTGACGCCGGGCGAGCCGGGGCTGTTGGCCGGCTCGGCGGCGCTGCGCAGGTTGAACGTGTTCAGCGGGCAGCTGGTGTTGAGCTGACCGTCGTCGAAGGTGTCGCAATCGACGCTGAGGTTGTCGCGCAGGTTCAGCTCCAGGCAGACGCGGCACTCGACGCGCGCATCGATGCAATCGCGCAGCGCGGTGCCGAGCAACCCGCCGCACCAACCGGGGAACACCACGCCCGTATTGAGGCCGGCGCACTTGCCCGCGATGTCGTCGCCGAGCTTGGTGACGACCTTGGCGATCTTGCCTTTCTCATCGTCGGCGATCGAACCGACGGTGCCGGCATCGTCGACGCACTTGGCCAGATCGGCCGCCGACGAAGCGCCGTCCTTGAGCACGCTCTTCTTGCACTTGCCGAACTCTCTGACCTTGGTAGCCGCCAGCTTCGCGTAATCCTTGGCGATCGCTTGTTGGCACTGGCAGCCGGGCTTGTCGGCATCGCAATCGATCGCGGCATTGGTGAGCGATGCGCCGAAGATGTCCGCCAGCAGGGAGAGGGATTGGTCGATGGCGACGTCGTTGACCGTGCCAGCCACGGTTCCAGTCGGCACGCCGAACGTCGGCGGACTGGCGAGGCACTTCTTGGTGAAGGCATCGGACGTCTTGCCCGTCGCCTTGGCCATCTTGCCCTTGGTGTCGGCGCGCAGGCACTCGTCGGCCGTCTGTCCGGAGGGCAGCTTGCCCTTGCCGGCATTCTTGAGGCAGGCGACGTTCTCCTTGCCCTGCGTGGCGCCGACCTTGGAGCCGGACTTGTTCATGGCGTTGATGCACTTCTGCTGGTCCTTGTCCGCCGCCGCGAAAACCGCAGTTGATGCAAACAGAACCGCGCACACCGTAAGCCACGTCCCCAGTTTCGACATGAAGCATCCCCCCATTTCATCGCCCGACGACTCGCACGGCCTCTCGCGAGCCGACGAACCGCCCCTTCTGGCACTCCCCCCTGTCGGGAACAGCCGCCACTCCCAATGCCCTTGCAGTCCCCCGACTATTCCCAAGACACCGCCGTGAAGCAATGGGGAGCTGCGCCATCGGTAGAAAGCTGCGGACAAGCGGACGCAGGCATCCACTTGGGCGGAAGCTCCAGCCCTCGCCCGAGCACTCCGGGCCCTCTCCCGGATGGGAGAGGGTTGGGTGAGGGGGATTGAACGCTCTGCAACCGCATTTGCC
>CAYVUV010000137.1:0-19057 GCA_964455095.1 uncultured Binatia bacterium (SeqCode)
AGGAGGGGCTGGCCGGGCCGCTCACCCTGCTCAAGGCCATGGGCGGTGAAGACTTCCGCGACCTGGTGCCGCAGCTGCTCTACTTCTCCATGCGCGCCACCGACGTGCGCGAGGGCATGGCCGCCGCCGTGATCGCCGACCGGCTCCACATCACCAAGGCGCAGCAACTGCAGGCGGTCGCGCCCTATCTCAACACCAGCGATGGCGCCCTCCAGCGCGAGCTGCGCAACATCTTCGGCGACATCGACGGCGCCTCGGCCTCGCAGCCGCCCGACTTCACGCCCTTCGCTCCGTTGCTGGGGAGCGCCGGCGATCCGCCGGTCGTCCTGATCACCTACATGATGGAAACCGCGCCCGACCGCGCCCTGGCGGCATTGGCCGACGCGTACATCGCCGACCCCGACGCGCGCCGCACCTTGCTGAACGGGCCGCGCGACAGCGCCGACCTCGAACGGCTGGCCCGACGAGACGCCTGGTGGGTGCGGCTCTACGTCGCCGAACGCATCGCGCAGGACCCGAAGCTGCGCACCCCGGCCCTGATGCAACGCCTGCGCGACGACCCACACCCATCGGTGCGCGCCGCGGCCAGTCGCCCCTCGACCTGAACGCCTCCCACTTCCCCCTTTGGCAAAGGGGGGCTTTGCCCGGCAATTCTCGAATGAAGTTCCTCTCCCGGACTCCGGTTCCCCTCCTTTCCAAGGAGGGGCTAGGGGAGGTAGCTTTTGGACGCGCTATCCAAGAACCACCTCCCCCTAACCCCCTCCTTGGAAAGGAGGGGGAAATGTCCGACGGAGGGAACCAGAAGGACCGCACCAATTGCCTGGCAAGGCCCAAAGGGGGATTGAGGGGGATTTTCCGATATCAGCATTCGCGACGCGCCCCAGCGAGCCCCGCGAACGCTCACCGACCTCGCACCGGCGGGCGGCGTCCGCTACAAGTTCATCACCCCATGCCCTCGAGCCATACCGAATTCGACTGCGTCGCCTGCGGGCGGTGCTGTTACTACAACAAACCGAACTACGCGCTCCTCTACCCCGAGGACATCGCGGCATTCGGACCCGCCATGCTGGCCAAGTACACGGCGAAATCGACGCTCGAGGGCGCGCAGCTTCGCGCCGGCGAGGACGGGTCCGAGATCTTCATGCGGATGGAGAACGGCCACTGCTGCGCACTCTGTGTCAATCCGGGCGTCAGCTACACCTGCTCCATCTACGAGACTCGCCCACTTCTCTGCCAGATGTACGAGCCGGGCAGCACCGACTGTCTCGACGCCAGAGCGCGGCCAACCCAGGAGATGCCCCCCGACACCGACGCGGCGTAGGCCAACACGCCTAGATCTCGGCGGCCAACTCGCGCGTCAACTCGGCGGCTGGGATCTCCTTGCATCCGCTCGCATTCTGACCTGACCACAGCGGCGAGAAGTCACCGGAACCCTGGCTTTCGGCGCTGGCGCGCAACGGAGCAAGAGCGGCACTCGCCAGGGGAAAAGCGGGGGCCGCCGCGTTGATTGGACCAAGCTCTCTGATGATGCGGTTGACGATCCCGCGGGCTGGCCGGCCGGTGAAGACGTTCGTCAACGCCGTATGGCGGGCCGCTTCGCTCTTCAGCGCGGCGCGATGCAGCGCGCTCGTGGTCGCCTCCGGGCAGAGCAGATAGGCAGTTCCGATCTGCACGCCGGCGGCGCCCAGTGCCAGCGCCGCCGCAACGCCGCGCGCATCCGCGATACCGCCGGCCGCAATGACGGGGAGCTTCACGGCCCGTATCACCTGTGGCACCAGCGCGATCGTGCCGACTTGAGAGGTGAGGTCATCGGACAGGAACACGCCGCGATGCCCGCCCGCCTCCACACCCTGCGCGATGATGGCATCGACCCCGCGCGCTTCGAGCCACCGCGCCTCGTCAACGGTCGTGGCCGAGGAGAGAATCTTGGCGCCCCAGGCTCGCACCCGCGCCAACAACTCGGCCGATGGCAAACCAAAGTGAAAGCTGACGATCGCCGGTCTGAATTCTTCGAGCACCGCGGCGGCTTCGGCGCTGAAAGGCGCGCGCCCCGGCCCGGTTCGGATGCTCTCCACGTCGATTCCATGCTCTTTGTAGTAGGGCGCCAGCAACGCTCGCCAGGCCGCATCGCGCTCCGCACTGGCCGTCGCCGGCGCGTGACAAAAGAAGTTCACGTTGAAGGGCTGGCTGGTTTTCGCTTTGAGCGCCGCCAACTCGCTGCGCATCGCGTCGAGGCTGAACATGGCACAGGGCAGCGAGCCCAGCCCGCCCGCATTCGACACCGCCACCGCCAGCGCGTGATCCTGCACCCCCGCCATCGGGGCCTGAATGATCGGCAGCTCGATCCCCAGGAGTTCCTGCAATGTCATGGTCCGAACCCTCAATGTGTCATCGCCGGCATCCTAGCTCTTGGCGGGGGGCCGTCACAAAGGACTCATCGGCTGATACTATTCGTCGATGTCTGCACTGGAGGGGCCGCGCGATGCGCCGGCGGCGGATACGCCGCCTCGACGGCGCGTGGGGCGCGTGCTGGCGTTGCTGGGCGCCACGGTCTTGGCGCTCTATCTGCTTCTCCCGGTCGTCAGCCGCAGCGATGGGCTGCGTCAGCGCATAGAACGCGCGGCGGCTGAGTCGACTGGGTTCGATGTGCACATCGGCGCGTTGCACGTCGGCTACGATTTGGCCGTGCACCTCGAAACGCTGTCGGCCGCGACGGCTGGCCAGGCGCCGTTCTTCGAGGCCGACCGCGCCGCGGCGGGCGTTTCGCTGCGCGGATTGTTCGGCGGGCAGCCGCTCGTGCTGCGCGTGGCGGCGCCGCGCGTTTTCGTCGATCGCCTGCCCGCGGCCGTCGGCGGGTCCGGACCGGTCGCGATTCCGTTTCGCACGGTGCAAGTCGACGACGGCTACGTGCACGTCATGCAAGGCGGGCAAGATGTCGCGCTCGGCCCGGCCACCGTGACACTCGACGCCGTGCAAGCGGGACAGGAGATGCGACTCGCGCTCGTGCTCGACCCGAGCTTGCCGAGCATTGATGTCGTCGGAACACTCGACCGCGCCGGCGGCCCGTTGAAGATGGAGCCGCTCAAGCTGCGCTGGAGCGGCGTGCCGCTCGCGGCGGTCGTGGAGCGTTTCGCTGGGGTCGCGCCGGGAGCGGTGGAGGGCACCCTCGATCTCTCCGCCGATGTCTCCGGACCGCTCGACGGCCTGCAGGGCAGCGGGTCGCTGCGGGTTCAGGGGCTGCGCTACCGCACCGAGGCAGGCGAGATTCGCGCCGCGCTGGAGGCGCCGTTCGAGGTCAGCCCGACGCGCATCACCTTCGAGAAGCCCGGCGCGCACATCGCGGACCTCACCGCGCTCGTCGCCGACCTCGAAGCCAAGGCGGCGGAGGCGACGCTCACCGGCTACATCGAGCGTGACGGTCCGGGCTTGCGCGCCCAGGTCACGACCGCGCTGGCGAAGGTGCAAGGACACGATGCGACCCTGGCGCGCGCCATCGAGGACCTTGCGCTGAGCGCGACGTTGAAAGGCCACTGGGCCCCCTCGGTTCCGCCGACGCTCGGATTCGAGATCGGCGCGCCGAATGGCAACGTGCTCTGGGATCGCTTCTACATCGAGCTCAGCCAACACCCCATGACACTGCGCGGCGAGATCCGGCTCGCCGATGCATCGGTCGATATCGCCAAGCTGGAAGCGCGCGCCAAGGGCATCGGAGCGATGACGGGACACGCCAGGATCAGCCTGTCGAACGGTATCGAGCGGCTGGACGGCAGCGCGGAAGTTCCCCAGCTGAGCGCGCTCTACGCGCTCGCCGTGCGCGATCCGTACAAGGAGATCTACCCGTTCCTCGCCCAGACCGCAGCGCAGGGGAAGTTGAGCCTCCGCGCCGACTGGCGGCGCAGCGCCGCGGGGATGACCCTCACCGGCCGGCTGCAGGTCGCGAACACGACGCTGTCGTCGACTCGCCCCGCCCTCGACCTGAGCGGGCTCGACCTCGATCTCCCCATCCAGCTCGGCACGACGACGTCCGATCGACCACGGGAGACCGGCCGCCTGCGCTTCGACAACTTGCGCATCGGTACGGTCGAAGTGGCCGCGACATCGGCACCCCTGAGCGTCGGGCAGAACACCATCGCACTGGCCGAGTCGCTGACCGTACCGGTGCTGGGTGGCACATTGGTCTTCAGTGAGGTCGCGGGCAGCGACCTGGCGTCGGACCACCCGCGGGCGACCTTGGGCATGGCCTTGCAGGGTCTCGACCTCGCCGCGCTGTCACAGGCGATGGACTGGCCGCCGTTCACCGGCACGGTCAGCGGTGCGATTCCGAAAGTCACGTTCGAGAACGAGCAGATCAGCAGTGAGGGCGAGATTCGCGCCCAGCTCTTCGGCGGTGAGGTGGTGGTGCGCGGGCTGCGCGTCGAGGAAGTCTTCTCCTCGGTGCCGACGCTCGGGCTCGACCTCGACTTCGACAACCTGTTGCTCGCGCGGCTGACCGAGACACTCGAGGTGGGACGCATCTCGGGTGTAATCCGCGGCGCCGTGCACAATCTCACCATCGTCAGCGGGCAACCGTCGCGCTTCGACGCCTGGGTCGAAACCGTACCGAAACCCGACGTCAAGCAGCAGGTCAGCGTCACTGCCATCCGCCAGCTTTCGGTCCTGGGCGGCTCGGGCGGCGATGCGCTCAGTCAGGGTGTGCTCAGCTTCTTCGACGAGTATCGGTATGCCAAGATGGGTTTCCGATGCCAGTTGGAGAACGACACCTTTCTGTTGCGCGGAATCGAGACGTTCGACGGCAAGGACTACCTGGTCGTCGGATCGTTTCTGCCGCCGCGCGTCAACGTCGTCAGCCACAACCAGACGATCGCATTCTCCGAAATGGTGCGCCGATTGAGCCGCGTGAAGGTGGAGTCGGCCGCCGCACAGCCCGAAGGAGACCAACAATGAACCCGCACCGCACCCGCTCCGCACTGACGCTCGCAGCCGCCGCCCTGCTCACCGGGTGCATCACAGTGAACATCTACTTCCCGGCTCCGGAGGTGCGCAAAGCCGCCGAGGAGATCGTCGAGGAGACCTGGGGCGATGCCGCGTCGAAGGCCGCCACGCCGGCGGTTTCCCCGGTTTCCGGCAACTCGTGGCTGCAGTCGCTGTGGCCGGCCGCGGCGCACGCGCAGGACGTCGACATCAACGTCAGCACGGCGGCGATCCGCACGCTCAAAGATCAGATGAAGGCCCGCTCGGCGCAGCTCAAACCCTTCCTGGCCGCGGGCCAGGTCGGTATCGGCCGCGACGGGATGCTGGTCGTGCGCAGTCTGGACGGCGTCGCCCTGCGCGAACAGGCGACCGTGCGCCGACTGGTCGAGGCAGAGAACCGCGACCGCCAGTCGCTCTACGAAGAGATCGCCAAGGCCAACAAATTCGGCGCCGAGCGCGTCGCCGACGTCGCGAAGATATTTGCCGAGACCTGGATCGAGAAAGCGGAACCGGGTTGGCCGGTGCAAACGAGCAGTGGGGAGTGGAAGAAGAAGTGATCGCCTCGAGATCCGACTCGCAAACGGAGGGCAGCGGCATGTCTGCACCGCGGACCTTGGTCGCTCCGGCGCGCTAAGGCATCAAATTCTTTTTCGCGGCTTCGCGGCTTCGTGTGAGTCAGAGGAAGAACTTCACGCGAAGGCGCGAAGGAATCACTGAATTTCAACTGGTGATCTAAGGAGTGGACGCATGACCGCTACCTCTTCCGCCGTCGTTGTCGGCGTCGGGCCCGAGGCGGGCCTCGGCGGCGCGCTGTGCAAGCGTTTCGCGCGCGAAGGGCTGCACGTCTTCGCCGCCGGTCGCACGGCTGACAATCTGCAGCGGCTGACCGACGCCATCGCGGCCGCCGGCGGACAGGCCACGCCGGTGCCCACCGACACCACCGTCGAGGCCGACGTCGTGCGCCTGTTCGCGCGCGCCGCCGCGGCCGGCCAGATCGAGCTCGTCGTCTTCAACGCCGGCAACAACCGCCTGGGCAACCTGCTCGAGATGTCGGCCGCGTTCTTCGAAGACACCTGGCGCGTCGCCTGCCTCGGCGGCTTTCTGGTCGGGCGCGAGGCCGCCCGCCATATGGCGCCACAGCAGCGCGGCACGCTGGTGTTCACCGGCGCCACCGCGTCGATCCGTGCCCGCCCGCCGTTCATCGCCTTCGCCTCGGCGAAAGCCGGGCTGCGCGCGATCGCGCAGGGCATGGCGCGCGAATTCGGTCCGCAGGGCATCCACGTCGCCCACGTCATCATCGACGGCGGCATCGACGGCCATCGCCTGCGCAGCGCGCTGCCCGACTTCGCCGCCGCCAAGGGCGAGCACGGCCTGCTCGACATCGACGCCATCGCCGACACGTACTGGCACCTGCACAGCCAGCACGCGACGGCGTGGACGCAGGAGCTCGACTTGCGGCCGTTCAAAGAGCCGTTTTGAGCGGCGTGTAGGCGGCCTGCCAATCGATCATCGCCGCGAAGCTGTGCAGCAAGCCGGCCAGGCCCGGCGTCTGCGGTTCCAGAATGCGCAGCGCCAGCACGATCGCTTCGAGCGTTGCGACATAGCCGGCCTTGGGCTCGCGGCGGATGCGGTAGCCGCTCGGCGCGGTCGGTCGCAAACAAACGTGTGGCAGCTCATGCAGCCAGGTCTGGGCGTCGTAGATCTTCTTGGCGTGAAACCAGGTCCCGTCGAGGACAATCAGATGCCGCGGCTGCTCTGCCACTGGCAGTGTAGCGAGATCGCGCGCGCCGGCTCCCGGGTAGAGCAGCGCCGTGCGCGCCGGTAGCTGCGCCCGCAACGCGCCGCCGTCGGTGCGCGGGGTGCACAGCTCGACGCGCACGTTCGCCAATCCCAGGCGCGCGATGCGCACCGTCCCGACGGCGTGAAAGCGCTCGCGTGGATGCTGCAGGATGATGATCCCTGTGCGGTTCGCCACAAGTTGTACCGACGCACAGATGCAGGCGACCTGCGGTTTGAAGCAGCGATAGCAGGTAGCGCGGTGCGCGGGGGCGGCGGGTTCGCGCGCGGCGAGCGACGTCGGCATCCGACGTCTGTAGCACGGACGGATGCGATTTCCGCCCTCGCTTTTCAATCCCGCTCGATGGGCTACCATCAGTGCATCTTCGTTTCCTTCAGGAGGTCCTCATCATGAAGAAGTACACGCTCCCCGAACTGCCGTACGCCGCCTCGGCGCTGGAACCCCACTACTCCGCGAAGCTGCTCGAGCTGCACCACGACAAGCATCACGCGGCCTACGTGACCGGCGCCAACACGACGCTCGAGAAGCTGGCGGCGGCGCGCCAGGCGCGCAACTTCGAAGCCATCAACCAATTGGAGAAGAACCTCGCCTTTCACGTCTCCGGCCATGTTCTGCACTCGCTCTTCTGGCTCAACATGAGCCCCAAAGGTGGCGGCGAGCCCGACGGCGAGCTCGGCGCGGCCGTCAAGGAGTCGTTCGGCTCCTACGACGCCTTCAAGAGCCAGGTGACGGAGGCCGCGCTGAACGTGCAGGGCTCCGGCTGGGGCGCCCTGGGTTGGGAACCGCTCGGCCAGCGCCTGGTCGTCGAGCAGATCTACGACCACCAGGGCAACATCGGCAACGGCACCGTCCCGCTGCTGGTGCTCGACATGTGGGAGCACGCCTATTACCTGCAGTACCAGAACGTCAAAGCCGATTGGGTCACCGCGTTCTGGAAGGTCGTCAACTGGCAGGACGTCGCGCAGCGTTTCGCCAAGGTGCGCAAGCTCGATCTCGGGGTGTGAAGCCGGGCGAGCGGAATAAGCTCCCTTTGAAGCAGAGGCGAGAACCGCTCATGCTGAGCCTGGCGAAGCCCGGGGGCGGGATTCGCCCCAGTTGAAAATCGATCGAGAGGACCTGTAGTGTCCCGGTGCGAGGCGGTCAGCCTCAGCATCCGCCGCAAGGAGTCCCTCGATGCGCAGTGCAAAAGATTTCTTCAAGCCCCTCGCCCTGGGCGCCCCGCAGCCGGTGCGCGAGATTCCGTTCCGGCCGTCGCGCATGATCCATTTCTTCGACCCCAGCAATCCCAAGATGGCGTCGAAGGTGCCGGATCTCGCCAAGCAGTGCGACGTGTTGCTGGGCAACCTGGAAGACGCCATCGCCGCCGACAACAAGATCGCGGCGCGCAAGGGGCTCATCCAGATCGCCAGGGAGACAGACTTCGGCACCTGCCAGCTGTGGACGCGCGTCAACAGCCTCGATTCGCCGTGGGCGCTGGACGATCTCGTCGAGCTGGTCACCGCGGTCGGCGACAAGCTCGACGTGATCATGCTGCCGAAGGTCGAAGGCGCTTGGGACATCCACTACGCCGACCGCCTGGTGGCGCAGCTCGAGGCCAAGGCCGGGCTGAAGAAGCCGTTGCTCTTTCACGCCATCCTCGAGACCGCCACCGGCGTGACCAACGTCGAGGAGATCTGCGGCGCCAGCCCGCGCATGCAGGGTCTGTCGCTCGGACCGGCCGATCTCGCCGCCTCGCGGCGCATGAAGACCACGCGCGTCGGCGGCGGCCACCCCGGCTACCTGGTGCGCGCCGATCCGAATCCCGCCGACGAGAAGGCGCCGCGCCCGACCGCGCAGCAGGATCTCTGGCACTACACGCTGGCGCGCATGGTCGACGCGTGCAACACGCACGGCATCCTGCCGTACTACGGCCCGTTCGGCGACATCAAAGACACGCTGGCGTGCGAGGACCAGTTCCGCAACGCCTTCCTGCTCGGCTGCGTCGGCGCCTGGAGTCTGCACCCGGTGCAGATCGAGATCGCCAAGCGCGTCTTCAGCCCGCCGGCCGAAGAGGTGCTGTGGGCGAAGAAGGTCATCGCCGAGATGGGCGACGGCACCGGCGCGGTGATGATCGACGGCAAGATGCAGGACGACGCGACGTTCAAGCAGTGCCGTGTCATGGTCGACCTCGCCAAGGCGCTGGCCGCGACCGACGAGACGCTGAAGAAGTCCTACGGCTTCTAAGGCATGGCGGAAGCGCCGCGCCTGAGACGCTCGCTGCTGTTCGTACCCGGCGGCGAGCCGCGCAAGATCGAACGCGCCCGCGAGGCGCGGGCGGACACCTTGCTCCTCGACCTCGAGGACTCGGTCGCCCCGCCGCAGAAAGCCGAAGCGCGCGCGCATGTCGCCGCCGCGCTGCGCGCCGGCGGCTTTGGCAGCGCGGAGATCGCGGTGCGCGTCAACGCACCCGGGACACCCGACTTCGACGCCGACGTGACCGCGGTCGTCGCCGCCGGCGGGCGCCTCATCATGGTGCCGAAGGCGGAAACCACCGAGGGCGTCACCGCGGTGGTCGAGCTGCTGCGTAACCTCGAGCCGCGCGGCGCGGGCCGCGAAGAGGACCAGGTCAACCTCCTCCTTCTGGTCGAGAGCCCGCTCGGTGTCGCCAACGCCCTGGCGATCGGTCGGGCGACCCCGCGCGCCGCCGCGCTGTGCTTCGGCCACGCGGACTTCTCCCTCCTCATGGGCCTGGCCGACGCCGACGCGTCGCGCGGCATCGTCTACCACGCCCGCTGCGCGGTGGTGATGGCCGCCAAGGCCTGCGGCGTCGCACCGATCGACAGCGTGTTTCTGGCGGTGAAAGACGAAGCCGCCTTCCGCGACGATGCCCTGCTCGGCATGCAGCTCGGCTTCGAAGGCAAGCTCTGCATCCACCCGCGCCAGGCGGAGATCGCCAACGAGGTGTACACGCCGACCGCGGCGCAAATCGACTACGCCCAGCGCGTCATCGAAGCCTCGCAGCGCGCCGAAGCCGAGGGGCGCGGCGTCTTCACCGTCAACGACAAGATGGTCGACGCGCCGCTGATCGCCGTGCAGCAGCGCATTCTCGAACGCGCCCGCCGCGCCGGCGCGCTCTGACCGCGCTCGCGGCGCGAGTTCACCTGCCGCCCTCGTACGAAAGATCCGAACCCTCTCCCGGATGGGAGAGGGTTGGGTGAGGGGGATTAGACACTCTCCCAACCTCGCTTTCCCACACTGCCCGCACGATGCACGATGGAGCAGAAGGCAGTGGAAGAAGACTATTGAAATCCCCCTCACCCTAGCCCTTTCCCAATCCGGGAGAGGGAACTGGGCGGCGCGTTGAAATCGCGCCGCGGAACGGGTATGCGGACGCTGCACGTCATCCGAAGCCAGTCATTCCACAGCAAGGAAGAGGATCGTCCCTATGCGGTTCTATGAGCTCGAATCGAAGCGGATCCTCGGGAAGCACGGCATTCCCGTCCCGCAAAACGGTACGGCGGCCACGGCGGCGGACGCCGAACGGCTCGCCACCGAGATCGGCTGCCCGGTGGTGCTCAAGGCCCAGGTGCTCTCGCCGCGCTTGATCAAAAGCGGTGGCGTGCAGACGGCCGACAGCCCGGCCCAGGCGCGGCAGATCGCGGAGAAGCTGCTCCAACTCGACGATGGCGGCCGCAAGCCGAAGGGCATCCTGGTCGAGAAGAAGCCGGCCGCCACGGCCCAGTACTCGCTGGCCGTGACCTACGACGGCTCGCGCAAGCTGCCGGTGATGGCGGCCAGCGCCACGGTCGGGATCATCGACGACATCGCCGACGAGCATCCCGACCGCGTCGTGCGGCGCCACTTCTCGGCCCTGCTGCCGTTCTCGGACTACCTGGCCAAGGAGCTGGTCTCCGCCCTCGGACTCAAGGGCGCCGACCTGACGCGCCTGACACCGCTCGTCATCCGCCTGGCGCAGCTCTTCTTGAAATACGACCTGACGCAGGTCGATGTCTCGCTGGTCAAGCTCGAGGACGGCAGCCTGGTCGCGGTCGACGCCAGCATGGACATGGAAGTCGAAGGGCGGCGCCGGCAGAAGGCGCTGCTCGACGAGCTCGGCATCGCGGCCGACGACACGCGCGTGCCGCGCATCCCGACGCCGTTCGAGATGGAAGCGGCGAAGATCGACGAAGAGGACCCGCGCGGCGTCGCCGGGCCGGTGGTCGAGTTCGACGGCAACATCGGCCTGGTCATCGGCGCCGGCGGCGGCTCGCTGACGCTCACCGATGCGGTGCGCAAGCACGGCGGCAAGCCGGCCAACTACGCCGCCCTCGGCGGCAACCCGAGCGTGAAGAAAGCGCAGCGGCTGACCAAGCTGATTCTGTCCAAGCCGGGCGTGAAGAAGATCGCCGTGATGTCGAACGTGGTGTCGAACACGCGCGCCGATCTGGTCGCGCGCGGCGTGATCAAAGGCGTCACCGAGCTCGGCCTCGATCCGAAGGAGACCATCGCGATCTTCCGCGTGCCGGGCGCCTGGGAAGCCGACGCGTTCAAGATCCTGGAGAAATACGGCGTCGAGTACTGCGACCGGTCGGTCTCGATCAGTGAAGCCGCCAAGCGCGCGGTGCAGAAAATAGGGCGCTGAGGACTCTGCCATGGGTGTGCTGGTTCACAAAGACTTCGAATTCATCGTGCAGGGCATCACGGGGCGCGAGGCGCTCAACTTCACCCGTGAGTGCCTCGAATACGGATCCAAGATCGTCGGCGGCGTGACGCCGGGGCGGGGCGGACGCGAAGTGTACGGCGTGCCGGTCTACGACACCGTGCGCGAGATCACCGCCAAGCGGAAGATCGACGGCGCGGTCATCACCGTGCCGCTGGCTTTCGCGCCCGACGCTGCCTTCGAGGCCATCGATGCCGGCATCAAGCTGATCGTCATCATCACCGAAGGCATCCCGCGGCGCGACGCCTCGCAGATCATCGAGTACGCGACCATGCACGGCGCGCGGGTGATCGGGCCGAACTGTCTCGGTCTGATCGTGCCCGACGTCTGTCGCTTCGGCAGCCTCGGCGGCCCGGCGGTCGACTGCCGCAAGGCCTTCAAGCCCGGCATCGTCGGTGTCATGTCGCGCTCGGGCGGTATGACGACCGAGATCTGCAACGCGCTGTCGGCGGCAGGGCTGGGCGAGAGCACGGCCATCTCCATCGGCGGCGACCCGGTCATCGGCTCGACCTACGCCGAGCTCATGCCGCTGTTCGAAAAGGATCCCGACACCAAGGCGATCGTCATCTACTCCGAACCGGGAGGCACGGCGGAAGCCGATCTGGCGCACTGGGCGAAGGAGAACAAGAGCCGCTTGCCGATCATCGCCTTCGTCGCCGGGCGCTTCATGGACGAGATGCCGGGCATGAGCTTCGGCCACGCCGGCACGGTGGTCGAAAAGAAGGTCGACTCTCCGGCCGACAAGATCCGCCGGATGCGCGAGGCCGGCATCGCCGTCGCCGAAGAAATCGGCGACATTCCGGGCCTGGTGAAAGAGCGGCTCAAGGCCGCCGGGGCGGGAGCGTAATCATGGCCATGTTCATCCGCGTCGACGTCAACCAAGACACCGTCCGCAAGACCGCGGGCCTGGCGAAAAAGCTGGTCGAGATCTGCCCGGTCAAGATCTTCAAGCCCGGCGCAGACGAGAGCAGCGTCGCCATCGTCGAAGACAACCTCGACGAATGCACGCTCTGCGACCTCTGCATGCAGGCCTCGCCCGAGGGCGTCAAGGTCGTCAAGCTCTACGAGACGTAAGCGCCGCGGCCACTGCTGACGGCCACACGGCGATTGCCGTTTGACTCTTGGTAGCAAATTGCTACCCTCCGTGCATGAGCCAACCGGTCAAGCTTTCTGACGCGCTGGTCATCGACGCTCGCATGGCGGGCGAAGCGGTCGAACGTTCGATCGCGGGCCAGGTTGAGTTCTGGGCCAGGCTGGGACGAGCCGTGGAGCCCCTGCTGCAGGGTGCCCAGGCATTGGCGCTCTGCCGCGACGCGGCGGCGCAGCCGCTGTCCGCCTGCCTTGATGCTGTCGACTCCCCCGCCGGCCGACGTCGAGTCGCCGATTTCCTTGAAAGCCAGCCCTATCCGCACTACCAGCCAGCCCCCGATGCGCCTGGTTTCCTTGTCCGCACCGAGGCCAACGGCAAACGCACCGTCGGCCGATTCATCAATCGCAAGTTCGAGGTCCGCAAAACGAAGTCAGCCAAGCGATGAGCCTGCTGCTCGACCGGCGCCCGATCATCGTGGCGCTGGCAGGGCCGAACGGCGCGGGCAAGACCACCTTCTATCACGCCCACCTCAAAGCTGCCGGCTTGCGCTTCCTCAACGCCGATGTGCTCGCCCGAGAGCTGAACCTGGATGCATATGCCGCCGCGACGGTGGCCGATGCACTGCGGCGCGAACTGGTGAACCAGCGCGAGAGCTTCGTCTTCGAGACCGTCTTTTCCGACCGCACCGGCGACAAGCTGTCCTTCCTGGGAGAGGCGAGGGAGGCGGGCTACACGACGGTGCTCTGTTTCATCGGGATCTCAGGGCCGGCGGTCTGTGAGGAACGCGTGTCCATGCGAGTGTCGCAGGGGGGCCACGACGTCCCCACCGACAAGCTCACAGCTCGCTATCCTCGCACGATGGCGAATCTCCAGACAGCGCTCAGCGACTTCCCGCACGTTCTGATCTTCGACAACGACGATCTGAGCAAGCCTTTCCGCCGAGTCGCCGTCTTCGAAAGCGGGCAGCTGACCTTCCGTGGAGAGCCCCTGCCCGCGTGGCTTCGCACGCTGCTGAACTGAGGCGAGTCGATCTGGAGTCTGTTTCCTCGCCCCGGTAGGAATTACAGTCCCCACGGGGCCAGCCGGCTTGGTTCGACAGGCTGCTCGCCCCCGTGTCCGCCGGCACATGCGTTGCTATTTCCTGGTGCTGCGCGGGCGCACGACCGTCCCGACTCGCCAGAAACGGAGAATGCGAAACATGAAAAAGTCGATTCTTGTCGGCGCGGCATTGAGCACGCTTGTTATGGGCGGCACGCGTTGCCTGGCCGAGGGCATGCAGGACCAGGTCGACCAGGCGGCGACCGTGCTGGCGCAGTTCAAGGAGATGCCCGAGAAGGGCATCCCCGAGGCTGTGCTGCGCAACGCCAAGGGCCTGGCCTTCCTGACCGTGTTGAAGGCGGGGTTCATCTTCAGCGGTCAGGGTGGATGGGGCGTCGTCGTGGCCCGCACCGGAAAGGGTTGGAGCGGCCCGTCGGCGATCGGCACCGGCGGAGCGGGCTTCGGCTTTCAGATCGGGGCGCAGGTGACGGACTTCATCATCGTGCTCAACACGCCTGAAGCGGTCGATGCGTTTGCGCGCGGCGCCAACGTGTCGCTCGGCGCCGAGCTGAGCGCGGCGGCGGGTCCGGTCGGACGCACGGCCGGGGCCGACGTGATGCCGCTGGCCGCCGTCTACACCTACAGCCGCAGCCAGGGCCTGTTTGCCGGCGCTTCGATCGAAGGGACGGTCATCGCGGCGCGCAACGAGGAGAATCGCAACTACTACGGCCGCGACGTCACGCCGAAGGAGATTCTGAGCGGCCAGGTGACGCCGCCAGCGGGCGCCGCCAAGTTGCGCGCCGGGCTGACGACGTACTGACGAGCTATCTTCCGCCGCGTTTCGAACCTGACAGGAGGTCAGCGAAGGTCCCGAGGCTGCGCTGCTCGTTCATCTGTCCCATCGCCGTCTGCTCCTCGACCTTCGCCGACGATTCCTGCTGGTCGCGCTCGCGGCGCGCCTGCTCCACCATCGACAGACTGACCCGGCGCTGCGCCTCGTCGACGGCCATGACGGTGACGTCGACGTTCTGCCCGATGCTCACGGCCTGGCGCGGATGGGAGATACGGCGGTCGAGCACCAGCTTGGAGACGTGCACCAGGCCGTCGATTCCCGGTGCGATCTCGACGAAGGCGCCGAAGTTTTCGACCCGGCGCACGATGCCCGGGACCGTGGCGCCGACCGGAAACCGCTCGCGGACGGTCGTCCACGGATCGGGCGCCAGGGCGCGCAGCGAGAGGCCGACGCGCGCTTTGGTCCCCTCGCCGCCGGGCTCGACCTTGACCACCTTGACCTCGACGATCTGATCCGGCTGCAACACCTCGGACGGATGCGCGACGCGCGTGTGACCCAATTCGCTGACGTGGATCAGACCCTCGACGCCGCCGAGGTCGACGAAGGCGCCGAAGTCGCGCACCGAGCTGACGCGCCCTTGCAGGACGGCCCCGACCTGGATGCCCTCCCAGGTCTGCGCAGCTTGATCGGCGGCTTCCTGATCGAGCAGCATGCGGCGCGAGACGACGATGTTGCGCCCGCCCGACTCGATCTTGGTGACGCGAAAGCGCAGGCGCTGGCCGACGTAGGCGGCGGCATCGCCGCGGCGGCGGTCCATTTGCGAGCCGGGGCAGAAGGCCCGCACGGTGCCGATCTGCACCTCGAAGCCGCCCTTGGTCTCGGCGGTGACCAGCCCCTCGACGGCGATGCCGTGCGCCAGGGCCTGCTCGAGCTCACCCGGCACGTGCCCGCCGCGACCCACCGTTCGCTTCAGCACCATCGTGCCCGAGGTGCGCCCATCGTCGACGATGGTGGCCTCGATCTCGTCGCCGACGGCGATCTGCGGCACGCCGCTCTCCGGATCGCGGAACTCGGCGGTGTCGATCATCGCCTCGCCCTTGGCGCCGATCTCGACGAAGGCGCTGTTTGCGCCCACCGCGATCACCCGCCCGCGCACCACGTCGCCGGCCGCCAACGTTTGCCGCTGTGTCCCCTTCGCCTCGCTCGCCGCGAACATGGCGGCAAAATCCTCGCCGCCGCTCGCCTGATTCTCATCTCGCTCCGTCATCGCCGTATCTCCTGGGCTCACAAACTTCGCGACTATACCGCGTCCGACTCAATACACCATCCGCCGCGCGCTTGCGCCTGCGGGAGGATGAAAACGAATCCGAGCCGACATGCGCGATCCTGTACGCAGGTGCGATCAGGGCGCCGGTGCGCTGGCAGCAGATGCCGGGCAATCGTAGCCGTGGACACCGTCCCACCCGTAAGCCCAGCGCCAGGGAAACGGCTGCCACGGCACGCCGCCGATGCGCACGCCGGCGTACATCAGCCCGCCGAGGCAACCCGACCGCCGGGCGGCCACGCACTCGCGCAGCCGCGCATCGGCCTGCTGCCGCGCCTGCGCGGTGCCGCCGCACCAGTACGCGATGTCGTGCTCGACGCAGCAGTCGGCCCATGTCCCGTCGGGCCACACCGAGCAACCGTCCGACGTAAACGGATGCGGCGGCAGGCCGGCCGGGCCGCGCGCATCGGCGCAGACGCTGGCGGCGCGCTGCGCCAACTCGCGCGCCGCCTCCGGATCGTCGCGGTACGGCTGCAGGTGGAACCGCGTCGGCGTACACGCGGCGCAGGCCGCGAGCAGACCCACCGCCGCCGGCATTCGCCACAAAGACGCCTTCACGCAACCGGACGCGCCGAGCGCCACCACCCACGGCGCAAGCGTCCCGCGCCGCCTCGCGGCTTGCCGTCTTTCGTTCAACACCTCGCGCAGAGAACACCCTCGCGCGCTGCTTGTCGAGCGCTCCCCCATGGAATTGACCTCCCGTGGCCCTGAGATAGAGTGCAGGGCCATCACAAGGGAGGACTCATGCGCGCACGCCCGTCGACCTGGCTCGTCTTCTTCGCCCTCATCGCCTTCGCACCGCTCGGCTGCTCGATCTCGGAGAGCGTCTCCAAGAGCATCTCGAGCCCGTTCGAATCCAGTGGCTCCTCGTCGCGCTCTTCAGCGGGGCGCGGCGCCGCGTACCAGGACGACGTGCGCGACTACACCGAGGCATACGTGCGCTCGAGTCAGAACCTGGCGCAGTTCGAGACCGGGATCGGCAGCCTGGCCGAGAAGCACGGCATCAGCAACTGGGAGGCCGACTCCAACACCTGGGTCGGCATCGGCCGCGGCCTGCGCAAGGCCGGGATCAACGCGACGCAGCTCGACGTGTACAAGACGAACCTCTCCAAGGGCGACGCGGAGCGGGCGCGCTACATCCAGCAGGGCTACGACGCCGAGGAGTGATGCGCACCACCGCGTCGGCGCCGCTGTTCTGGGTCGGCGTCTTGGGCCTGGCGCTGCTCGCGCCAGGCCCGGCGTGCGCCGCGGCGCCGCGCGCGGTCGACTACCTCTACGTCGAAGCCAACGAGGGCGGATCGAGCGGCGGGCATGTCGCCTTCCGCTTCGGCGAGTGGACGTTCCACTTCCAGCAGCACGCCTCGGGACTGATCCGGCTGCACCGCGACGACTCCGCCGTCTTCCACCACGTCTACGCCATGCTCGGCAATCGCACCATTCGCGAGAGCCGCATCGCCGTGTCGGACGAGACCTACGATCTCCTGCGCGCCGCGTTCACGCGCCGCCACGTCGTCGAGACGGCGCACTTCGAGACCTTCGACAACCTGCGCCGTGATGTCGCACTGTTCGAGGATCTGGCCGCGCATCTCGACGCTGCGGCGACGCTCTCCGGTTCCCTCTCCCGGATGGGAGAGGGTAAGGGTGAGGGGGAATTGATTGGACACCGCAGGCAACCGCTGGGTCAATCCGTAGATGAGTCGGATTTGCGAAAGCCGAGGTGGGCTTCGCCCGATCAATCTCATCCCCCTCATCCTGGCCTTCTCCCATCCGGGAGAAGGAACCAAACGCCAGTCCGCGCCCTTCCCGCCCTCGGGTACTTCCTCCCCGACGGCGCCGCACCTCCCTCCGCCGGCGCATCGCCGGCGCTTCAACAGCTGCGCGAACAAATCACCGCTACGCACGGCGCCGCATTCCTCGACACCCGCATCGCAGAAGTGCGGCGCGACCTGCGCGAGATGCCGGTACATGCCGCGAGCCCCGGGGTAAGCACCATCGCCGCAGACGAGTATCCAACCGCCGCGCCCTCGGACGTCGCGCTGTGGGAGGACCGCACGATCGGCCTGTTCGGTCTGCAGCTCCTGCGCGCCGCCGCGCCGCTGCGCGCCGGCGCGTATATCATCCCCAATGGCGAGGAGCTCGCACTCGGGCCGCGGGAGCGGCGCCGGCTTCGGCAGTTCCGCGCCCGGCTCGAGCGCGACGTCGCCGCGCTCGCGACGTCGTCGCGGTCCGACTGGGGCTTTCCCCTCGCCGTCGGCCTGGCGCGTCTGGCCGCGATCGATCTTTCGCTGCGTCTCGGCCGGCTGGTGGTCTTGGCCAGCGCGGCGCCGGAGGAAGGCGACGCGCGACGCATGCCCGAGGCCGTCGGCGCCGGCATCGAAGCGGAGGTGCGCGCCGATCTCGCCGAGGCGCGCGCGGTGTTTGTCGAGGCAGAGCACCCGCACGAGGCCGACTACACCGCGGTCGAAGTCGCCGCGCAGCGCTTGTCAACGGTGCGCACCGCCGTCGCGCAGCACACCTGGCCCGATTTGCGCACCGCGTCGGTGCTGCCCGCCCTGCCCGCCCGTCGCACCGATCTGGAATGGCCATCGCTCAGCCGCGCAGAAGCCGCCGCGCAGCTCGGCGCCGCGCGCGCCCGCGAGCGCGAGTACGTCGCCGCGCTGCGGCGCCTGTACCCGTACGACCTCGTCACCCGCAACTGCGTCTCCGAGCTCTTCGCCGTCGTCGACCGGACCCTCGCCGCCGACGAATCGCGCCGCCTCGGCGGCGTCGTCTCGATGCGCCGCACGTTGAACTTCATCCCGTTCCGCTCCGCCGCCGCGGTCGACGCCCACTACCGCGTCACCGCCCACCGCGAGCGCCCGTCCTACCGCGAGCAGCGTCTCGCCGAAATGTACCGCGACGAGCCCGACCTGCTCGTCGCCCTGCGCGAGTCCAACACGCTGACCTCGACCGTTTACCTGCCCGCCGCGCGCGACTCGCCCTTTCTGTTCTTCACCGACGACGCCCTGCTCGCCCGCCCCCTGCTCGGCGCCGCCAACCTCACCGTCGCCCTCGCCGACAGCGCCCTCGGCCTGCTGACGGCCCCCTTCGACCGCGCCACCCGCCTGCGCAAAGCTATCAACGGCGCCCTCTTCAGCCTCCCCGAGCTCGCCTTCGTCAACATCCGCAAAGGATCATTGGCCTTCGTCCCCCGTCCGACCGCAGCCGCAGCCTCTGCCTCTCCGAATTTTTAACCCCAAGGTCCCGCTGGCGCGGGGTGTGATAACCCCCAACAAAAAAACCCCCCCACCGGGGGACGCGTTGGGGAACAACCCCCCCCAGCCCGGGGGGGCGGTCGGCGAGGG
>CAYVUV010000138.1:0-16589 GCA_964455095.1 uncultured Binatia bacterium (SeqCode)
GCCATGGCGGCAAAGATCAGGATCCAATTGACGGCCACACCCCACCACGAACGCAGCGGGTTGATGCGCAACAGCTCCTTGCGTTCCTCGAGGGTCAGGACGTCCTTCCAGGACGGCACGGCGTCGGTTTCTTGGGCCACGGGGATAGTTAATCGAGTCGCCGAAAGCCTGTCAACGACCCAAAGCCTTCCCCCTTGCGGGGGAAGGTTTGGATGGGGGGTGAGATGAGAAAATCCGCGCCAGCGGCTCGGCTGCTTTGATCGCCGTTGGTGAAGTGTAGTGGGTAGTGAGGTAGCGGATTTGTTGAATCACCCCCACCTCAGTCCTCCCCCGTCGAGGGGGAGGAGGCCGGAGAAATCAGTTGAAGAAGTCTTCGGCACCGATCACCGGCAGGGCCCGTTGCGTGATCGGGTCGGCAGCGAAATGGTTCTGAATGCAATGGTCGCCGAGGTGGTTGGCCAGGGCGATGAACAGCATCAGCTGATCGAGGGCCATGTAGGCGTGCGCGACTTTGCCCGAGATCGGGTCGACGGCGTCGTACAAACCGTACTCGCCGTAGAGCGGGTAGCGCTCGGCGAGCTGGCGCAGGTTGGCCGCGGCCGCCGTGGGCGATACTGCCAGCGCCAGCGCCGAGGCGTGCGGGGTCACGGCGCCCGGAGCGTAGCCGTGCGTGCCGAGGACTTTGACGCCGTACTCGCCGTAGACCGTGCGCCCCGGGATGGTGCTGGGCGAGAGGCCCCAGACGGGATACTGCAGCTCGTCGCGCGCGAAGCGTTGCTGCACCAGCGCGTGCACGATGTCGTTCAGCCCCAGGCTGCGCGGCGCGTAGCGCGGCTCGTCGAACACCAGCGCCGGCATCAGCGCCTCGAACATGCTGCCGCCCCACGACGGCACGTAGCGCAGCCCGTTCCACTCGTACCAGCCGCCGCGCATCGCGTGCCCGCGCACCGTCTTCTCGGCGCGCCCGACCGGCGCGCGGCTCTGCCACGTGCAGGCGGCGGGGAAGGTGCGCAACATGGCGAACCAGTGCGCTTCGGGCACGTCGCCCTTGCCGATGGCGATGACGCTGCCCAGGCGCGATTCGGTGTACAGCACCCCGTAGTGGAAGAGCGAGCGCGCGGCGCGGTGCACGTAGTAACCGTGCGACATGAAGCGCTTGGATGCGTCGTAGAAGAAGCCGTAGTCGGCGCGGTCGATCAGCGCCGTGCATTCCGCCGCGATCTCGGGCACGGCCTGGCGCGCCACCATCAGCCCGGCCGTGAGCCACGACGAGTCGACGAATGAGAGCAGGTTGCTGGTGCGCTCGAGCGAGGTGGTGTCGTAGTAGTTGAAGAAGAAGCCGGCGTGAGATTCGAGCCCCTGCAGCGTGTGCAATGTCGCGCGCAGGCGGTCGACGGCCTCGGCCGGCGAGAGGAAGCCGAGGTCGCGCGCGCCGACCACGGCCATGAGGTAGAGGCCGATGTTGGTGGCACTGGTGTAGTCGCCGACCGCGGCGTCGGCCGGCGCCACCGAGTCGTCCGCGAAGCGCACGTTGTCGATCGGCAGCCCGTGCTCGCGGTCGGTGAAGGCGTCGATGCCGCGCCAGGCGTCGCGCGCCAGCCGCGCGGCGAACTGCGCGTCATCGCCCGGCAAGCTGGCCGGATCGACCAACTGGCGCGCTGGCCAGCCGCGGAGCCGGGCCCGGACGTACGGCTTGGCGGCCTCTTCGCCCCCGAGTGATGCTTCCCAGGCCTTCTTCTTGACGGCGACGACATACTCGCGCGCCCCGATCGCCTCGACGTTGGCCTCGGCTGGCGCCACGTCTTCGATGGCGCACTGCTCGTCTGCCGGAAGCCCGCCATGGCCGGGCCACGCCGCACACCCGGCAGCGGTGCTGGCGAGCCACAACGCCAGCGCCGCGGTGATCCGCCGCGACACCTCCCCACCGCCCCGCGCCATCGGCTACTCGCGCCAGGGCTCGACGAGGATCTTGGCGTGGCGTTCGGGGTTCTTCAGCGCGGTGAACGCGCCGGCCACTCCGCCGACACCGACCGTGTCGGTGATCAGCGGCGCGACCGGCACACGGCCTTCGGCGATATTGAACAGCGTGCCGGCGAACTCGTGCGGCTCGTAGCCGAGGACGAACTGGAGATTCAGCTCCTTGTTGATGCCGACCATCGGGCTGACGCTGTCGGGCTGCATGCACACCCCGACGACGACGATGCGCGCGCCGCGCGGGGCGCCTTTCATCATCTGGTTGATGACCCCCGGCACACCGACGCACTCGAAGAACACGCCGGGGCGCAGAATCGGGCCGAGCGGGAACGGCATGACGGGCATCTCGCCGCTGGGTGCCGCTACCTGCTGCCAGCTTTCATACGGCGAATGCGTGGCGGGATCGACGACGATGTCGGCGCCCATGGCTTCGGCCAGCCGGCGCCGGCCGGCCGAGAAGTCGGCTGCGACGATCGGCGCCGCCCCTTTGAGCTTCAGCGCCGCGATGACTGCCAGGCCGACCGGCCCGCAGCCGATCACCAGCGGCACGTCGTCCGCTCCGAGCCGCGCCTTCTCGACCGCGTGCAGGCCAACCGCCATCGGCTCGGTCAGCGCCGCGTGCGCGGTCGACAAGCCGTCCGGCACCGGGATGAGCAGCATCTCCGAGAGCACCATCAGCTCACCGTAGCCGCCGGGGACGTCGTTCGAATAGCCGACGCCTTGCAGGCCATCGGCGCGAAACAGCAGCGGCATCGAGCACACGCGCGTGCCGGCCTTGTAGTTCCGCTGGCTGCCGGGGCCGAAGTCGATCACCTCGGCGCAAAACTCGTGTCCCATGACGACGTCGCGCGTCGGGTCGAGGACGAACGGTGCCCCCGAATCGCGCGCCGCTTCGACCAGCGCATCGGTGTGCTCGAGCGCGTGCAGGTCGGAACCGCAGATGCCGCACGCCAGCGTTTTGACCAACACCTCGCCCGGACCCGGCTCCGGATCGGGCAGGGTGTCGACCACCAACTTCCGTCCTCGCATCACCGCCGCGCGCATCTCGCCTCCTTCAGTTCTGTCCTCTCCCGGATGGGAGAGGATTCAGGTGAGGGGGATTCAATTGCGCCGAAGGCCACGACTGAATTGCAGCCTTGAACGGGCCGCCGGGGCCGCGGGTGGCTTCGCCGATCAATTGTATCCCCCTCATCCTGTCCTTCTCCCATCCGGGAGAAGGAACCCTCGTTCGACACGGCACTGGAATTGCGAAATGCGCCCAGAGTCATCCCGGAATGTTGTACAGCCGGCACCAGTTGTCCCACAGAATCTTGCGCTGCGCGGTCGGCGACAGGGGCAGTGTGGTGAAGGTGCGTACGGCGTTGGGGAACTTGGAATCGGCGTGCGGGTAGTCGGTGGAGAACACCAGGTTGTCGTCGCCGAAGACCTCGACGTACTGGTGCACCGTCTCCTCGTCGGCTTCGACCGACAGGTAACAGTTGCGGCGCAGGTACTCGGAGGGCTTCATCGTCAGATCGGCCGCCTCGTAAGCCCCGACCCACTCGTAATGCTCGTCGAGGCGGTAGAAGAGCCACGGCGCCCACGAGCAGTTGCCCTCGAGCAGCGCGATGCGCAGGCGCGGGAAGCGTTCGAGCACGCCGCCGGCGGTGAGGCTGACCGCGACGGCCATGATGCCGAGCGGCTGGCTGAAGGTGTGCCACATCATCAGCTTGTCGAAGATCTCGAGCGAGAAGTCGGGCTTCAAGTAGTTCTGGCCGCCGCCGTGAAACGCCACCGGGATGTTCAAGCGCTCGCACTCGGCCCACAGCGGGTCGTACACGGGGTGGTGCCACGGCCGGCGGTTGATGCAGCCGGGCGAGAGGAAGATCGCTTTGAAGCCGAGTTGCTCGACGGCGCGGCGCGCCTCGGTCACCGCCGCGGGTATGTCGTGCGGTGCCACCATCGCGGCGCCGAAGAAGCGCCCCGGATACGGCTTGCAGAAGTCGTGCAGCCAGTCATTGTAGGCGCGCGCGATGGCGGCGGCGAACTCCGGCTCCAGGCCGTCGTTGCCGAGCATCTCCGGCGTATCGAGGCCGAGGACGAACAACCCGCGGGTCGGGAACAGCACCGCGAGGTCGAGGCCTTCCTGGTCCATGGCGTCGGCCTGCGAGGCCGGGTCCCAGCCGCGCGACTCCGCACCAGCGTAGGCGGTGTCGTGCTCCGACTTCCACGCCCCGCCGGCGGCGGGGTTCACCGGCCGCACCGCGCCCTGGCGCAGGATGACGTGCGATTTCACCTTCACGCGCATGTCGCGCCGCATCTCGGTCAGGCCGACCGGCGCGGCGTGCCGATAGGCCGGGTCGATGTAGCGCTGCCAGAGGTCGGGTGGCTCGAAGATGTGCATGTCGCTGTCGGCCACTTTGAAGCCATTGATCGCCATGGACTTCCCTCCGCTGTCGCCTGCTGTGCTGGTGGGTGCGCCGCTTCATATCGGTCAAAAGGCGGTGGCATGTCCAGCCGCGCAGCCCGCGCGAGTTGCCTGGCAATTCGCAAAAGAGTTCCTCTCCCTCCGGGGGCGTTGCACAAAAACCTTTCGTCGCCGATCGTGCCCCCCCGTCGGGGTCGGAATCGCTATCGGCATCGGAAGCGATTCCTGTCCCAGGGATTCCGCGGTTCCTAGCGGATCGCATCGACCCAGGCCGCAATTCATTTCGTTGCCCTCGATCCCGATACCGATTCCGACCCCGACTCCGACCAGAGCGCCGTTCAACGGTGACTTTGTGTGCAAAGCCCCCTCCGGGAGAGGTAAGGTGAGGGGATGAAATGATGGCTTCGACCCTGATTCGTTGAAGAAAGTGTTCGATCCCCTCACCTAGCCTCTCCCAGGGGCCCAGGGGGAGAGGAACCAGACGCCCCGCCCGGAACCAGCATCGCCGCCATCGCGCCAGGCTCGACGATGCCCTGCGCGCGCATCCACGCCTCGCTCTCGCGCCGGCCCTGGTCGCCGCCGCGATAGACGGCGGCGCGATAGCGCGCGGCGGCGGCGTAGAGGTGCATGGCGGCGTCGTCGGCGGCGACCGCGGCGCGCTCGAGCGCCGCCGCGCACGGTTCGGTGCGGCCGCGCACCGCTTCGAGGCCCGCTTCGATCAGGGCCGCGAAGGGGCGCGCCGATGGCAACCGCTCGCGTCGCAGCCGCCGCGCTTCCGCGGTGGCGAGGCGGAGCAAGCGCGGCGCCGGCCAGTCGCCCGCGGCCGGTGTGGCGCACGCCGCGGCCAGGGCCGCGCGGGCGCGCAAGTGGCGCAGCTCGACGCGCGTGCTGCCGATGTTGAGCAAGTAGGCCCGGCGCAGCAGCGGCCAGGCCGTGCGCATGCGGCGGAAGGCCGAGCCGGCGTCGCCGGCGTAGAGGTCGGCCTGTACGGTCGCGATCAGGTGCAGGTAGTGCTGCACCAGGAACGTCTCGGTCGGCCAGCGCGCGACGGCTTCGTCGGCGATGGCGCGCGCCTCGCCGGCGCGGCCCTGTGCCAGCCAGACCATGTTGGGCACGCCCATGCGCAAGCTGGTGGCGGCGTAGACGTCGCCGCGTTCGTCGGCGTCGGCAATCGCGCCCGGCAGCCGCCGCGCCAGCTCGGCGAGCTCGCCCATGTGGGCCAGGGCCGAGAGGGCGAAGGATTCACCCGTGACGATCTCCCACGCCGCGCCGCGGCAGCGCGCGCGCCAGATCGCCACGCCCGCGTCGCAGTGCTCACGCGCCACGGGCCAGCGCGTGCCGAAGTACGCCGTCGTGCCGACCGACTGGTGCACCCACGCCTGGTCGTACGGATCGCCGCTGTCGCGCGCGATGGTCTCCACGGCGCTCAACAACCAGCGACTGCGGCGTTCGAAGAACGGGCTGCCGAGCGCTGCCTCGCGGGCTGCTTCGAGCCCGAGGGCGCGCACGATGCGCGTCCGGTCGCCGACCTCGAGCGCCTGGATCAAGCAGCGCACACCGATGCCGTCGGACACGATCGGGTCGACGACCGAGAGGCCCGTCGCCGCCGACCAGCAGGCATCGAGCTCCAGACCAACGCGGGTCGGAATGGTGACATCGGCACGCGGCTCGAAATCGACGCCGCGCCACACCAGGCGCGCGCGCTGTAACATCGACGCCGCCAGCGCCCGGCGGTTGCCGCGCGGCAGGGCGATGTGCAGCTCGCCGAGGACGGCGCGCAGGAGCGCCGTGCCGCGATCGAGGTGGCCGCTGCGCAAATACTGCTCCGCCGCGCGGCGGCGCAGGGCCAACTGCGCCTCGCCGTCGCCCACCGCCGGCGCCAGCAGGGCGGCCGCGGCTTCGAAGCTCTCCGCCGCCTCGCCGCCCCGCCCGCCGTTGGCCAGCGCCTCGCCGAGCTTCTCGTACACCGGGCCGCGCCCGGCCGCGGGCTCGAGCTCGAGCAGCTGGCGGTAGAGTTGCGCGGCGCGGTCGAAGGCCAGGGCGCGCGCGGCGCGGTCGGCGGCCGCGCTGCCGTACTGCCGCGCCCGCCCGCCGTCGCCGGCGCCGAGGTAGTGCGTGAACAGCTCCTGCGGGTCGGGGTCGGTGAGGCGCTCGAGCGTGATGGCGATCTGCCCGTGGCGGCGCCGCAGGCCGTCGGCCGGCAGACGCGCCACGATCGCCTCGCGAATACGGTCGTGGTAGACCTCCACCGCGGTGCGCCCCTCGAGCGTGGTGGTGCGCAACAAGCCTTCGTGCTCGAGGGTTCTGACCACTGGCCGGCCGCGCTCGGCGAGGCCGGCGGCGCTCAGCACCAGGCTGCGGTCGAGCGGCCGGCCGACGACGGAGACGACTTCGAGCACGTCGCGCGCGCTGGGCGACAGGCGCTCGACGCGGTCGCCGAGCACCGACGCCAGGCGCACCGGTGCCACCGGCACGTCCGGTTCGACGCGCGCCGCGGCGAGATGGTGGACGAGCTGGCCGACGAAGAACGGCGAGCCCTCGGATTCAGCGGCGATGGCGGCGCCGTAGGCGGCGAGATCGGGTCGCTGTGCGAACAGCGCGGCGGCGAGGCCGCGTGTCTCGTCCGCGTCGAGCGGACCGAGCTCGATGGCCGTGACGGCGCCGTCGAGTGCTTCCGTGACGTCGCGCTCGATGGCGCTCAGCCACGGCGCGGCGGCGCGGTCCTCGCTGCGGTAGGAGAGCAGCACCAGCATCGCCGGGGCGTCGGGCGGCCGCAGCAGCTCGCGCAGCAGCGCGGCGCTGTCGAGGTCGCCCCACTGCAGATCGTCGATCCACAGCACCAGCCGGCGCCGCGCCGCGATGCCGGCCAACAGCTCGCGCAGTGCGGCGAAGCCGCGCCGGCGCATTTCGTGCGGCTCGGCGTCGCCGCCCGGATCAGGTGCGGCGGCCAGCGCCGGCACGCGCCCGAGCACCGAGAAGAGCCGCACCAGCTCGGCGGTGTGGCGCGGCTGCACCGCCGCCACTTCAGCCTCCGGCATGGCGAGGAGCAGGCGGCTCAGGCCGTCGACCAGGGCGTCGAGCGCCTTGTACGGCACCGACTCCTGCGCATGACAGCGCCCGCGCAGCACCAGCGCCTGCTCGTCCGCCTCGACGCCGGCCAGAAAGCGCCGCACCAGTTCGCTCTTGCCGATTCCCGACCGCCCGTAGATGTGCACCACCGCGCCGCGTCCGCTCCACACCCGCTCGCCGGCGGCGCGCAGTGCCGCCATCTCGGCGCGGCGGCCGACGAATGGCAGCTCGCCGGCGTGCGGCGCTGCGGGTTGTGCCACGCCCGCCGGAAGCGCCTGGCGCAGCTCGGCGAGGATGTGCGCCGCATCGGGGCGCAGTGCGGGTTCGGGATTGAGCAGATCGCGAATCAGCCCGTCGAGATGTGCGGGCACGTCGGGCAGCAGTGCGCGCACCGACGGCGGGGCCGACTCGGCCTTGGCTTGCAGCATGCGCGCCGGCGGGCCACTGAAGGGCAGGCGGCCGGTGAGCGCCTCGAAGAGCAAGACGCCGACGCTGTACCAGTCGGCGGCCGGGTGCGGCGCGCTGCCCCACGCCTGCTCGGGCGACATGTAGGCCAGCGTGCCCGAGGCGCCGCTGTCGTCGAGGGCGAGCGGGCCGTGCAGACCGAGTGCGGCCGCCAGACCGAAGTCGAGCAGCACGACGCGGCCGTCGTCGGCGACCAGGGTGTTGGACGGCTTGACGTCGCGGTGCAGCGTGCCGGCCTGGTGTAGCGCCGCCAGGCCGGCGACCAGCTGGCTCGCCGATTCGAGCAGGCGCGCCAGCGGCGTGGCGCCGAGCGCCGGTGGGCCGCGGCGGACGTGCTCGGTGAACGGCGCGCCGTCGATCAGCTCCATGGTGAAGAAGCCCGCATCGCCGGCGACGACCAGCTCGTAGAGCTCGACCAGGTTGCGATGGGTCAGATCGGCGAGGGCGCGGAACTCCTGCTTGAGGCGGTAGAGCTGCTCGGGGACGCGCGTGTGCAACGTCTTCAGCGCCACCTCGGTCTCGGTCTCGCGGTCGAGCACGCGATAGACCGCGCCCATGTTGCCGCGGCCGAGGAGGGCCAGGGGGTGAAAGCGCGCCGTTCCGGCGAAGGTTCCACCCGAGCCGCCGGGCGGATCGGAGCCGCTCATTCCGGTTCGCGCTCGATGCCGAAGGCGCGAATCAGATTGTAGACATGCGAGCGCGCCAGATCGAGTCGCCGCGCCGTTTCGACGACGTTCCAGCCCGTGTCCTCGAGCGTCTGGCGCACCAGTCCGGCCTGGTAGCGCCGCGTGCCTTCCTGAAAGGTCAGCGACCGGTCGGGGGCGGCGGCCTCGGTGCTGCCGGCGTCGTCGGGGAACAGGTGCACGCGCTCGATCTGGGTGGCGGCTTCGCCGGCGGCGCGGATGGCGGCGGCTTCGACGGCGTGCGCGAGCTGGCGCACGTTGCCCGGCCAGGGGGCCGCCTCGGCGGCGCGCACCGCGTTGCGCGACAGCTGCAGGTGCGCCAGCCGGTGTTGCTCGCAGGCGCGGGCGCAGAAGAACGCCGCCAGCGGCGCGATGTCGTCGCGCCGCTCGGCCAGGGCCGGCACGCGCAGCGGCAGCACCTGCAAGCGGAAGAACAGATCCTCGCGAAAGCGCCGCTCGGCGACGGCGCGCTGCAGGTCGGTGTTGGTCGCCGCGATGACGCGCACGTTGGCGTGGATCGGCTGCGCGCTGCCGAGCGGGTAGTACAGCCGCGCCTGCAGCAACTGCAGCAGCTTGGCCTGCGCCGCCAGCGGCAGCTCGGCGACGTCGTCGAGAAACAGCGTGCCGCGCTCGGCCGCCGCCACCTTGCCCTCCATGCGCCGGGTCGCGGTCGAGTGCGCCCCGGGCATGGCGCCGAACAGCTCGCTCTCCACCAATGTGTCGGGCAGCGCGGCGCAGTTGAGCTCGACGAAGGTCTCGGCGGCGCGCGGGCCGTTGTCGTGGATCACGCGCGCCAGCTGGCTCTTGCCGGTGCCGTTGTCGCCGGTCAGCAGGACCGTGACATCGAGCGGCGCGACCAGTGCCACCTGCTTGAGCGTCGCGGCCAGCGCCGCGCTGCTGCCGATGATGCCGTCGAGTCGCAGCGCCGCCCGCAAGGACCGCGTCGGGTCGGCCGAGGTGCGGCGGCGCTCTTCCAGCAGCAAGCGATCCACCAGCGGCACCAGGTGGCGGGCGAAGACCTCCGCCCGGGCCCGCTCGGCCGGCGCGTACAGGCCCGGCGCCGCCCGCCCTTGCAGATAGAGCACCCCGCGCGGCGGGTCCTCACCGATCGGCGTGCACAGCACCGCTTCGATCTTGCCCAGCTGGACGCTTTCGCGCTCGCTGAAGCGCGGGTCGAGCAGCGCCGAGGCGGTGGCGATGGTCTGCCCGGTGGCCAGCGCCTCGGCGATGATGCCGCGCGAGATCGTCGCGCGCACGTTCTGAATCTCCTCGTCGGAGAAGCCGTGCGCCATCGACCAGCGCGGCGTGTCGCCGGGGTCGTCGTCCTGCAGCTCGATGTATCCCTGCCGCGCGCCGCCCGCCGCGACGATCAGGCGCAGCGCCTCGCCGAGAAACGGCAGCAGGTCGGGCTGGGCGCCGAGGTCGAGGAGGCGCAAGTACAGGTCGCGCTCGGCTCGGAGCGCAGCGTACTCGGCGCTGTCGATTGGCTCGCCCATTTGCGGCTCGTCATTCTTTGTAGACCATCGGCTGTTCAGAACGCAAAAATCCCAACCGTCCACTAGGCAGGACAGGGCGGCGATTGCGGCTGCGCGCCGTGTCCTGCCCAGTGGACACCCCCCTCTGCCGCCGCATGGCGACACCGCGCTGCGCGCAGCGGCGTGCGCGCGGTACGGAACTTGGGATGCTTTCCGGACAGCATCAGCGAAGGAGGGTTCCATGCAGGCCGTAGCCGCTACTCGCGATCTGTCTCCCACGGTTTTTGTCGTCGACGACGACCGCGCCTTGCGCAGCTCGCTGGCCTGGTTGCTCGAATCAGTGGCGATGCGGGTCGAGGCGCACGCATCGGCCGAGGCGTTCCTCAACGGCTACGACCCGGCCCGGCCCGGGTGCCTGGTGCTCGACCTGCGCCTGCCGGCATGAGCGGCCTGACGCTGCAAGAGAGCCTCGCCGCGCGCGACGTGCAACTGCCGATCATCTTCCTGACCGGCTTTGCCGAGGTGCGCACGGTGGTCGAGGCGCTGAAGGGCGGGGCGTTCGACTTCCTCGAGAAGCCGTTCAGCAACCAGCAGATGATCGAGCGTGTCCAGCAGGCGTTGCAGTTCGATGCCGAACGCCGGCGGAAGCGCAGTGAAGAGCGCGCGCTGGCGGCGCGTCTGGCGCTGCTCACCCAGCGCGAGCGCGACGTGATGCGCCTGGTCACCTCGGGTAAGCCCAACAAGATCACCGCCGACGAGCTCGGCCTCAGCATCAAGACCGTCGAGGCGCACCGTGCCCGCGTGATGCAGAAGCTGCAAGTCCAGTCGCTGCCCGATCTGGTGCGCGTCGAGTGGCGCGTCAACGGCAGCGCGGCGAAGTATCACTGAGCCTTCCGCAGTCGGCTCGGGCCCTCAGCCGATCCCACGCTCGATGCTCCCCCCCAACAGGAGCCCTTGTGTGGCGGTTGAGTACGCCCGAGCCGGCACCTCCCCCTAAAAATCCTTCTCCGAACGGGAGGGCGAGGCTCCCGCCGAGCCTGCCTTGCACAGAACCCCCCTTCATCACCGAGCATGCCTCTCCCGACGGGGTCGGAATCGGTATCGGCATCGGAATCGATTCCTGTCCCAGGGATTCCGCGGTTCCTAGCGGATCGCATCGACCCAGGCCGCGATTCATTTCCTCGCCCTCGATCCCGATACCGATTCCGACCCCGACTCCGACCAGAGCGCTGTTTCAACGGTGACTTGCCCGCCGGCCTGCCTCAATGAACCGGAAGGCTCGGCGGGAGCCTCGCCCTCCCACTTCGAGGACTAGCCGCGCCCGGCCTTGGCCTCGCGCTCGGTGGCGTCCTTCTGGATCGCCTCGATCATTCCTTGCGTCGCGGCGGCGAGGAACGGGCCGCGGTTCTCCTGCACCCACTGCATGCTGCGCCGCGTGTAGGCGTTGCCGTCCTGGAAGTGGGGCATGACGTAGCGGCCGATCAGCTCGTAGCTGCGCCGCGTCGCATCGCGGTTGGCCCACTCGTGCGCGGTGACCAGGAAGGCGCCGAACCCGCCGGTCTGCGCTTCCAGGCGTTCGATCTGGCCGATCAAGTCGTCGGGCGTGCCGACGATGACGAAGCCGGCGTTGATCATGAAGTCGAGGCATTCGTCGAGCGTGCCCTGTTCGGGCACGCCGGGCAGCGCCACCACTTTCTGGAAGTAATAGAGCCAGCCGGGTAGGCCGAATTTCACGTCCTCGCGCGCCTGCTCCACCGTCTCGGCGATGTGCACCGGGCCGGCGATACGCCAGCCGGCGCGGTCGACGGTCTGGCCGTGCTCGCGGGCGCTCTCCTCGCACAGGCCCCAGTGGTGGGCGAGGGCGCTGAAGCCGCCCTGGCTGGTCGCGGCCGGCGAGAGCATCGAGATGCCCCAGCGGCCGGCCGTGCGCGGGCCGGAGGGCGAGACCGAGGCAGCGACAGCGATGTCGAGGTGGGGGCGCGAATAGGGCGCCAACTGCAGCCGCGCATCGCGCAGCTCGAACCAATCGGTCTTGCGCGTCACCACCTCACCGCGCAGCAACGGGATGATCACCTCGAGCGCCTCGCCCATCATGCGGCGCTGCTGGCGCGGGTCGATGCCGAGCATCATGGCGTCGGACGGCAACAGGCCGGGCCCGACGCCGAACAGCGTGCGGCCGCGCGTCAGGTGGTCGAGCTGTGTCATGCGGTCGGCGACCATCAGCGGGTTGTGGTAGGGCAGCGAGACGACACCGGTGCCGAGCTTGATGTGCTGCGTGCGCGCGGCGACGTCGGCGATGAACAGCTCGGGGCTGGCGATGATCTCGTAGCCGGCCGAGTGGTGCTCGCCGATCCACGCTTCGTCGAAACCGAGCTGGTCGAGCCACTGAATCAACTCGCGGTCGCGCTCGAGGGCGAGCGTGGAGTTCTCGGCGACGGGGTGAAACGGCGCCATGAAGATGCCGAAGCGCAGACGCGGACGCAGCATGGGAGGCCCTCCTGAAACGATTCGATGGGTGAAAAGCGGGCGGATATTGGCACACGGCGCACGGCGGCGAAACCCGCCGCGCGGGGCCGGGTCATCCCGTGGCGTGCTCAGACAGGCCTGGTCCGCAGACAGAGCCGAGGTGAGCGCATTTGCCTGACCCCGAAGGGGTCAAATCCGTCAGCCCAGGGCAACGCCCTGGGGCAGCGGACCATTCCAACAGCTAGCAGCTAGCCCTGAAAGGGCGGAACACGCGGCGAGTTGCGCCCCTTCAGGGCTTTCGAGCGTTTCTTCGTTCCAACCCAGGGCGTTGCCCTGGGCTGGTGAATGCGACCCCTTCGGGGTCGAAGAGACCGGTCGCGGGCTTTTTTGTCCGCGCAACGGACTCAGACGAGGGTGATGCGGACGGCGATGGCGCGCTGCGCCGTCTGGCGCTTGCGGGCGCGGCGCAGCGCGCGGGCGCAGTCGCTGTCGCCGAGCACCTCGTCGACCCAGCGGGCAAAATCGTTCTTCTCCGCATCGACGTGGTGGGCGAACTGCTCGTCAGACATCGCCTCGAGGGCGTCGCACAGCTCGAGCAGGTTCTTGATCACCGGCCCTTCGTTGACCCAGAACGTCTTGTCGGGCGGTGCGTCAACCGCTGCGGCGCGCCGCGGTTTGGCGGCGGCGCGGCGTGGGGATGGTTTCGCGGCCGTTTTGGCCTTGCCTTTGCCGGCTGGGGTCTTCGCCTTCACAGCATGCACCTCCGGGCGCGTTCTATAGCACGTTCTTGCGCAGTGCGTCAGAGCGGGCGCCGCCGCACCGGGGGCTCGGGGGCGGGCGCAGTCAGGGTCTGCACGATGGCGTCGTCGAAGTCGAAGGTCGAGCGGAACTCGGGCAGCTGCACGAAGCCGCGGTCGATCATCATGTGATGGCCGTCGGTGTCGACCTCGAGCACCAGCGGTCCCTCGCTGCCGGCGCGGATCACGTCCACGACACCGATCGACACGCCGAGCACCTCGGCGGCGCGCCGCGCGACTTTCGCGGCCTCGTCGCTCACTTCGCGCAGGAACCGATAGCGCGCCCCGAGGGCGACGCTGATGATGAAGTCCGACGGCCGCCGGATGCGGTCGCGGTAGCGCTCGGTCCAGAACAGAATGCGGCCGTCGACGATGTAAGCGCGCAGGATCTGACCGGCCTGCAGCGCGCCACCGCGACCGACGCCGGCCACCAGGCGCTGCAAGAAGAACGGCCCCGGGTACTCCAGGACCCCGTCCTCCAGACGCGGGCTCGCGCCGCTGGCGGTGAGCTCGATCACGTAACGGCGGTCCTGCGCCTCACCGGCGATCGTGCCGGCGTCGTCGGCAAAGACCACCAGATGGCCGTGGCCGGCACACGAGCGCGGTTCCTTCAACACCGCGTGCCCGTGGGTGCGGATGAAGTCGCGCGCTTCGTCGGGCTCGCTGGTCATCAGCGTCGCCGGCATCGGCACGCCGCGCGCCAGCAGCCGCTCGACCGTGGCGACCTTGTCCCAGCACAGATCGTGCGCCACCGAGCTGTTGACGACCGCGGCGCGCGGAAACAGGGCGCGGATCAGCAGCCCGTGCGTGGTCGGCAGCTCGGGCGACATGCGCAGCGGGATTTCGAACGGGAGGACGTAGACCCGCTCGGCGTCGCGGCAACGCATCGGGTCCGCCAGAGCGTCCTCCACGGTCAGGGCGGTCAGCTCGACCCGGCGCCGCGAGGCGAGGCGCTGGAAATCGCGCACGACCGGTTCGACGAAGGCGGCCGTGCTGCGGCCGAAGAGGCAGACGATCATGGCTCAGGCGAAGAACGATTCCGCGTCCGCCGCCTGGACCGCCAGCTCCGTCATCCCGTTGCTGCGAAACACCTGCAGGCGCAGGACATCGCCCGGCTTCTGCTGCCACACGCGCTCGTAGAGGTTGCGCCGCTCGCTGACCCGCTCGCCGTTGACGGTGATGATGACGTCGCCCGCCTTGAGCCCGGCGTTGTCCCCCGGCGCTCCCGGCACCAGACCGGCCACGACGACGTGGTCGCGCAGCACGTAGCAGTAGAGGCCGATCCAGGCCCGCGCCGGCCGCGTCACGCGCCGGCCGTGCTGCAGCAGCTCGTCGCGATGGTCGAAGAAGTACTCGGAGGGAATGGCGAGCGTAAAGCGGCCGACGTCGGTGAAGTCGAGCGACACGACGCCGGCCAGCGTGCCGTGTTGCGTGAACAGCGCCCCGCCGCCGAGCCCGGGGTTCATCGCCGTGGTCATGATGCCGCGCTCGAGGCGAAACTCCCAGAACGCGTCGAACGGGGCCAGCGACGAGATCGCGCCGGTGCTGACGCGCCGCTGCGCGCCGCCGGCCGAGGCCAGGATGAAGATTTCCTGTCCGGTGGCGAGCAGGCGGGCGCCGAGCGGGCGCGCCGCCGGCGAGCGCGGCCCCGGGATCTGCACCACGGCCAGACCGGTGTGGAAGTCCTGCGCCACGACCGTGCCGGTTACGGTGGTGTCGTCGAGCAGCGTGACCTCGACGGCTTTGGTGCCGATGACGACGTAGTTGGCCGTCAGCACCAGCCCGCTCTCGTCGACGATCGTGCCCGAGCCGACGCGCTCGGTGCCGAGGATCGAGGCGGAGGGATGAGACTCCGGTACCGTGGCGTGCAGCGTCACGCTGGTCGGCAGAACGGACTCGAGCAGCTTGACGGTGGCGTTCATGGGACGGGTCGCTCGGGCATGCCTAGCCGTGTTGCGCAGGCATCTGGGGCCGGTTAGAAAGAAAAGAGCGCAAGTCAAAGCAGGAAACCCATGCCGACGCAAGAAGTCCCCGGCAGCGCTCGACCCGCCGCCATGCTGGGCAGGCCAGAGCGGCGGCCGCTGGCGGTGCTGCTCGACGGCGGCGGACCGGATTCCTGGGGCGATGGCCGGGCGCTGTACAGCGACGCGCCCTGTGCGACGCTGGAGGTTTTTGCGTCCGGTTGGGGGCGCTGGCACGCCGGCGGCCGGGTACAGTGGTGCTGGGACCCGCCGCTGGCGCAATGGCAGCGCTTCGTCGACGGCGCCGCGGCGCAGTTGCCAGCCGGTGCCGATCCGGCCGCCGCCGGCATCGCCACCGTGCTCGGGTACGACCTCAAGCACTGGATCGAACGCTTGCCCCGTCGCCTGGCGTGGCCGGACGAGCCGGTGCTCTACAGCGCCCTGTATGACTGGCACTACGGCGCCGACTACCACGCCGGCCGCGCCTGGATCAGCGCCGCTTCGCGCGCCGGGCTGGCCGAGCGCCTGGGCTGGTGCGAGCGCGCGGCGAGCGCGCCGGCGCCGCGCCGCGCGCGGCCGCCGCGCCTGTGTCCGCGGCCCGGGCTGGGCAAGGCGGAGTACCTGCGCATGGTCGAGCGGGCGCAGGAGTATATCCGCGCCGGCGACATCTATCAGGTGAACCTGGCGCAGCGCTTTGCCGCCCCGGGCGCGGCCGGCGACGGCGCCGCGCTGTTCGCGGCCTGGCACGGTGCGTACCCGATGCCCTTTGCGGCCTACGTCGACGGCGGCGATTGGCGCCTCGTCTCGAACTCGCCGGAGTGTCTGCTGGCGGTCGCGGGCGATCGCGTGGCGACCTTTCCCATCAAGGGCACGCGCCGGACCGATGCCGCGGCGGCGCAGCGCCCGCTGGCCAGCGATCCAAAGGAGCGCGCCGAGCACGTTATGATCGTCGACCTCGAGCGCAACGATCTCGGGCGCGTGTGCGAGCCGGGCAGCGTCGAGGTCGCCGGCCTGGTGGCGGTGCGGCCGTTCCCGCTGCTCGAGCACATGGTCTCGGAAGTGCGCGGGCGGCTGCGTCCGGGGACCGCGCTGTCGGAGCTGATCGGTGCGGTGTTTCCCGGCGGCTCGGTGACCGGGGCGCCGAAGATCCGCGCCATGCAGATCATCGATGAGCTCGAGCCCTGCGCGCGCGGACTGTATACCGGGGCGATCGGATGGACGTCGCTCGACGGCGACAGCCGGTTCAACCTGGCGATTCGCACCGCGGTGCTGACCGCGGCGGGACTCGGTTA
>CAYVUV010000139.1:0-3067 GCA_964455095.1 uncultured Binatia bacterium (SeqCode)
TGTTGCCAAAGGCGAGGGACAGCGGCGGGCCGTCGGCGCGGCGCACGGTGACGCGATAGCTCGGGTCGGCGAGCCCGAACGCGTCGTCATCCGCCGTCCGCTCCCCGACGACTTCGACCTCGGGCAGGTCGTAGATCGCGCTCAGCAGCGCGCCGACCAGATCGCCCGCGACCTGCGCGCCGACCGGCTCGACGATCTCCCAGCGCGCACCGGCGCGGCGCGCGTGCAGGTGCCGGCCGCGCACCCGCAGCTCGAGGTCGGTGACCTCGGCCGGCCGCACGGCCAGGTAGGGCACGGGCGGCGGGCTCGGCCGCACCGCGGCGACGGGCGCGGGGGCAAGGTCCGGCTCCGGCGGCGGCGGTTGATGCGTCGCCGCGAAGTACGCGGCGAGCACCAGCCAGATCGCGACATACGCGAAGGCGCGGGTCCAGGTCATCGGTGACAATCAGCCGCGGCGGCGGCGGAAGTAGACCAGTGCGCCCAGGAGCAGCATCGCGGCGGGTTGCGCGACGGTGCCGAGCAGGAACGCGATGCGGCCCTGGCGCTCGCTGATGAAGAGTTGGTTGATGCCGGGCTCCTGTGGCGGCGCGCGGCTGGCGACCATCGTATCCTCGCCGGCGAGCCAATTGACGGCGTTGAGCAGCAGGTCGCGGTTGCCGAGATAGTTGAGAAAAAAGTTGGCGGCGAAATCGGCGTCACCGCACACCAGCACGCGCCCGGGGGTGTCCTCCGTGTCGCCGCGCACCAGCACCGCCGCCGCCACCGGCACGGGCCCCGGCGCGTCGCGGCCGTCGACGAAGGTGGTCACGCCGGTGCGCAGCACCTCGGGGTCGCCCGAACGCCAGCTCTCGGGCGCGGTCTTCAACACGTCGACGCCAGCCAGCCGCAGCTCGGTGGCCACGGTGGTCACGGTGCGCACCTGCGACATCAGCGGCGGGGCGTTGAGGCCGGCGCCGACCGGATGCGCCGTCGAGCGGCCCGGCACCAGAACCGTCAGGAAGTCGCCGGCGAACAGGCGGTTCTGCTCGTCGACGACCGGCTGTTCGCTGACCGCGACGCCGTAGCGCTGCAGCAGGGTGGCGAGGTCGGGCGCGTCGCCCGGGTCGAGCAACGCCAGCAAGCCACCGCCGCGGCGCACGTACGCATCGATCTGCTGCAGCACCGGAGCCGAGAGGTTGCGCCGCGGCCCCGCCACGATCAGCGCCGCGGCGTCGGCCGGCACGGGCGTGTCGTCGGCGAGTTGGAGCTCGTCCACCTCATAGAGCTCGTGCAGCAGCGCCACGCGGGCGTACGAATAGCCACGCCGGCGATCGCGGTCGGCAATGCCGCGCTCGCCGTGGCCGGTGAGGAAATAGATGCGCCGGCGGCCCGGGCGGGTGACGTGCACGATGGCGGCGGTGAGTGTCTGCTCGTCGGGGTTGGGAAAGTCCTGGCGCCGGCCCTCGCTCTCGACCACCACCGTCCCGTAGGCATCAACGCCGTACTGCCGCGCCAGGGCTGGGTTGCGGTTGATGTCGACGCTGTGCACACGCACCTGCGGGCTGGCGGCGGCCACCCGGCGCAAGAGGTCCTCGCCCTCGCGGTTGCGCGGGTCCTCGGCGCGCAAGAAGTACGTCACCGTTACCGGCCGATCGAGCGCCGCCAGAATCTGCCGCGCGTGATTGGAGAGCACATGGCGGCGCTCCGGGGTCAGGTCGAGCCGCCAGACCCGATCGGCGACGATGCGTTGCGCGGTCACCAGCGCGCCGGTCACGCCGATGGTGGCGACCAACGCGCACAGCGCGTGCCGCCCCGAGGCGCTCATCGCTGCCCTCGCCAGCGCCGCGACTCGAGCACGCGCAGCGTGAGGAAGGTGAAGAAGGCGGTGACGCAGGCGAAGTAGGCGACGTCCCCGGCGTCGATCACGCCGCGCGCGAAGGTCTCGAAGTGATCGAACATCGAGAGCCCGGCCAATGCGCGCATGAGCGGCGCGCTGGTCGCCGCCTCGTTCCAGGTCAACACCCAGCCGAGCAGCAGCACGCCGAGCGTGGCGATGGCCGCCACCACCTGGCTCTCGGTCAGCGAGGAGACGAACAAGCCGCAGGCAATGAAGCTCACGCCGAGCAGGCCGAGGCCGAGGTAGGCGGCGAGCAGCGGCCACCACGGCAGCGGCTGCACTTCCTGCAGCACCAGGGGGTAGAGCAACGTGCCGCCGAGCAACAGCGCCAACACCACCGCGCAGGCGGCGAACTTGGCGGCCACGATCGTGCCGTCGCGCAGCGGGTAGGTGAGCAGCAGCTCGATGGTGCCGAGCCGCTTCTCCTCGGCAAACGAGCGCATGGTCAGCAGCGGCATCAGCAGCAGCAGCACCATCGACACCGAGTAGGGCGCGCCGGCGAGGAAGGACATCCAGAAGTTGCCGGCGATGTTGACGCCGAACCCGTACTGCACGAAGTAGATCAGCTGCGTGTAGAAGAAGAATCCGCTGAGGGCGTAAAACACCGCGGCGACGGCGTAGAAGAGCGGCGAGACGAAGTAGGCGCGCAGCTCCTTGCGAAACAGGGCGCGAAATCTCATCCGCCCTCCGCGCCGCCGCGCGCCGCGACCAGGCGCACGAAGAGATCTTCGAGCGTCTCGGTGAGCGGCCGGATCTCGATCAGACCCCAGCCGTGCCCGACGACCGCGGCGGCGAGCGCCGCGCGCCCCGCCTCGCCGCCGGTGCCGTGCACGATGAACGCCGGGGCGCCGGGCGCGGCGCCCGGCTCGGGCTCGACGCGCGCCACGCCGGGCACGATGGCCAACGCCGCTTGCACGGCCGCGGGCGGGCCGTCGACGCGCACCAGGGTGCGCTCGGCGCCGGGCGCGGCGCGGCTGAGCACTTCGGCCGTGTCTTCGGCCACCAGCCGGCCGCGGTCGATGATCACCACGCGCTCGCACACGCTCGCCACCTCGGGGAGGATGTGCGTGCTGAGGAGCACCGTGGTGCGGCCGCGCAGCGAGCGAATGAGGCTGCGGATCTCGACGATCTGCGCCGGATCGAGGCCGACGGTGGGCTCGTCGAGGATGAGCACCTCGGGCTCGTGCAGCA
>CAYVUV010000140.1:0-1910 GCA_964455095.1 uncultured Binatia bacterium (SeqCode)
GACCAGCACCAGCTGGGTCTGGGTGACGACCGCGCACAGCTTGCCCGAATCGAGCCGCACCAGCGTCTGCCAGACCATCGTCGAGCGGCCGCGGTGGAACGCGCTGCACTCGCCGGTGACGACGCTGCCCACCGGTGCGCCGGCGATGAACTTGGTGCTCGAGTCGGTGGTCGTCGTGCGGCCGCCGGGCGGCAGGTTCAGTACGGTGCCCACGGCGCCCAGCGTGTCGGCGAAAGCCATGACCGCGCCGCCGTGCAGGATACCCCCGGCCGTGCAGAGGTCGGGGCGTACCGTCATTCGCGCGACGACGCGATCGGGAGCGGCCTCGGTGAGCTCGACGCCCATCAGGCCCGGAAACAGCGGCGCGAGCCGCGCGTGGAGGTCTGCGAGATCGATCATGACGGGAAGGCTATGACGGCAAACGGCGGGGGTCAAATCCCAAGGGCGTGCCCGCGGGAACGAAATGCGCGCCCGGTGCATCCAATGCACGAGACCCGAATCGTTCCGCTCATTGCCTCCCGGGAGTCGTCATGAACCTCGCAACGGCCGCCGTGCCCGATCCGAATCACTGCTCCGATGCCGAACTCGCCCGGGCCGTTGCGGCCGGCGATCGCGGCGCGTTCGGCGTCATGATGAAGCGCTACAACCAGCTGCTCTACCGGACGGCCCGCAGCGTCCTCAGGGACGATGCCGACGCCGAGGACGCCGTCCAGGACGCCTGGTTGCAGGCCTGGCGTGCCATGGGCGGCTTTCGCGCCGAGGCGAGGCTGTCGACCTGGCTGGTGCGCATCGCGGTCAACGAAGCGCTCGGTCGCCTGCGCGCCGCGCCGCGTCGCGCGGACGTGATCCCTCTCGACACGAGCCATGACGCCGAATCGCTGGCGGCGGAGACGACCATGCAGCAGCCCGAAGCCGAGCGGCCCGAATCGATGGCCGAGCGCGCCGAGTTGCGGCGCATCCTGGAAGCCTGCATCGACGAGCTGCCGGTGGCATTCCGGACGGTGTTCGTGTTGCGCGCCGTGCACGACATGAGCGTCGAGGAGGCCGCCGCCAGTCTCGGCCTGCCCGAGGCGACGGTGCGCACCCGGCACTTCCGTGCTCGCGCCATGTTGCGGGCGTCGCTCGCGCGCGGGATCGACTTCGCGATCGCGGACGCCTTCTCCTTCGCCGGCGCGCGCTGCGATCGCATCAGCGCGCGCGTGTTCGAACGGCTCGACGCCGAACGTTCCGACGGCGGCTGACGCGGCGGGCCCGGCCGGGCCCGCGTCGTGTACCGGGCGCATCGCGCCCCCGGCCATCCCGGTGGCCGGCTCTTCCTCCCCTTCACTCGATGGAGTCCATCATGTCCTTTTTCGTCCATTCCAACGGTGTCATCGCCCCCGCGGGCCGCCGCGCGCTGCTCGGCCAGTCCGCACGGCTGCTCTCCGGCGCCGCGGTCGCGTTGCTGGCGGGCCGTGGGTCGCTGGCTGCCGAGACCAACGATGCCGCCGGCCAGGACGTGCGCATCCTGAACACCGCGCTCGGCGCGGAGCTCGAGGCGATCGCCGCCTACCAGTTGGGCGCCGACAGCGGCCTGCTGCAGAAGCCGGTGCGCGACCTGGCACTCGCGTTCCAGGGCCATCACAAGGAGCACGCCGACGTATTGGCGAAGACCGTCGCGAAACTGGGCGGCAAGGCGGTGACGGCGAAGGCGAAGTACACGTTCCCGACGGAGACGCTGAAGACGCAGGCCGACGTGCTGCGCTTCGCGGCCGCGCTGGAGAAGGGCGCGGTCAGCGCCTATCTCGGCGCGGTGCCGGTGTTCGGCAACCGCGACCTGGCGAAGGCGGCCGCGAGCATCCTCGGCGACGAGGCGATGCATTGGGCGATCCTGCGCAGCGCGGTGGGCGAGGTGGCGGTGCCGGCGGCGT
>CAYVUV010000141.1:0-2506 GCA_964455095.1 uncultured Binatia bacterium (SeqCode)
CGCTGCACGAGCCAGCGCGGCACCTTGGCCTTGAGCACCGGCTCGCGGCCGGCCGAGCCGAGCCCCTTGCCGTGGATCACGCGCACGCAGCGCCACTCGTCGCGCAGCGCGCGGTTCAGGAACGCGCCGAGCGCCTCGCGCGCCTCGTCGGCGCGCAGCCCGTGCAGGTCGATCTGTCCCTTGACCGCCCATTCGCCGCGGCGCAGCCGCCGGACGACGTCGGGGCCGATGCCGTGGCGCCGGTAGGACAGCGCCTCGTCGGTCTCCAGGTACTGCTCGATGCCGATCTCGTCGGACAGCGAAGCGTCGAGCACCGCGCGCTCGTCGAGCTCGCGCTGGCGAGGTACGGTCGCGGGAGCGGGCCGCTTCGGGTCGGCGCGCCCGGTCGGGGGCAGGGGGACGGCGTCGGCGACCTCGTTGCGGAACAGGTTCGCCTCGCGGGCGAGCCGCTGGGCCTGCTCGCGTCGGCGCCGCTCGTCGTCCGCCTTGCGGCGGGCCTGTGCCTTCAGCTCGACGGCCAGCGACCCGAGACCCGCCAGCCCGTCGAGTCGCTCGACGGTGACCGGGCGATCCCTGCGGTTCATCCTTCCTGCTGCGCCTCGAGGTAGCGTTGCGCGTCGAGCGCCGCCATGCAACCCGTGCCGGCGCTGGTCACGGCCTGCCGGTAGACGTGGTCCTGCACGTCGCCGGCCGCGAACACGCCGGGGATGTTGGTGGCCGTGGCCTGGCCGGCGTTGCCGCCGCGGGTCAGGATGTAGCCGTTGGCCATCTCGAGCTGGCCGTCGAACAGCGACGTGTTCGGCGAGTGGCCGATCGCGACGAAGACCCCGGACAGCGCGATGTCGCTGGTCTGCCCGCTGCGGTTGTCGCGCAACCGCACGCCAGTCACCCCGGTCGCGTCGCCCAGCACCTCGTCGAGTTCCTGGAACCAGCGGACCTCGACGTTGCCGTCGCGCGTCTTGGCCATCAGCTTGTCGATCAGGATCGGCTCGGCGCGGAAGCGGTCGCGACGGTGCACGACGGTGACCTTGCGCGCGATGTTCGACAGGTACAGCGCTTCTTCCACAGCGGTGTTGCCGCCGCCGATCACCGCGACGTCCTGGTTGCGGTAGAAGAACCCGTCGCAGGTGGCGCAGGCCGAGACCCCCTTGCCCATGAACGCCTGCTCGGAAGGGATACCCAGGTACTTGGCCGACGCGCCGGTGGCGATGATCAGCGCGTCGCAGGTGTATTCGCCGGAGTCGCCCACCAGCCGGATCGGCTTCTCGCCGAGCTTCGCGGTGTGGATGTGGTCGAAGATCAGTTCGGTGCCGAAGCGCTCGGCGTGCTTCTGGAAGCGCGCCATCAGGTCGGGGCCCTGCACGCCGTCGGCGTCGGCCGGCCAGTTGTCGACTTCGGTCGTCGTCATCAGCTGGCCGCCCTGCGCCAGGCCGGTGATCAGCACCGGTTGCAGGTTGGCGCGCGCGGCGTAGACCGCTGCGGTGTAGCCGGCGGGGCCGGAGCCCAGGATCAGCAAACGGGCATGGCGAGTGGTGGACATCGGCGGATGAGCGGTAAGGACGTTGTAAAAAACTCAACAAATCATTGGCTTAGTGGCCCGATCTTTGAGCGCTTTGTGATATTCGGCACGGGTAGGGCAGAATTATAGGAGTGCCGCGCCATTTCCCTGGCGCGTGGCGGCGTTCATGGCGAGGTGGGTATGGCTCACGAAGAAAACAAGGCGTTCCTGCGAAGGGTACCCTTGTTGTCCAGTCTCAACGAACAACAACTCGAGACGCTGGCGGCCGGCAGCGCGCGCCGCAACTTCCCGAAGGGTCGCACGATCGTCGCCGAGGGCGAGCCGTCGCAGTCGCTGTACATCCTGCTGTCGGGGCGCGCGAAGGTGCAGCGCTCCGACTCCGAGGGCAAGGAGGTGATCCTCGCCGTGCTGGGCTCGGGCGACTTCTTCGGCGAGATGAGCCTGATCGACGAGGCGCCGCGCTCGGCCAGCGTGATCACGCTCGAGTCCTGCGACTTCATGTCGATCAACAAGGAGGCCTTCCGCTCGATGCTGATGCAGAGCCCCGAGATGGCCATGGCGGTCATGAAGGGCATGGTCCGGCGCCTGCGCGAGGCCGACAAGAAGATCGAGACCCTTGCGCTGCTCGACGTGTACGGGCGCGTGGCGCGCGTGCTGCTCGACTTCTCCGAGCTCGTCAACGGCGAGCGCATCGTCAAGAACAAGCTGCCGCGCCAGGAAATCGCCAAGATGATCGGCGCGTCGCGCGAGATGGTGTCGCGCGTCATGAAGGGGCTCGAGATCGACGGCTACATCGTGCCGATGCCCGAGGGCCGGCTGATGCTGCGCGAGAAGATCAGCTCGTACATCAGCTGAACGACGGGCCAGGGAGCATTCGATCGAGATGGCACGAGCTGCTGCAGCCGCCGCATCGCCCGGGCGGGGAATGCCGGGACGCAACCAGTCGGCCGCCGGATTCGGCCTGCCCGAGCGCGCGCTGCGCCTCGT
>CAYVUV010000142.1:0-4036 GCA_964455095.1 uncultured Binatia bacterium (SeqCode)
AGCTTCCCCCCCATCCTGTCCTTCCCCCGCAGGGGGGGGAAGGGACCTTGGGATCAACGCCGTGGAATAGATGCGCGCCCCACCCCACGCCAGCGCGCAGCCGATGGCGGCCAGAATTCCCGCCGCCGCCCAGCAGATCGCGAGGGCGGGGACCTCCGAAGCGAGCGCTTGCCGGAACACGGCGAGCAGCCAGGCGAAGGAGTAGGTGCCCTGCTCGAGCTCGCCGACGCCGAAGGCGTAGACGATCCAGAAGACGTCGATTAGCAGCGAGGCGGCGGCGACGGCGGCCATCGCGACCGCGGCCGTCAGCGTGCGCCAATCGCGCCGGCGCAAGCAGACCGCGCCCGCCCCGGCAAAGATCGCGAACAGCAGCACGCCGTTGGGGAAGTACGTCTGCATCGCCAACAGGGCCGCCGCCAGCGCAACTGCAAACGTGCGCGGCGCCGGGCGCGCGACGAAGGCCCAGATCGCGGCCATCGACAACGCCGCGGCGAGGGCGCCGAGGCCGTAGCCGCGCACCGAGTCGCCGTAGACGATGGTCGACGGGCTCATGCCGTAGAGCAGCAGCGTCACCAGCGGCGCGTCGAGCCCGAGGCGCCGGCCGCTCCACCACAGGGCCGCGAGCATCGCCAGTCCGACCAGCAGGCCGAGCCCGCGCACCGCGCCGTCCGCCGGCCCGAAGCCGGCGATCCAGCCGTGCAGCAGCGTTGCCCACACCAGCGGGAAGGAGTCGAGATGGCGATTGGCCAGCAGGTCGGCGTACGACGGCATCGACGCCAGGTTGAAGCTGTTGACCTCGTCGCGCCACAGTGGGCCGGCATGGCGGTAGTACTCCACCTGCAGGCCGACGAGCAGCAGCGTGAGCAGCAGCCCCACGCCGAGGTGGAAGCGGCGGGCCGCGAGGTCAGACATCCCGGTCGGACGGTTTCGTGGAGTCTTCCGCTGCCTGGCGCAGCACGTAGCCGGTCGGTCCGCCCGATACGGTGCGGTAGACCCGTGCGAGGTAGACCCCGAGCGCGGCCGCGGCGAAGAACACGCCGCCGAGTCCGAGCAACAGCAGCGACAACATGGCGGCGAAACCAGCGGTGGTACCGGTCGCCAGACACCAGGTTACCCCGGCAATGCCGGCTGCGCCCGTGACCGCGCTCAGCAGCGCCAGCAGCGCCAGCGGCACGGTGGTGAAGCTGGTGATGATGTCGACGTTGAGTCGCACCAGCGACGGCAATCGGTAGCGCGATTCCCCCACCTTGCGCGGGTCGTGCCGCACCGGAATCTCGACGACGCGAAAGCCGAGCCACACGGCCAGTGCGAAGAACGGCTTCCCCGGTGCCCAGGCCGTGCGCGTCGCGTCGACCACCTCGCGGCGATAGGCCTTGAACTGGCCGCCGTAGTCCTGAATGTCGGCGCCGACCAGGGCGCGCGCGATCCAGTGTACGAAGCGCGAGCCGAGCCAGCGCCAGGTCTTCTCGTGCCGCACCGAACGGTGCGCCGTGACCAGGTCGACGCCCGGCCGCAGCGCGTCGAGCAGGCGCGGAATTTCCTCGGGCGGGTTCTGCAGGTCGCCGTCCATGGTGACGACGACGCGCCCGCGGGCGGCGAAGATGCCGCAGCACAGCGCCGCCGATTGCCCGAAGTTGCGCGACAGCGAGAGGGCGCGCACGGCGGGGTTGGCCGCCGCGAGGCCGGCGAGCAGGTCGGCGGTGCGATCCGTGCTGCCGCCATCGACCAGCACGATCTCGAATGTGGTGCCGCGCGCGCCGAGCGTCGCCGCGATGCGCTCGACCAGCTCCGGCAGTGTCGCCGCCTCGTTGTGCAGCGGTGCGACGACGGAAACGTCGGGCCGCGCGGATGCGTCGCTACCGCTCATGCGACGGCCTGCACGACGGCGCGCGCCCCCGCTGCGCCGGCGCACAGCAGTAGATCGACGGCCGAGAGGTGGGAGATGAACGGCTCGTGCAATTGTCGGTAGGTCGGATGCGCGTAGTCATGAAACTCGACGCGGATGCCGTGCGCCGCGCAGAGCGGGACATCGAGATACGTGCGGCCGCTCTCGCCTTCGAGCAGCTCGGTGGCGCCGAGGGCCTGCATGAAGGCGATGATGCGGTGCGTCGGTCCGGGCTGGTCGGGGAACTGCTCGACATAACGCCGCTCGAGGCCGTGCTCGGACGAGACGACCAGCGGGGTGGCGATGCCGAGCTGCTCGGCCAGGAAGCGGATGGCGGGCACCGAGGCGTCGACCAGACCTGCCGCGCTGCATGCGAGGACGCGCTCGAGGGCCGCGAGGATATCGGACGCGAATGGGCTGCGGGCGTAGAAATGGCGCAGCGTGGTCAAGTGCTGGCGCGCCCACGGCACGGTCGGGTCGAGCGCCACGTCGGCGATCCGTTGCCCGCGCATCGGGCGCGCCGGCAGCGTCAGCCAGTGGGCGCCGTGCGGTCCGCGCACCCGATTGTGGTGCGCCCAGCCGCTCGAAGAGAATTGCATCTCGTCGGCGATGATGAAGGCGTCGACGCGGCGCATTTGATCGAAGTATCCGAGCCAGGGAAGGTAGCCTGGCTGGATGCCGGCGATGCGGGTGGGCAACGGCGTGCGCGACGGCGGGCGGTCGCACACCCTCCCTTACGCGGCCCGCGTCAGGTCGTCGAAGTCGAGCGGCTGCACCGCCGCGCCGCCGGCCGGCCGCACGATGTCGCCGTACGGCGCGTCGATGATCGCCCTCATGCGGCGCTTGACCCACGGCGGCGCGTCGAGGTCGTCGATGTACGCGTGGTTGCACTTGAGGTAGTAGCCGCGCCCGGCGCGGACCAGCGGCGGGTCCTCGGGCTGATTGACGCGATCGCGCCACTGCCGATACGCCTCGACCGCGCGCGCGCGCGGCACGCCGCACAGCTCCAGCGTGCGCGTGCGCGTCTCGCGCGGCAGCTTGGAGTCCTTGCGATGGCGGCCGATGTAGAGGTTGGCGGCAAAGTGCGCGTAGCCGAGACAGGCGAGCGCGCGCGACACCGGGTTCTTCATGCGCGACAGCGCCACCAGGCCGGTGCCGCGCGACATCTGCATGTGGCGCGCTTCGTCGATGGCGTGGTTCTTGAGGATCGCGCGCACCACCGGGTGCACGTTCGGTTCGTTGATCGTGCAGCGCTCGACGGTCTTCTGGTTCACGTTCAGCGCGAAGCGGGTGAAGTAGTAGTAGTGCAGGTTGCCGCTCAGCCAGCCGAGCACGGTGTGCAGCGTGACGTAGTGTTGCGCCATGCGCAGCGAGACGTTGGTGGCGCGCAGCTGATCGAAGGTGAGCCCGTAGGAGTCGAGCACGCGGCGGATGATGCACAGGAAGGCCTGGATGTGCATCGTCTCCTCGACCACCTCGCGCGCCATGTAGAGCGCCACTTCGGGATCGTCGTCGAGGATGGTGCCGAGTGCGGCTTCGAGGTTCAGCACGTTGGTCGCCACCTCGGCCACCGCGGTGGTGAGGTAGCTCTGGCAGAACGACAGCCGGTTGAGCATCAGGCGCTTCTCCGGCGTCAGCTCGTGCCAGATGGGCTCGCCGTAGAACCACGTCATCTCGAGCGGGAACAGCGTGTGCTCGCCCATGGTCGCGGCATCGAACTGCTCGGCAACGTCGAGGAAGTTGGCGCGCAGTCCGTCGACGTCGCGGTCGCTCACCGCCTGGAGCCGCTTCGTGAAGTCGAACGTCGCCGCCATTGCTCTCCCCGGCCCCGGCCGGCCGCTCCTTTGTGGCTACCACCGGGCGGTTGCGATTGGCAAGCGCCGTCGGTAACGGGGGATCCGGACGCTTTAGCCGCAAAAATGCTCAAACGGCGCAATAGAGGGACTGAGGAGCCAGTGTTCTCTTGTGCGTATCTTGCGCCTTTTCGCGGCCAAATTTCCGATCAATCCGCCGCGCAGGCGCGCACCACCCGCTGCAGGCGCTGCGCAACTTCGTCGACGTGGGCCTCGGGCATGGCGGCGTAGATCGGGAGCGAGATGGTCGTCGCCGCGATGCGCTCGGCGATTGGGAAGGCGCCGGGCGCGTGGCCGA
>CAYVUV010000143.1:0-22815 GCA_964455095.1 uncultured Binatia bacterium (SeqCode)
CGCACCCGCCAGGTGCGCGCGGCGAGAGTCTTGTCCTTCGCTGTCTCGGCGAGCTGCACGGCTTGGGCATAAGCCGCCCGCGCCGCCTCGTCGCGCGCCTGCTGGGCCTCGAGCTCCGCCAGAGCCAACCAGGCGCGCGCCTCGCCAGCCGTATCGTTGCGGCTGTGGGCCTGGGCCAACGCCTGCTCGTAGGCCGCGCGCGCCCGCTGCGGTTGCGCCGTGCCGCTTTCGACCTTGCCCAGTCGCAGCAACAAGACGAAGCGCGCCTTCTCGTCGTTCAGCTTTTGCGCCACGGCCAGGGCTTCCAGGTATGCGCCGCGCGCTTCGTCCAAATGCCCCATCGAGCGCTCGACGTCGCCGAGCTTGCGCAGGGTGTGCATGCGCGGCTCGACCGCATCCGCCTGTTGGAAGAGCTTGCTCGCTTCGTCATAGCGGGCACGCGCCTCGGCCAGGCGGTGGCTCGGGCCGAGGGTGTCGGCCATGGCCGCCGCCACCTCCGCCGCCGCAGTCGTGGAGCCCAAGGCGCTGTAGACGGTGAAGCTGCGGCCGTAGAGCTCGCGCGCGCGCTCGTATGCACCCAGCGACTGCTCCAGGGCGGCGAGCTGCCTCAGCACCTCAGCCTCGCCCTGGCGATTGCCATCCTTCTCGAACGCCGCCAACTGCTCCGTCAGGGCAGCGCGGGTGGCCTCGGCGCTGGCGACCGGATCCAAGGCGACCGGCTCCGCGGCGGGAACGTCCAACTCCGCCGTGCCGGGCACTTCGACCAGCCGCTCCCAGAGGAGATCCTTGCGCGCCACGTCGGCGCGATACGCGATCACCATGGCGCCGCCGCCGTACACGAGCACGCCGACCGCGCAGGGGACGGCACCCCTCAACATCGGGGCCTTCAGGCCCATGCTTCGCGTCAACGCGAGCGCGGTGAGGGCAGCCACCACCACGAACGCCAGCACCGTCAGCTTGGCCGTCGCCCAAGCGGGTCCGAAGGTGGCGAGCAGCACCAGACCTACCGAGGCCAGCGACACACCCGCAACGATGAGCGCCGCGGTGGTGGCGTCCTGCCGGCTCATACCGGGCGCAGCAGGCCGCGCCACGACGGCAGCGGCCACCGGTTCGACGACCTTCCTCACCCGCTTCACCTTCGCCGGCTCCTGGGGCCGCAAGCGCTCCAGCTCGCGCTCGATGACCTTGCCCATGATCCACGCATCGACGCCGCGACAGTTCTCGCCGGGTTCCGGCAAATGCGGGTTGCTGATGCGCAGCACGCCCGCCCCCGCGGCGCGATCGACCTCGGCAAAGAGCTCCCGGGCGCGCGCAAACTCGCGCTCCGCCAGCTCGCGCGATTGAGGCGCCAAGAGCTCGGCGAGATTGAAGGCGATATGCGCCCGGCCAAACGTGTCGCAGAGCTCGTCGTACAAGGCGTCGGCAGCGCGATACGCTTCGACGGCCTTGGGGCTGCGCGACAGGGCCCGCCGCGCGTCTCCCATGCTGTGCAATGCCGCGGCTTCGCTGGTCCGGTCGCCGCGCTCGCCGCAAATGGTCTGCGCCCGCGCGTACAGCTGCAGGGCGCGCTCGAACTGCTTCACCTCGCACTCGAGGTCCGCCAGCGCCATGAGCACCGCCGCTTCCTCACCGCGGTCACCCGACTGCTGGCAATGTGCCCGCGCTCGCTCGAGCTCCTCGCGCGCACCCTCCGCATCGCCGTCGCGGAGCAGCTCGCGCGCCTCGGCCAGCGCGTTTTGCACGACCATCGAGCTGTCATCGGCATCTGCGAGTCGCTTGGCATCCATCGACCAACCCTCCATTCCTCCGCCTGCTGCCTGGCTACTGGCTCGTTTGCCCTCGACGCGTTTTTCGCGCGGGCATGATGCCAGTGGAAGGGGGGGTCCGCTACAACGATTTTGCTCTCGCGGCTCTTTTCTGACCCGGCTGAATCGGCATCCGCTACCGAGCCGAATGCGCCGCAAACCCGGTCAGCCCTTGCGCACGAGGGGGAGCGCCTCGCCCCACTTGCTGCCGAAGACGAACTCCTGCAGGGGCTTGCGCTGGCGCGGGGCGAGATCACGGCCGCGGAGCGCCTCGGGCAGCTGCGCGGCATTCCCCTGATAGCCGATCGCCAGGCCCGTCCACGCCTCGCGACCCTCGGGAATCGCGTACACCTCGCGGGCCCGGTCGGGAAGGATGCCGATCATCTGGTGGACGACGAGGCCGCGCGCGGTCGCTTCCACCAACAGGTTGCCGGCGGCCAGGCCGAGGTCGTGCACGGCGGCGCGGTTGACCTTGCCGTTGCGGCTAAAGTTCAAGCTCGCGATGCCCAGGGCCAGCACTGGTGCCGCCTGCGCCCAGGCCTGGTTGGTCTCGACCAGGCACGACAGCAGGCGCTGGAACTCGGCCGGGTCGGCCTTCGTCGCCACGAGATAGCTCCACGGCTGCTCGTTGTACGACGACGGTGCCCAGCGCGCCGCTTCGAAGAGCGCGCAGAGATCGGCGTCGGACACCGCCCGATCCTGGAACGCGTACGGACTCCAGCGCTCGGCAATCAGCGGATGGACTGGATAGTCGGTCACGGCCGTCTTATCAGACATCGTCGATCCTCCTCATGGGTCCTATATGTCCTATATCTCCTATGACCACAGCAGCTTCACCGCCGCAGTCGGGCCGCAACCGACGCCCCTGAATACAGCGGCACCAAACAGAAGCAGGCGAACACCAGCCAGGCCGGCAGCCAGCCGAGGCCGACGGTGTCGTTGCCGACCAGAATCCCGATCAGTGTGTAGTTCAGAATGCCGCCGACATGGCCGAGGCGGCTGCCGAGCAGTTGCGGGCTGCCGCCGGCGGCGGTGCGGCGCCAGGAGTCGGCGACGTAGGTGGCAAACGAGGCGGCGATCGCGGCCGGCACCCACCACGGCGCAACGCCGAGCCAGGCGTAGAAGCCGAGCGCGACGAGAATGAAGCCGATGTCGGCGAGGTGATCCAGCCAACGCCCGGCCGGCGTGGCGATCGCCAGGCGCCGTGCGATGCGGCCGTCGAAGTAGTCGCTGCTGGCGATGAGCGCAAACAGCAGCGCTGCCACCCAGCCGCCACCCGCGCGCGCCGACACGCTCCACACAAAGACGGGCGCCAGCGCCAGGCGCAGGGCGGTCACGGCGTTCGCCGCGTGGCGTGTCATCCCGACCGGCGGCACGCCGCGCTCCGCTCAACGCTCCTCGGCCAGTGCCGCGTCGACGCTGCGCCGCACCTCGCGCAGCGCCGTGCCCTCGGCCGGCAGCCCGGGCGCCAGCGCGGCCCAGCGCCCCGCATCGCCGCGCGCCGTATCGATCGCATCGACGAAGCGCGCGTAGCGCTCGAGCAAGGCGCCGAAGGCCTGAAAGGAGCGCCGGTCCTTGTAGCGCTCGTACTGCCCGGCAAACTGTCGCGCCCGCTGCAGCGGATACGTCAGTTCGGTCACGTCATTGGAGGTCGGCCGCCGACCGCTCTCGGCGGTGTCGACGACTTTGTCGACCATCGACGTCAGCACGTCGAGGTGCACCGTCATGATCTGCTCGTAACTGCGCCACAAACAGGCGGAGAGCAGCAGGAGTCCGAGCACCGCGACACGCGCACGCATGGCGCGACACCTTAGCCGTGCACGGGGGGTGGGAGCCAGTGCGCGCGAGCCTGTTTTGACTTTTGTTCCGCGCATGTCCGATATAACCCCGCTGCCATGACCGATTCGCCCCTCGAGCTCGACGAGCTGCCCTACCTGGACGGGCGCGGCTGGCGTTTCGGCGACGACATCCGCGCCGACGACGTATTGCCCCCCGAGCAACACGCCAACGGACTGGCCGTCGGATCGTTTGCCATGAGCGGCGTCGACCCCGGCTTCGCCGCGCGCCTGCGCCGCGGCGACTTCATCGTCGCCGGCCTGCGCTTCGGTGTGGGCGCGCCGACACCGGCCACGGCGCGCGCACTCAAGCTCGCCGGGGTCGGCGCGGTCATCGCGCGCTCCTTTGGGCCCGAGTTTTTTCGCGTCGCCATCCACGCCGGGCTGCCGGCCCTGCAGGTCGAGGAGACCGGCGCGGTGAAGAACGGCGACCGCCTGCGCGTCGACGTCGAGGGGCACAAGGTCGTCAACCTCAGCTCCGGCGACCGCTACGTCATCCGCAACGTCTACGGCGAAGCGCTCGACATCCTGCGCGCCGGCGGCCTGGCCGAGTACATGGCGGCCAAGGGTTGAGACCGCCTCGTGCTCTACCCCCTGCTGCGGCCGCTGCTCTTTCAGCTCCCGCCCGAAGCCGCGCACCACGCCGCGTTCAGCGCCCTGGTGCCGCTCCAGCTCGCCCTCGAGCATTTGCCTTCGGTCTCCCCGCCGAGCGATCCGTCGCTGCGCCAGGAGCTCTGGGGCTTGAAGTTTCCCAATCCGATCGGCCTCGCCGCGGGGTTCGACAAGAACGCGGCGCTGCCACATGTCTGGGGCGCGCTCGGCTTCGGCTTCGCCGAATTGGGCACCATCACCGCGCACGCCCAGCCCGGCAACCCGGCGCCGCGCCTCTTCCGCCTCGCCGACGACCGCGCACTGATCAACCGGCTCGGCTTCAACAACGATGGCGCGGCCGCGGTCGCCGCCGCGCTGGCCCGGCACCTCGCCGCCCACCGCCCCCTCACCCCGCTGGGGATCAACCTCGGCAAGTCGCGCGTGACGCCGATCGACGAAGCGATCACCGACTACTGCACCAGCCTGCGGCACCTGTTCCCGCTCGCCGACTACGTCACCATCAACGTCAGCTCGCCCAATACGCCCGGCCTGCGCGACCTGCAGGCCGCCGCACAGCTCGCCCCACTGCTGGAGGCGGTGCAGGCCACCAACCGCCAGCTCGCTGCCGAACAGCGCACGGCCGCGCGCCCGCTGCTGGTCAAAGTGGCGCCCGACTTGAGCGAGGCCGACCTGCGCGAGGTCGTCGCCGTCGCGCGCACCGCGGGTGTGGCTGGGATCATCGCCACCAACACCACCTTGCAGCGCCCCGACCTGCGCGCGCCGGCGGCGCTGGCGCAGGAAGCGGGCGGACTGAGCGGCGCGCCGCTGCGCCAGCTCTCGACCGACGTGATCCGCGCGCTGTACCGGGCCGCCGGCCCTGCCCTGCCGATCATCGGCGTCGGCGGCATCTTCAGCGCCGCGGACGCCTACGAGAAGATCCGCGCCGGCGCCGCGTTGCTGCAGGTCTACACGGGCTTCATCTACGAAGGACCGACGCTGCCGCGCCGTCTGTGCACCCAGCTCGCGCAGCTGCTCGCCCGCGACGGCTTCGCACACCTGCGCGACGCGGTCGGCGTTGACGCGCCGGCTTGATCCCCCGCCGGGCGCGTCGTACGCTCGCGACAGCCGCCGCACGGCCGAGGAGCGAATGATGACCCAGCTGGAAGCCGCCCGACAGAACACGATCACCCCCGAGATGCGACGGGTCGCCGAGCGGGAGTGCGTCGCGCCCGAAACCATCCGCGACGAAGTGGCGCGCGGGCGGCTGGTGATCCCGGCCAATGTCCGCCACCTCGCCGGCAGCGCCGGCCGCGCCCCAACACCGCGCAACGGCCACGTCGCCACCTCGGGCAACGCCGCGCCGGTGACAGACAGCGCGCGCTACTGGGTGAACCAGACGGCGGTCGAGCGCTGGCGCGAGATCAGCGATGCGGAGCACTGCCGCGGCGAGGTGGCCGCCAAGCGGCTCGATCCGATGGGCATCGGGCGCATGGTGACGACCAAGATCAACGCCAACATCGGCGCCTCGCCGGTCAGCAGCAGCACCGACGCCGAGGTCGAGAAGCTGCGCTGGGCGCAGCGCTACGGGGCCGACACGTTGATGGATCTCTCCACCGGCGGCAATCTGCACGACTGCCGCCAGGCGATCATCGACCACAGCACGATCCCGATCGGCACGGTGCCGATCTACAGCATGATCATCGGCCGGCGCATCGAGGACCTGACCTACGACCTCATCCTGCAGGAGATCGAGCGCCAGGCGCAGCAGGGCGTCGATTACTTCACCATCCACGCCGGCGTGTTGAAAGAACACCTCGGTCTCATTCGCCCGCGCATCACCGGCATCGTCTCGCGCGGCGGCTCGCTGCTCGCCAAGTGGATGATCCACCACAACAAGCAGAACCCGATGTTCGAGCTGTTCGACGAGATCAGCGCCATCATGCGCCAGTACGACGTCACCTACTCGCTCGGCGACGGCCTGCGCCCCGGCTGCCTGGCCGACGCGTCCGACCCGGCGCAACTGGCCGAGCTGCAGACGCTCGGCGAGTTGGTGCACCGCGCCCGCGCCGCCGGCGTGCAGGCCATGGTCGAAGGCCCCGGCCACGTGCCGCTCGATCAGATCGCCTTCAACATGCAGCTGCAGCAACGCGTCTGCGACGACGCGCCGTTCTACGTCCTCGGGCCGCTCGTCACCGACGTCTTCCCCGGCTACGACCACATCACCAGCGCCATCGGCGCCACCGAGGCGGCGCGCGCCGGGGCGGCGATGTTGTGCTACGTGACGCCGAAGGAGCATGTCGGCCTGCCCAAGGCGGAGGACGTCAAGGCCGGCTGCATCGCCTACAAGATCGCCGCCCATGCCGGCGACATCGCGCGCGGCATCGCCGGCGCGCGGCAGTGGGACGACGACTTGTCGCGCGCCCGCGCGGCGCTCAACTGGCCGCGCCAGTTCGAGCTCGCCTTCGACGGCGAGACGGCGCGCGCGCTGCACGACGAAGACCTCGAAGTCGACACCGACTTCTGCGCCATGTGTGGCCACGACTGGTGCAGCATGCGCATCTCGAAGGAGATCGTCGCCTTCGCCAGCGGCAAGGACCCCGACTTCCAGCCCGAGCGGCGGGCGATGCCGAGTCCCGGCGTCGGCGCGGCCGGTCAGGAGCTGCTGGCGCAACGGGCCCGGGCTCTGCCCGTCGTCGAGGGCGTGCACGCCTGCCACAGCACGGTCGTCGCCGACGCGGATCAAGCGCGGGCGGTGCAGGAACAGGTGCTGCCGCCCGCTCAGGGCTGATCGGCCACCGCCGCCTGGCGCTCGGGCAACGAGAGCTTGCGCAGGCGGCGGATCAGCGCGGCGAAACGGAGCAGATCACCCGGGCCGGCGCCGGTGGCGAGCGGCCCGATGTTCCAGATCACCACGTGGCGCAGCCCGGCGGCGACCAGCGCACGGATCTCGCCCATCACCTCGTCGATGCTGCCGGCCACGACGCCGTCGCCGATCAACTCGGGCGTCACCTGGCGGCGCGCCGACTCGATCTGCTCCGGCGTGATCTCCTCCGGCACGAAGTCGGCAAAGCCTTCGAAGTCCTCGCTGATCGGGTGCCGCAGGCCGTGCTTGCTCCATACGGCACCGGGCATCAACATCGCCATCGCCGCCACGGCCGGAACCTTCATCACCTGCGCCAGCGCCGCGGCGCGATTGCGGCCCAGAATGAGCTGGACCTGCATCGCCGGCTCGAAGTGCGGCAGATCGCGCCCGGCCTCGGCACCCGCCGCATAGATGCGGCGCAGACTGCTGCGGTACTCGTCCGGTGTCAGCTTCTTGGTCGGGTACCAGCCGTCGGCGTAGCGACCGGTGAGGCCGAGCATGCGCGGCGCGTGGGCGGCGACCCAGACCACCGGCGCCTTGCCCTTGTAGAGCGGCGTCGTGAACAGAGCCCGCTGCAAGCGCCAGATCGAGCCGTCGAAATCGATCGGCTCGCCGCCGCTGGTCCACAGGCGGCGAATGATCTCCAGCGCCTCCTCCAGGCGGCCGACGCGTTTGACGAAGGGCAAGCCGTACGGCTCGGTGTTCTCGCGCTCGCCGTTGCCGATGCCGAGGATCGATCGACCCTTGGTCAGATGGTCGAGGGTCACGAACGCCTGTGCCAGCGTCGCCGGATGGCGGCGAAACGGCTCGGTGACGCCGGTGCCGATGCGCACGCGCTTGAAGCGCGTCGCCATCATGCCCATCATCACGAACGGGTCGAAGAACGCGTCGGGCGACGGCACCACTTTGGCTGCCGGCGTCAGGCCCGGTCCCCACAGCGAGCGCGGAATGAAGCTCAGGTAGTGATCGGGCAGAAACAGCGAGTCGACGCCGAAGAGCTGGTACAGGCGCATGCTGGCGCGCTCGACCTGCAGCGGCGCCGTGCAGGTGGTCTCGACGCCGACGGACAGAAAACCACTCATGCCGCGCTGAACTGTCACGCCCCGGGTGCGCTGTCAACGAAGCCGGCGCGGTGTTCATCCGCTGCGCGGTGTGGTTTCATGGGCCCCTCACGAGCAAAGGAGTTTGCGCATGGAATACGGCGTCTTGATGTTCGCAACCGACTACGCCATCCGCCCCGACGAGCTGGCGCGGGCGGTGGAGGAGCGCGGGTTCGAGTCGTTGTGGCTGCCCGAGCACACGCATATTCCCGCCAGCCGGGAGTCGCCGTGGCCGGGCGGGCCTGAATTGCCGAAGGAGTACTGGCACACGCACGACCTGTTCATCGCCCTGGCCATGGCCGCGGCGGTGACGACGAAGATCAAGCTCGGCACCGGCATCTGCCTGGTGATCGAACGCGATCCGATCACGCTGGCCAAGGAGGTCGCGACGCTCGACGCGCTGTCCAACGGCCGCCTGCTGGTCGGCATCGGCGGCGGCGGGAACGCAGAGGAGATGGCCAACCACGGCACCGCTTTCAAGACACGCTGGAAGCTGTTGCGCGAGCGCATCGAGGCGATGAAGGTGATCTGGACGCAGGACAACGCCGAGTACCACGGCGAGCTGGTCAACTTCGATCCGCTCTGGTCGTGGCCCAAGCCGGCGCAGAAGCCGCATCCGCCGATCTACCTCGGCGGCCACGGCCCCAAGGCGCTGCAGCGCGTCGTCAACTACTGTGACGGCTGGATGCCCATCCCGGCGCGGGCGGCAAAGCTGGAGGCGGAGGTCGCCGAGTTGCACCGCATGGCCACGGCGGCCGGGCGCGATCCGGCCTCACTGACGATCTCGCTGTACGGCGTGCCCAACGACGCCGACGCCTTGCGCGCCTACGCCAGGGCCGGCGCCCACCGTGCCATGTTCGCCCTGCCCTCGGCGCCGCGCGAGACCATCCTGCCGCTGCTCGACAGCTACGCCGAAACGTTGCGCGCGTTGCGCGCCGGTTGATCGCATAGATGCAAGCCGCCGTCCGCTGCGCCGCTCACGCGGCAGACGGCGGCTTGCACAGTTACCGGTGGCTCGTCAGCGGCGGTTCCAGCCGCCGCCGCCTCCGCCACCACCGCCGCCCCCCCCGCCATACCATTCGCCTGCGCCGCCGGAGCGCCCGCCGCCGCCACCCTCGCGCGCGCGGGCTTCGTTGATCTTCAATGGGCGGCCCTTGAAGTCCTTGCCGTCGAGCTGCGTGATCGCCTGCTCGGCCTCCGTCTCGGAGCTCATCTCGACGAAGCCGAAGCCGCGCGAGCGCCCCGTCGCTCTATCCTTGATGATGGCCACCGAATCCGGCGTTCCCGCCTGGGAAAAATACTGCTTGAGCTCCTCCTCCGTCGCGGTGAACGACAGGTTGCCGACGTATAACTTGCGCGCCATGAACCCTTTTCTCCTTTCCCCCAGCACGCCGTGCGCTCCCCCGCACGATCATGCTCCTCGCCTCCCTGCACGCGCCGACTGTGCCCGCACGAGGAGCGGACTCGAACAGCCGCACAGTGCCGCGCGCCCAGAGAGTTGGAATGATGCGGTTCTACCACCGCGCGCAGATATTTCGCAAACTACTGCGACGCATCTTGACACCTAATCCACAGGAGCCGCCGCGAGTGGCGCAGGGGGTCGCTTTTGGCTACTCGACACCCGACACGGCCACATCCAGGCCAGCACCGATGCCCGCACCCCCAGACTCCCTCAGGCGCTTTGTCCGCGAACGGCCGCTGCACTACCTCTGGGGTCTGGCGGCCGACCTGGGCATCGCCATCTTCACGGCCGTGCTCGGTCCGCCCGCCGTGCTCGCCGCGCTGATCACGCGACGCAGCTGGCCGGTGGACCTGGTCGGCCCCATCTGGTGTGGCCTGATCGTCCGCATCTGCGGCATCTCGGTGGAGATCGTGGGGCGCGAGAACCTGCGTCCGGGCCGCAGTTACGTAGTGATCTGCAACCACCTGAGCAACTTCGACATCTGGTGCACGCTGGCCAGCCTCGACGCCTCGATCCGGTTTGTCGCCAAGAAGGAGCTGCTGCGCGTCCCCGTCTTCGGGCAGGTGCTGGCGGTGAGCGATCACATCATCATCGACCGCCAGCGGCCCGGGGAGGCCATCCGCCGGATCAACGCCGCGGCGGAGCGCTCGCCGGAGGGTGTGTGCATTCTGTTCTATGCCGAGGGGACGCGCAGCCCGGACGGCAAAGTGCACGAGTTCAAGAAGGGCGGCGTCACGCTGGCACTGCGCGCCCAGTTGCCGGTGGTACCGATGAGCATCAGCGGGACGCGCAAGTTCCTGCCCAAGGGCTGTGTGGTGATCCGGCCTTCCGGCCGGGTCAAGATCGTCATCGACGCACCGATCGAGACCGACGGCATGTCGATCGACGATCGCGACGCGCTGAACGAGCGCGTGCGCCAGCGCGTCATCGCCAACTACGTCGAGCACTACTGATCGCCCGCGTCTCCGTTCCCTTTCGCGCCTCGATTGGTTATGTGCGCTGCATGCCCGCGGCCGTCGAGATCGCTCGCCTGAGCAAGCGGTTCGGCCGCACCGTCGCGCTCGACGACGTCAGCCTGACCATCGACAGCGGCGCGGCGGTCGCCCTGCTCGGCCCCAACGGCGCCGGCAAGACGACGTTGATGCGGCTGTGTACGACGCTATTGCGCGCCAGCCACGGCTCGGTGCGCCTGTTCGGCCACGACGCCGCGGCCGACGGCGGCGCCGTGCGGCGGCGCATCGGGGTGCTGGCGCACGAGAGCCTGCTCTACGCCGACCTCACGCCGGTCGAGAACCTGACCTTCTACGCCCGCCTGTTCAAGCTCGCCCAACCCGCCGCCCGCATCGCGGCGCTCATCGAGCACCTGCAGCTCACCGGCTGGGCCCACCGCCCCGTCCGCACGCTGTCGCGCGGCTTGCTCCAGCGCTGCGCGCTGGCGCGTGTCCTGCTTCACCAGCCCGATGTCCTTTTCCTCGACGAGCCCTTCACCGGCCTCGACCTCGACGCCCGCGCCACGCTGTGCGCCGTGCTGGCCGACGCGCACCGGTCCGGCACCACCCTGGTGATGAGCACGCACGATCTCCCCGTCGCCCTCGAGCTGTGCACCTCCGCCGTCGTCCTCGTGCGCGGCCGTCTCGCCTGGCACGGACCGATTGCCGCCGAGCGCGCGGCCGTCTTCGAAGAGCATTACCGCCGCCTCATCCGTGCCCCCGGCGCGGCCCCGGCGGCCGGGCGCTGACAGGTCGCCAATGCTGGCACTGATCTGGAAAGACCTGCTCATCGAGCTGCGCACCAAGGAGACGCTCGCCTCGCTGCTCTTGCTCGGCCTGCTGATCCTGTTGGTGATGAGCTTCGCCTTCGACCCGACCAGCGACATGCGCCTCGCCGCCGCCCCGGGGGTGCTCTGGGTAGCGGTAATCTTCGCCGGCACGCTGGGCATGAACCGCTCGCTGTTGCGCGAGCGCGAGCACGACTGCCTGCACGGCCTGCTGCTCTCGCCGCTCGATCGCGGCACCATCTTTCTCGCCAAGACCGTCGGCACGCTGCTCTTCATGCTCGCCGCGGAGGTGGTGGTCGTCCCCGCCTTCATCTTCTTCTTCAACCTGCCCTTCGGCTCGACCATCCTGCGGCTCACGCCGGTGTTGTTCCTCGGACTGCTCGGCTTCGCTGCCGTCGGCACGCTGTTCGCCGCGGTGTCGCTGCGCACCCGGGCGCGCGAGGTCATGCTGCCGCTGCTCATGCTGCCGCTCGCTACGCCACTGTTCATCGCCAGCATCCAGGCCAGCGCGCAGTTGCTGGCCGGGGCCTCGCTGCGCAGCGTCGGTCACTGGCTGATCCTGCTCGGCTCGTTCGACGTGGTGTTCCTGGTTGTCGGCTGGATGACCTTCGAATATGTACTCGAAGAGTGACCCGCGCGCCGCGCTCGTCTTGACGCAACGCCCCCACTGCTGACAACTGGACAGTCATGACCCATCCCTCGCCCGACGCGAACCCGTTTACCGCCCACGAACCGGCGCTCGACACGTACAACGCGACCGACGCCCTGCTCCCCCCGGCGACGATCCTCGCCATGGGCGCCGCCCTGTACCTGATCTTCGTCGCCGTACCGACCGATGCCTTTCAGGGCCTGGTGCAGCGGATCTTCTACGTGCACATGGCGATGTGGCTGGCGACGTTTTCCGCCTTCGGCCTGGTGGCGCTGGCGAGCCTGATGTTCCTGTGGCGGCGCGATCCGGAGTGGGACCGCCGCGGCCGCGCCGGCGCCGAGCTCGGGTTGCTCTTCTGCACCCTCGGGCTCGCCACCGGCTGCATCTGGGCCAAGCCGATCTGGGGCACGTGGTGGACCTGGGATCCGCGCCTGACCCTGACGCTGGTGCTGTGGATGATCTACGCCGCGTATCTGCTCTTGCGCAGCTTGAGCACCGACCCCGAGCAGGGTGCGCGTCTGGCCGCCGTGCTCGGCGTCTCCGGCGTGGTCGATCTCTACCTGATCAACCGCGCCGTCTACTGGTGGCGCGGCATCCACCCCGCCGTGATCGTCCAGCGCGAGGGCGGCTCGGGCCTGGCCGATCCGTTGATGCGCGCGACGCTGCTGATCACCATGCTGGCGTTCTTCCTGTTGTTTCTCTGGTTGCTGCGCCTGCGCATTCGCAGTGCCCGCCTGCAGGACACGGTCGAGGACCTGCGCGCACAGCTCGCCGCGCAGCCATACTGAAGGAGGCGCATGCACCTGTCGTTTCTCATCGCCGCCTATGCCGTCGTCTGGATCGGCGTCCTGATCTACGTCAATAGCCTGGCGCGCCGCAGCCGCGCCCTCGAGCGCGAGCTGCGCGAGTTGCGCGAGCTCCTCCGGCAACAGCCGCGCAGCTGACATGCCGGGGGCGGAGCAAGCGAACCCGCGTATCGCGCTCGTCACCGGTGGCGGCAGCGGCATCGGGCGGGCCATCTGCGAGCGGCTGGCCCGCGACCGGGCGCGCATCGTGGTGGCCGACATTGCTCCCGCCGCCGCTGAAGAGACGGCCGCAGCGATTCGCGCGACCGGGGCGCATGCGCGCGGTCTGGCGATGGACGTTGCCGACTTCCCGGCCGTATCGAAAGCCATCGCCGAAGTGGAAGGCAGCTGGGGTGCCGTCGACGTGCTGGTCAACAATGCCGGCTGGGACCGCATGCAGGCCTTCGTCGACAATACGCCCGATCTCTGGACCAGGGTCATCGACGTCAATCTGCGCGGGCCCATCCACTGTTGCCGCGCCGTGCTCGACGCGATGCGCGCCCGCCGTGCCGGCAAGATCGTGTTCATCAGCTCGGACGCCGCCCGCGTCGGCAGCTCGGGCGAGGCCGTCTACTCCGCCTGCAAGGGCGGCGTGATCTCGTTTGCCAAGACGCTGGCGCGCGAGCTCGCACGCGACCGCATCAACGTCAACGTCGTCTGCCCGGGCCCGACCGACACGCCCCTCCTGCAAGGGATGGTCGCCGACGGCAACGACAAGCTGGTCGACGCGCTGACGCGCGCCATCCCGTTTCGCCGCCTCGCGCGCCCCGAGGAGATCGCCGCCGCAGTGGCCTTCTTCGCCTCCGCCGACGCCGACTTCATCACCGGACAAGTGCTCAGCGTCAGCGGCGGCCTGACCATGGCCGGCTGAGCCGTTGCCCCGGGATGGCGCCGGCGGCCGACATCCTCATCGTCATGGCGAAGTACCCGCGGCCCGGGGCGGTCAAGACGCGGCTGGCCCGCGCCCTCGGCGACGCGGCGGCGTGCGAGCTCTACCGCGCCTTCTTGCTCGATCTCGCGCAGCGATTCGGTGCCGGACCATACCAGCTCGTCTGGGCCGTCGATCCCCCCGGCGCCGACCTCGCCGCGGTCGTCGGCCGCGGCAGCACCTGCATCGACCAGCGCGGCGCCGACCTGGGCGCGCGCATGCAGCACTGCTTCGCCGCGCTGTTCAGCGCGGGCGCGCGCCGCGTGGTGATGATCGGCGCCGACGTCCCGCACATCCCGGGGGCCACGCTCGACGCGGCATTCGCCGCCCTCGCCGCGCACGACGTTGCGCTGGCGCCGAGCCCTGACGGTGGCTACTGCCTGGTCGGCCTGCGCCGCGCCGTGGACATCTTCAGCGGCATCGCAATGAGCACGCCGCGGGTCTACGCCGAAACCGCCCGCCTCGTCGCCGCACAGGGGCTGGACCTGGCGGTGCTCGAGCCGTGTTTCGACATCGACGAGCCGAGCGATCTGGAAGCGCTGGCAGCGCTCATCCACAGCGGCGCGGTCGAGTTGCCGCACACCGGCGCGGTTCTGGGGCGTCTTCTGCCGGGTGCGGCGTAGCTTACGCCGCTTCGCCCGCAGCCGCCGCCTCGAGGTGGTCGATGCGCGGCCCGTCCGCCAGCCACTCGTTTGCCGCACGCCGCCCGGCGGCCTGCATGTCGGCCAGCACCTGGCGTTCGAAGTACAGGTACGAGCCGGCGTTGAAGCTGCCGTCGCGCGCGGGCCGCACGGCATCGTAGAGCCGCACTTCGCGGTACGCCGTGCCCTCGAGCTTGGCCAGTCGGTTGCGCTCGAGCAGCAGCTTGCGATCGACGTTGTAGGCGTTCTCGAGAATGCTGTCGACGGTGCGCTCCACGGCGCGGCCGAAGCGATCGAACGGCCCCGGATTCGGATCGGGCGGCTCGGTGACCAGCACGGTAATGATCTCATCGGCGCCCAGCGCCACCACCGGCGCCAGCGGCGTGTTCACCAGCATGCCGCCGTCCCACAGCAGGTGCGGTCCGATCTGCACCGGCGGGAAGAGCAGCGGAATGCTGGCGCTGGCCAACACCATGTCGACCGTGATCGCGTCGACGACGTTGTAGTCGGGCGGGCGGGTCAGTGGCGTCTCGGCGGTGACGAAGCGCACCACGCGCCCGGTGTGGGCGTCGACCGTGTTGATCGCCAGGCGGTGGCCGCGCGTCGGGATGATCTCGCCGCCGAACTCCTCGACCAGGCGCTCGCGCAGCTGCGAAGTATCGGCCAGGAACGGCTCGCGGATGCCATCCAGCAGGCGGCTCAGCATTTCGAAACGGGTCGCGAGCAGGTACTCGACCCAAAGCGCCACCCCGTCGCCCGGCTGCGGCGGCCAGTGGTTGCGCGCGCGCTGCAGGAACGGCCCGAGCGTGGCGTGCCGCGGCGAGAGCCAGCGCAGGATCTCTTCCCCGGTGAGGCGCAGCAGCGAGCGCGCCGCGGTGCGGAAGAAGCGCGCGCTGGCCACCACCGGCGGGTTGTCGGCGATGCCGTTCCAGAACTTCATCATCTCGCGCTGCGAGCGGCCGGCGGCGATCAGCGCCGCGTTGATGGCGCCGGCCGAGGTCCCCGACAACACCACCGGCCCGCGCTCGAAGCGGGGATCGCGCAGGAGTCGTTCATAGACGCCGACCTGGAAGGCGCCGCGCGCCCCGCCGCCCGACAGGACCATGCCGAGCGTCCGGCCGCGCCGAATCGATCGCACTCGCTTCTCTCTGGCCATCCCCACAGCTCCCCGATACTCGACCCATCGTCACCGTGCAGGGAGGGATTTGCAAGCAAAATGAATCTGGCTTCAGTCGGCCGAAGCCGCAAAGCTCGCCCGTCCCTGCACGCGCGCCAGCCAGTCCACCAGGCGCGGGAAACGCGGCGCCAGGTCGAAACGGCACCGCGCCATCGCCGAGAGCGCCGGCGTGTACGACGCATCGGCGAGCGAGAACGCGCCGGTGAGATACTCATGTGTGCCGATCGTCTCCTCGAGGAATCCGAAATGCGCCGCCAACAACTCGCGACAGGTCCGCATCTTGGCCGCGTCGTGCTGCTCCGGGGTCTTGAGCAGCGATTCGAGGATGAACACGCCGGCGTTGGGGGCAAAAACGGTCTCGAAGTAATGGATCAACATGCGCACGCGGGCGCGCCCGAACGGATCGCGCGGCAGCAGCGGCGGCTCGGGAAAGCGCTCTTCGAGATACTCGTTGATCACCGACGACTCGTAGATCACGGCGTCGCCGTCGACCAGCACGGGGACTTTCCCGTGCGGATTCAAGCGGCGGAACTCCGGGCGATTCTGCTCGCCCTTCATCACGTCGATGCGCACGCGCTCGAACTCGAGACCCTTCTCGGCCAGCGCGATGCGGACGATGCGGGCGTTGCCGGAGTTGGGGAACTGGTAGAGCTTCAACATCTGCGATCAGACCGATTCGACCGATCCGACCGATCGGTCAAGTCGGTAACACCGCAAAGTGCGGGCGAAGTCAAATCACCCCACGTTGACCGGCGCGCGCCGCGCGGTCATGCTCCCGCCATGACTACGACCGCGGCGCCGCTGCAGGGCCTGACCGTGCTGGCGCTCGAGAGCCGGCGCGCTGGCGAGACGGCCGAGGTCATCCGCCGCCATGGCGGCACGCCGCTGTCGGCACCGTCGATGCGCGAGATCCCGCTCGACGAGCACGCGGCGGCGCACGAGCTGCGGCGCGGGCTCGAAGCCGGCACCATCGGCACGCTGATCCTGCTCACCGGCGTCGGCACGCGCGCGCTGGTCGCGGCACTGGCCGATGTCTGCCCGCGCGAGCGCTTTGCGGAGCTGTTGCGGCGCACGCGCGTCGTCGCGCGCGGACCGAAGCCCGTGGCGGCCTTGCGCGAGCTCGGATTGGTCGCGGACATCGCGGTGCCGGAGCCCAACACGTGGCGCGAGATCCTCGCCGCGCTCGACGCCGGGCCCGCTCTGGCCGGGCAGATCGTCGCGGTGCAGGAGTATGGCCGTTCGAACCCCGAGCTCATCGGCGGCCTGCAGAGCCGTGGCGCGCGCGTGCTGCCGGTGCCGGTCTACCGCTGGGCGCTGCCCGAAGATGTCGGCCCGCTGCACGAAGGCATACGGCAGTTGGCCGCGGGCGGCGTCGACCTGGTGCTGTTCACCAGCGCGCGCCAGGTCGATCACCTGATGGCCGCCGCCGAGCAGCTCGGATTGTCCGAGCAAGTGCTTGCGGCGACGCAGCGCATCGTCGTCGCCTCGATCGGACCGGTGTGCAGCGAGGCGCTGCAGGCGCACGCGTGGCCGGTCGATCTGGAGCCCGAGCACTCCAAGCTCGGCCAACTCGTCGCCCTCGCGGCGCGCCGCGGCCCAGAGCTGTTGCAGGCCAAGCGCGCGACGTGACCGGTGCGGCGCCAGACCTTGACGACCCGCCAGCCATGGCATACCCACAGCAGAGCTTGGACTCGCACCCCTTTCTGCGCGCTTGCCGGCGCCAGCCGACGCCGTACACGCCCGTCTGGCTGATGCGACAGGCCGGCCGCTACATGGCCGAGTACCGCGCCGTGCGCGAGAAGTTCGGCTTCCTCGAGCTCTGCCACCACCCGCAAGCCGCCGCCGAGGTCACCGTCACCGCCGTCGAGCGCCTCGGCGTCGATGCGGCGATCATTTTTGCCGACATCCTGCTCATCCTCGAGCCACTCGACGTCGGGCTCGAATTCACCAAGGGCGACGGACCCGCCATTCACCGCCCGCTGCGCACACCCGACGACGTGCGGCGGCTGCGCGATTACGACACGGCCGATGCGCTGTCGTTCGTCTACGAAGCGGTGCGCGCCGCGCGTCAGGGGCTGGCAGGCAAGGTGCCGCTGATCGGTTTTGCCGGCGCGCCGTTCACCCTCGCGTCGTACCTCATCGAGGGCGGCGGCTCGCGCAACTACGTCCACACCAAGCAGCTCATGTACGGCGACCCGGGCGCCTGGCACGATCTGCTGGCGCTATTGGCGCGCTTGATCAACAGCTACCTGCACCAGCAGGCGGCCGCCGGCGCCGACGCCGTGCAACTGTTCGACAGCTGGGTGGGTTGCCTGTCGCCGGACGACTACCGCGAGTACGTGCTGCCGCATTCGCGCGCCGCGCTCGCCGGGCTCAGCCCGCGGACGCCCGTGATTCACTTCGGCACCGGCACCGACGGGCTCTTGCCCGACATGCGCGCGGCCGGCGGCGATGTCATCGGCGTCGACTGGCGCATCGATCTCGATCAAGCCTGGGCGCGCGTCGGCCACGACGTGGCGCTGCAGGGCAACCTCGATCCGGTCACGCTGTTCGCCTCGCCGGCCGAGATCCGCCGCCATGCCAAAGCCATTCTCGATCGCGCCGCCGGCCGGCCCGGCCACATCTTCAACCTCGGGCACGGCATCCTGCCGCAGACGCCGGTCGACCATGTCATCGCGCTGGTCGACGCCGTGCACGAGATGAGCGCGCGACGCGACGCCACTCCGTCGGGCGGATGACCGCCACTCCGCCCCGCATCGCCGTCGTCGGTGGCGGCATCGCCGGCCTGGCGGCCGCGCACCGCCTGGTCGAGCTGAGCCGTGAGCGCGGCCAACCGATCGGTCTCAGCTTGTACGAAGCCGGGGCGCGGCTCGGCGGCACGATTCGCACCGAGCGCAGTGACGGCTTCGTGCTCGAAGGGGGGCCCGACTCGTTCATCTCCGACAAGCCTGCCGCGCTCCGCTTGTGCGAACGCCTGGGCGTCACCGACCGCCTGGTCGGCACGCGCGAGGAATTTCGACGCACGTACATCGTCCACGCCGGCCGCCTGCACCCGCTGCCCGACGGCTTCTTGCTGCTGGCCCCGACGCGGTTCTGGCCGCTGCTCACCACGTCGCTGTTTACCTGGCCCGGCAAGCTGCGCATGGGGCTCGACCTCGTGCTGCCGCGCGGGCCGCGCCAGGACGACCAGAGCCTGGCCGACTTCGTCACCCGCCGCCTCGGCCGCGAAGCGCTCGAACGCGTCGCGCAACCACTGGTCGGCGGCATCTACACCGCCGACCCGACGCGCCTCAGCCTCGCCGCGACGATGCCGCGCTTCATCGAGATGGAGCAGCGCGAACGCAGCCTGATCCTGGCCATGTGGCGCCAGCGCCGCCGCGCCGCACCAGCGGGCCAGGCGACCAGCGGGGCGCGCTGGAGTCTGTTCGTCAGCTTCGACGACGGCATGCAGACGCTGGTCGACACGCTGGCGCAGCGCCTGCCCGAGGGCGTCGTGCGGCTGCGCAACCCCATCGAAAGCGTACAGCGCACGGCCGCCGGCACCTGGCAGCTCGCCGGCGGCGACGAACACGACGCCGTCGTCCTGGCCGGCCCGGCCTATACCAGTGCCGGATTGCTCGCCGACGTCGATCCGGCGTTGGCCGCCACGCTGCGCGGTATCGAGTATGCGTCGTCGGCCACGGTCACACTCGCCTACCGGCGCGAGGACATCCCGCATCCACTCGACGGCTTTGGTTTCGTCGTCCCCGCCATCGAGCGGCGCGGCATCGTTGCCTGCACGTTCAGCAGCCTCAAATACCCCAACCGCGCCCCGGCCCAGTTCGCCCTGCTGCGGACCTTCGTCGGCGGTGCGCTGCAGCCCGAGCTGTTTGCGCAGGACGATGCGGCCATGGTCGCCAGCGTGCGGCGCGAGCTCGGCGATCTACTCGGCGTGCGCGCCGCGCCCGAGCTGAGCCGGGTCGCGCGCTATGCGAACGCGATGCCGCAGTACCACGTCGGCCATCTCGACCGCATGGCCCGCATCACCGCGGCGCTTGGTCACCTGCCCGGTTTGCGGCTGGCCGGCAGTGCCCATACGGGCGTCGGGATTCCCGATTGCATCCGCACCGGTGAGGAGGCTGCCGAGGCGGTGCTGGACTCCCTGCGCCGCTGACTCCGCGCTGATGCTCTTGCTCGGCGACATCCTGCGCCGCCACGCTCGCGATCGCGCCGACCAGACGGCCTGGGTCATGGGCTCCACGCGCGTGACGTACGGCGCCTTCCACACCCGCTCCAACCAGCTCGCACGCGCCCTGCAGCGCCTCGGCGTGTGGCGCGGCGACCGCGTCGCCGTCTGGGCCAACAACGTGCCCGCGTATCCGCTGCTCTACTTCGCCGCGATCAAGCTCGGCGCCATCCTCGTCCCGGTCAACGCCCGCTTTCGCGCCGACGAGGCGGCCGCGGTGATCGAGCACTCGGAGTCGGAGACGCTCTGCGCCACCGTCGAGTTTGCCGGCATGATCGCGGCGCTGCGCGAGGCCGGGCGCCTGCGCTCTGTCCGGCATCTCATCTCGATCGACGGCGACGACCCCGCGCGGCTGGCCGTCCTGGCCGACGCCGAGTCGCCCGACGAGGTAGGGGCCGCCATCGACGAGCACGATCCGCACGTCATGCTCTACACCAGCGGCACCACGGGGCCGCCGAAGGGCGTCCTGCTCTCGCAGCGCAGCTACTACCTGCAAGCGCAGACCAGCCATCTCACCACCGGGCTCGGCGAGCGCGACATCGGTCTGTGCATGTTCCCGATGTTTCACATGGGAGGCTGGGCGATGCCGCTGAGCTTCTGGCAGTCCGGCGCCACGGTGGTGATCATGCCCAAAGCCGACCCCCGCGCCATGCTCGAGACCATCGAGCGCGAACGCGTTACGTACTTCTACGCCGTGCCCACCGTCTTCACCGCGCTGCTCGCCCTGCCCGATTTCGATCGCTTCGATCTCTCCTCGCTGCGCACCATCGCCAGCGGCACCGCCGCCATGACCCGCACCCAGGTGAGTGCCATCATCGAGCGCTTCCGCTGCCCGAACATGTTCATCATCTACGGCTCGACGGAGGCCGGCCCGGTCTGTGCGCTACGCCCGAGCGCCATCGCCGAACGACCCGAGAGCGTCGGCCGGCCGTTTCTCAACGTCGAGGTCCGCCTGCTCGACCCCGCCGGCCGCGAAGTCGCGACGGGCGAGATCGGCGAGATCGCCGTGCGCAGCGAGTTCACCATGCGCGGTTATTGGCGCATGCCGGAGGAAACCGCGCGCGCCATCCCGGACGGCTGGGTGCGCACCGGCGATCTCGGTGCCTTCGACGGCGCGGGCTTCCTCTCGATCGTCGGCCGGCTGAAGGAAGTGATTCGCAGCGCCGGCGAGAACATCTTTCCAGCCGAGATCGAACGCGTGCTGCTCGAGCATCCGGCGATCCGCGAAGCCGCCGCCGTCGGCGTGCCCGACCCGGAGTGGGGCGAGGCGCTGGCCGTCGCCATCGTGGTGAAGGACGGGGCCGAGATCTCCGCTGCTCAAGTAGTTGAGCACGTCCGCAGTCGTCTCGCCGGCTTCAAGAAGCCCAGGCACGTCTGCTTCGTCGTCGAGCTTCCCCGCACGGCGGCATCGCGCCAGGTACACAAGTCGTTGCTGCGCGAGCAGATGCTCCAAATCTTATCGCCGAAATCGTAGCAACCACTTGAAGGGTATCGTCGCGCCCACCTGATGCCGGCGCGCACTCCACCCCCCCGCCGGCCGCACGAATATAGTCGTCTATTCAGGTGGTTAGTCACTTATTTGCAACTGTCACTGTACTCCACTCCACGCGGCCACGAGAAGCCCGCCTGCGCTATGCTGTGTCAGATGCCACAGGATAATCCATGGATTCCGGCTTGCATTCTCAGCATGCACAACGCACTCTATCTTGGGCAAAAGAGGGGTTACCCATGCACACCCGGTCGATCGGATTCTTCCAATCCAGCGCCTTGATGCTGCTTGCGTCTGCGGCCCTCACCCAAGCCCCAGTCCTTGCGGGCACTTCCGGCACGTCGTGCCTTCGCGACGCGACGGGATTCACCCAGGGCACCATCTGCTCGAGTAATGATGTGCGCATTGGCGCGCTCGAGGTTACTCCATCGACCTGCGAGCTGGGTTCTACGCTGACGGTCGCCATGACCGCGCGCGTCGAATCGGGTCCCGACCGATACGACATCGGACTCTGGGTCGACCAAAACGGGGGCAACGCGCAGGACAACGGCAACACCTGCTATCGCGACTACCTGCACCCCGTTTCCACGACGAACGCCGACGTCAACCTATCGGGCGGCGCCGGGCCCTACTTCAACGGCGAACTGAGCATGACCAACGATGTCTGCGGCGACGTCCCTTCGCAGTCCGCATGGGGGGTCCCTGCAGACATCCACACTTGCAGCTCGGGATCGGGCAGCTGCGTTTGGACCTACTACTCGTTCTCCGTCCAGATCAAATGCGCCGACATGGATGGCAACGGTACCGCCGACGTGGGCACGTGCACCAGCTGGGACAATCAGTCGAACAACGATGCCGCCGACTCGTGCGGTGCCAACAATCCGAGTGCGCCGGAGTTGGATACCAACCCGCCCAGCTCGTCGAAGTGTAATTGCGGCGTGGCCAACATCGGAGGCCTCCTGGCCCCGACACCCACACCAACCCGCACGCCGACCAACACGCCGACAAAGACACCGACCAACACCCCGACCAACACGCCAACCCGGACACCGACCAACACCCCGACCAATACACCGACCCTAACACCGACGATTTCACCGACGACTTCACCGACCAACACGGCGACGCTGACACCTACGCTTACGCCCACCAATACGCCAACCCGCACCCCCACCAACACCCCGACGGAGACCCCGACCGACACACCAACGGAATCGCCGACCACAACACCGACAGAGACCCCGACCACCACGCCAACGCAAACGCCGACCGACACGCCGACGAACCCACCTACCCGAACGCCGACCCACACCCCGACGTTGACGCCGACCGACACTCCGACGAACACCCCGACGCTGACGCCAACCCGCACACCCACCAACACACCGACGGAGACCCCGACCGACACACCAACGGAAACGCCGACCA
>CAYVUV010000144.1:0-19012 GCA_964455095.1 uncultured Binatia bacterium (SeqCode)
AGATCGGGTAGTCGCCCTTCAGCACGTTCTGGTTGTACGGATCCCACCAATGGCCCTTGGTGTTGAGCTCGTACGGCGGCGGTTCGATCCTCCAACGGTCCTCGATCGGCACCGCGCCGGCCTCCTCGCCCTCCTCCGCCGGGGCGGCCGCGTCGTCGGCCGCCCTGGGCTCGTCCGCCGCTGCCGCATCTTCGGCGCGCACCCGCGGCGCCACCGCCAACAACGAAACCGCCACAATCCAAACGAACAGTCTTGACGCCATGTCGTTCCCGCGGGTTGGAGGGTTCACGGCTGGAGGAGGAAGAACCAGGCCGCCGCGCCGGCGGCCGCTAGCACCGCCGCGACCACCACGACGATGAGCACCGTCCGGCTGCCGCCGGCCGATGGCTTGGGAGCCGCAGCGGCCGCTCCGGTCGCGACAGCGGCTTCATCGAAGAACACCAGCTCGTCGCCGCCGAGCTGCAACCGCATCTTGTGTTGCAAGCGCACCTCGGCTTCGATTTTGGTCCCACCGGCAACGACCGTCTTGCTCTCGAGCGGGCAGACGAACCAGGCCTCGCCCTTCTTGGTGAGGCGCGCGTGCTGGCGCGACGCGCTGCTCGAGTAGAGCTGGATGTCGGCGGTGTGCGAGCGCCCGAGCACGTAGCTGCTGCCGGTGAGCGCAATGACCGCGGCGCCGTGGCCCGGCGGCTCGAGCCGCTGCAGCGAGCACTGCGCCCGCCGCGCCTGTGGCATGGCGACCGTGCGCTCGCCGTCGTCATCGTCGGCGCGCGCGATCACCGTGCCTTCGTCCTCCGGCGGCGCCGCGGGACGCGATGGCGGAGTTGGCGGCGGCTTGACAGCAGCCGGTGGCGGCGGTGGTGGTGGCGCGCCCGCACCGGGTGGCTTGGGCATCGCCGGCGGAGCGCCGGGGACGTGGGTGTGCTCGTCGCCCCTGGCCGCAGGGGGCGGTGCGGCAGGCGCGGGCGCATCGGGGGTCTTGGCGGCGGCGGGCGGCGTGGGGAGCCTCGGCATCGGCGGCCGCATCGGCTCCATGTGCGTCGAGTCGCCCGAATCCTTGTCGTCCTTGTCGTCAGCCATTTCTGCGCTCTCTCACTGGCACGCCTCCCAAGCTCAGCGGGCGGGGCTACTGCTCGGGGCGACGGTTGAACTTGACGTACGGCAGGCGCACACCGCGCACCTTGATCTGGTCGGCGCGGATGCGCGACGGCGGCTCGTAGCCCGGCGCCGCCACCGCCCCCGCGATGGTGACGATGTCGTCCTGCTCGACGCCGTCGCCGCTGATGCCGAGGCCGCCGATCAGCACGCCGTCGCGGTACAGCGGCGCGCTGCCGGGAAAGAAGACGATGCCGTTCTGCCGCCCGTTGGCCGGCTCGCCGCCGTTGGTGCACGGCGCGGCGGAGTCGTTGATGAAGGTCAACCGGTACGGCCCCGGCTGCGTGCCGTCGATGCCCGACGGGAAGAACGGCTGCGCGGCGAAGCTCAGCGTGCGGTTGGTGACGGCCGTCCCGGGGGGGATGGCGATGCGGTCCAGGCGACACTCGGCCGCGGTCGGTCCGGGACAATCGTAGGTGTCGATCGGAGCGATGTCGGGGTTGCTGAAGTAGACGACGTTGCGCGACTTGGCGATGGCGACGTCGATCGAGAACACGGTCGCGTCGTCCATGCGGAAGGCGCCGAGCAGGTTGCCGGCGGTGTCCGAGATTGCCAGCACCATGGCGGTGCGCGAGCGCAGCGGCAGGCGAATCGCGCCGCGGATGGCGAGCGCCTGCGTGCGGGCAGCGGAAATTATCGACTCGACCTCGGCGGCGCTGAGCGGCGCGGCGCCGGCCGGAGCGTCCTGCGCCGCCACCGGGCCAAACAGCCAGTCGGTCGCGACCGGCTGCGCCGCCGGCGTCGTCGGGCTGGCGGGATCGATGATCAGATCCGACACGTCGCCGAAGGTCCCCACCCCGTCCGGAACCCGCGGGTGCGTCGCCACCTCCGGGATCTCGATGCCGTCGACGAAGATGACCGGGTCGAACGGCAGGCGGTTCGAGGGCAGGATGCCGAAGGTGCACGGCGTCGGATTGCTGCAGCACGTCGGCCGGGTGGGATTCGACGCATCGCAAACGTTCGTCAACCCCCGCGCCCCCACCGTCGGCAGGCCGGCGTCGTCGCCGGCGAAAGCGCGCGCCGCGAACTCCGCCAGCTCGAAGGCGGCATTGCGGTCGGTGCGGCGCAGGATCTGGTCCGGCGCGTCGCCGGCCGCGACCGGATCCGGCTGCAGCACGACGCCGCGAATCGCCACGCCGATGCCGCCGGCCATGCGGCCGTTCTTGAAGATCGGCACGCCGCCCGGGAGCGTCGCGATGCCGGTCGAACAGCCGCACGTGGCGTCGGGGTCATTGCTGCTCTCGCAGCGCAACGCCTCGCCACCGCTGCGCCGGCGCACCACCGCCTCCAGGTTGAGCGCGCGCGGGATGCGGTCCTCGAAGGGGCGCACGACGGCGTCGAAGCTGCAGCCGCGGTTGGTGTTCTCGATGCCGAACAGCGCCGCGGCGCCGGTGTTTCTGATCCCACTCGGGAAATGCTCGCCGCTGAGGAAGCGCACCGAGCGCGAGGTCAACGGCGTCTGGTCGGCGCTGAAGAACGCCGCGGTGCGCGCCAGCTGCACGGCCAGGTCGACGGTTCCGCAGTCGGCCGCCAGCTCGTCGGTGCGCGGGCAGGTGGCGCTGGCGCACTCGGCGGCGTAGTCGAATACGCCGGCAAAGCGCGTCCCGACGCCGAGCACGACGCCGCGCCGATCCGTCACCGCCACCACCAGGTCGTCGCCGATGGCGCTGGCCGCCTTCGCCATGATCGCGCGCACTTCCTGCGGGATCAGCACCGATGCCGGCATCGGGCCGTCGTCCTTTGCCGGCACGGCGCCGCCGCCGGTTTGATTTGGATTGTTGCCGCCACAGGCCGCCAGCACCGCGCCGAGCAGCAACGCGACGACCGCGCCGGCGCCGAAATGCTTTCGCTTGCCCATCCGATCGTTCTCCGAGACCTGCATCGAAAGTCCTGTTCGCGTCATGGCGCCTTCGTGTCGAGTGGGGTTACGACGGAATGGTGATCTTCACCGGGCCTTTCACCTTGGCGAGGCACGCCAGCCGATACTTTTTCGGATCGGGGTCGACGCCGGCTTTGAACTCGAGCGTGTTCATCTCCGGCTTGCCGGGATCGACGGGCTCGAAGTTCTCGGCCTGGTCGACGATCTCCACGGCGCAGAGCCCGCACAACCCGACCTTGCACTCCCAGCCGAGCGGCTCGTCGTGGTGGTCGGCGGGCTCGCCGGTCTTGGTCAGCTTGCCGTCGGGGTAGCGGCTCTTCAGGTAATCGAAGTAGGCGTGCAACAAGTCTTGCCCCGGCCCGGCCGCGTACGAGACCGGGAACTCCGCGTGCTCGATGGTGACGGGGAACTGTCCATCGCCCACCGCCGCGGCCGCCGGTGCCGCCGCCGCCTGGGCGGCGGGAGCCGCCTCGGCAGCGGGAGCCGCCTCGGCAGCGGGAGCCGCCTCGGCAGCGGGCGCCGGAGCGCGCTCGACCGGCGCGTCGACGACGATGTCCGTCGCCGGCAGCTTGGCCACCGCCTGGAAGCGCTCGAAGCGGAAGCGTTTGGCGCCGGCGCGAAACTCGTCGCCGTTGGTCAACGCCGACGCCTGCGTGAGCTTCACATACGTGCCGTTGGTGCTGGCGAGGTCGTAGACCTTGAGGCCCTCGGCATCGACGCGGAACTGCGCGTGCCGGCGCGACATGCTCATGTCGTTGGGATCGAGCTTCGCCTCCGAGCCGCGGCCGACGAACAGGCCCTTGTCGCCGATCGCGTGCGAGGCCTTGAATGCGCCCTCGCTGTCGTAGTGCGCGACCGCCCAGCGGCCGTCGGCTTTGGTCGCCATCAGGATCTGGCTGCCGATCCACACCACGTCGCCCTCGGCGAGCGGCCGGCCGTTGACGCCCTGCACGCGCAGCCAGACGCCGGAGCCGCCGGAGGTATCTTCGAGCAGGTATTGGCCGCCGCGCAGTGTGACGCTGGCGTGCTTGTCCGCCATGTAGACGTCTTCGGCGGTCGTGACGTCGGCCTCGCGACGGCCGATCGTGAAGGCGTCCTTGGTGATCGGGAACTGCTCCTCGGGCGTGCCGTCGGGCAGCAGGATCACCAACTGTGCTTCGGTCTGCGCGGGTTGGCTCGGCTCCGGCATCGACGGCTGCGGCGCGGCGATCGGCGCCGTCTGCGGCGTCGCCTTCGCCTCCAGCTTGGGCATGGCGTCGGCCGCCATGCGGGCGCCGGCCTTGCCCAGCCGTTCGGCCGCGACTTCAACGGCCTGCACCGCGTCCCACATCGCCGCCTTGATGTTGCGCTTCTGGCTCACCACCTCGTAGCTCGACGAATCGTTGAAGTCGGTGCAGCGCAGGTACTTGGGACCGCGCAAATCACCGACCAGAAAGACGCCGCGCAGCGACGACTCGCCTTCGTGGTTGACCAGGATCTGCGGCCGATTGTTGACCAGCGGCACCTTGATGCCGAAGCTCTGCAGCAGCTTGAACGGCACCTCTTCGCCGATGCACGCCACCACGCGCTCCTTGGGAAACTCCAGGTGCACGGTCTCCACCGGACGGCCGGCGATGACCTTGCGGTCGACGAGCAGCGACAGATAACCGAGCTTGTCCGGCCCGGTCACCACCGCCGCCGGCTCGGAGAACGCCACGTAGCGGATGTTGCCGTTGCCGATATAGGCGTCGAAGAACTCCTCGCTCAGCGCCTTGGACACCTTGGGCAGCTTGTCGCCCCGATACGACCAGTAGACCGGGGTCGGATCCTCGGCGCGGATCTTGGCGTTCGAGATGGCGATGACCGCCTCGCCCGCCGAGGTGCCGCCGCCGATGACCAGTGCGGGCGCGCCGACGAAGCGCGCCGGGCTGTCGAGCCGAAAGGCGATGCCGTCGGTGTTGCCGGGGATGTCGAAGCGCCGCGGGACACCGGCGCCGATGGCGAGCAGCACGGCGCGGGCGCGGTACTCCACTTCCTTGTTGGCGCGATGGTTCCAGGTCTTGACCACCCACACGCCGTCTTCGGCCGGCTGCAGGCCGGTGAACTCGGAGCCGACCTTGGCGGTCAAGTCGAATTCCTTGAACTTCGACTTCCACACCTTGACCAGATCGTCTTTGTCGATCTCGTCGAAGTGCAGCGCCGTGACCATCGCGCCACCGGGCGGAAACGGCAGCTTGTCACCACCGCCGTAGCTCGGCTTGATCGGCTTGCCCTCAGGGTAATCCCGTATACGCTTCATCAGGTCATCGTAGTCGATGACCAGGCAGCTCAATCCAAGCTCTCGGGCGCGCACCGCCGCCGCGGCTCCAGCGGGTCCGCCACCAGCCACCAACACGTCCAGCACATCCGGCATGGCGGATGGCCGCGCGACGCGCAGCGTACCGAACGCGGTGTAATCCTCGGAGCCCTCAGCTGACTTCTGCGCGTCGCTCATGGCGCCTCCCCCTCGAAGGCGGCCGGACGCTACTGCTTCAGTTCGGCAGGTGTCAAGCGCACCACAGCGCCCCGCCGCGGCTTGACGCCCCCTTCAGGAACCCGGTTTCTCCAGCTCTAAACGATCGCCAACAAGCCGGAAGCTCTGATTGACTGCCGTCGACATAGACTTGCCGGAATTGCTGTACGGGTCAGTGAACTCGTCTACGCGCTGGTAGGACACCCTGGCGCGATCGGGTCCCACCTGTTCGATTTTGACGTTGCTGAATGTCACTCGCAGATTGGCCTGCTTGCCGAGCGCGCCTTCCAGCGCTTTCGCCTTGGTGGAGTCGAGGCGCAGCAACTGCTGCAGGGAGGCGATGTCCTTGGCGTTGAAGGCAGCGCGGTAGCGTTCGAGCCAGGACTGAACCCGGCTCGTCAGGTCCGCCGGCGCCACCGCCGCCACCACCGCAGTGGGCTCCCGCGCCGTCACTCGAGGGGCCGTGCTCTTGATGGTCCAGGTGCGCTTGTCGGAGCGCTGCCCGAAGTTGTCGGCGATCGATGCGATGATGGTGTAGGACTGCCCCTCCGCCGCTTTGAGCTCGAAACGCGGCGCGCCCGAGCGGGTCTCCTTGCCGTTGGCGTCGAACACGTACGTCAGCTTCTGACCGCCGACCGGCTCGGCAGCACTGAGCTCGAAAGCCTGCGCGGCGCCGGGCGCGACTTCGAGCGCCTTCGCATCCGGGGTGGCGGCGGTGATCCTGGGCGGCGGCGGCAGGACCTTCACCTTCCAGTCGTACGAAAAGGTTCGGCCGGCATCGGCGCGCGCCAGCGCGGCGATCTGCACCGGCTTGTCGCGCACCAGCGCCGGGTCGTCGTTGGCGAACTGGAAGGACGCCTTGTCCGACACGGGGCGGCCATCGACGGTCCAACTGAAGGTCAGCGGCACCTGGCGCAACTCCGCCGGAATGCCGAGCTCGAACTTCTGCGGCTCGCTGAAGCGCAGGCTGGCGAGCTGCTTGGGCAGCGGGTTGAGCTGCAGGGCCACGGGCGCCGCTTTGATGGAGGCGACGTTCCAGGCGGCGCTGACCGGGTCGCCGCCCTTGCCGTCGCGCACCGCCACGGCGACTTTCTGGTCGCCGCTCACCGGCAGCTCGAAAGCCGGCGCATCGCTCCCCGCCGGCTTGCCGTCCACCGTCCAGGCATAGTGCAGCGCGTCGCCGTCCTCGTCCTTCGCCTCGACGGCGAACGCCACCTTCTCGCCCTCGTTCTTGCTGACTTTGGTCCCGGGGGCGGGCGATGTCTTGAGCTTCGGAGGGCGATTGACGTCGTCGACCGCGATGCTCCAGGTTCGCGACGCCTTCTCGCCGGCGCCGTCGCCGACCTGGACGCGCAGCGCGTACGGCTGGTCGCGCGCCGCGTCGAACCCCGGCGCGAACGCCCACTCGGTCGCAGCCGACGCGACTTCCTTGCCGTCGAGCGTCCAGCGCGTGTCCGGCTTGGCGCCGGCCGGCGCGCCGGCGACGGTGACGGAGAACTCGGCGCGCTGGTTCTCCTTCACGTGCACGGAATCCGCGGCCGGAATCGCGGCGGCAATGAACGGCACGGCCGCAACCGGCGGCACTTCGGGCGGCGCAGGAGCCGGCACGGCGACCGTCGCGGGCGGCCGGGCGATCGTCGCCTCGACGCGCGCCACCGTCGGCTGTGCGCGCGCAACGGTTGCCTCCGGCCGTGCCACCGTGGCGCGCGCCACTGGAGGTACCACCGGAACCTCCTCGGTGCCCGAGCGCAGATACAGCACCGCGCCGACGACCGCGACCAGCGCCGCGACGCCGCCGCCGATCGCCGCCACGGGCAGTGGCCGGGCCGCGGGCGTCACGCCCGGCGCCGCGGGAGTGGCCGCGGCTTCCTGCGCGGCCGCCAGCGCAGCGAAAGCGGCGCTGGCGGCAGTGTAGCGCTCAGCCGCCTGCTGCCAGCGGCGGGCGCCGAAGTGCGCCTCGGCCTCGGCCGCCACCTTGCGCGCCGCCTTGAGCGGCCGGCTCGACGGGCGCAACGCCACCGCGCGCTGCTCTTCGACTTTCGCCTGCGCGCGCTGCGCGGCGGCTGCCCGGTAGGGCGGCCCTTCGGCGATCGCCGCCGCCAGAGCGGCGTCGACCTCGCGCAGCCTCTCCATCGTCGCCTGCGCATCGGCGACGAATTTCGCCGCCTGCGCGCGAATGGCGGCAACGATCTCGTCGGGCTCGGCGCGCGATTGCTCGATGCGACTGCCCAGCGCCTGCTTCGCTGCGGCGATCTCGCGCGCCCGCTCGCGCGCTTCCGCCGCGCGCTTTTGCCCCTCGGCTTCCAGCGCCGTCCAGGCCTGCGCCGACTCTGCGTACTGGTCGCGCGCTTCGGCCCAGCGGTGGCGCTCGAACGCGGCAGCCGCCGCCGCGGTGCTTTGCTCCGCCGCGCGGCGCTCGCGCTCGGGCACCGGCAGGTCGCCCAACTGCGCTTGCGCCGCCGCGGCCGCCGCCTGCTGCTCCAGCGCGCTGGCGTACACGCCCGCGTCGGCCAGCGCCTGCTGCACGGCCGCGCGCGCGGTGTCGAGCGCCACCAGCGCCGCGACGCGATCGGCGCCGCCGGCCGCGTCGAGCGCCGCGCCCGCCTGCCGGCGCGCCTCCGCCGCGACGACGTCGGGCGTCTTCTCGGCGCGCTGTAGCAACGCGCGCACCTCGCCGGTGAGCGCCTCGATGCGGCCGACCTGGTCCTGCGCCAGACGCTCAGCGGCGGCGGCGTAGGCCGCGCGCGCGGTCGCGAACGCGGCACCGGCGGCGCGGTGGTCCTTGCGCTGCAGCGCCTCGCGGCCCTGTTTCTCCGCGGCTTCAGCGCGCGCGACGTCCTGCGGCGCCACGGCTTTCGCCGCGGCGAGATCCAAGCCGCGCAGGGCCTGGTCGAGGGCGTCGCGGGCTGCGGCGGCCGCGCGCGCCGCCGCATCGCGCACCTGGTCGAGCGCACCGCGCAGCTCGGTCCGCACCGCCGTGGCGTCGCGCAAGGCTGCGCCGAACTGCCCGGCCGCCACCCGCTCCTGGATCCGGGCGTCAAGCTGTCCCCGATCGAGCTTTTGCACCGCCCCGCTCTCGGCCAACTCGGCCAGCGCCGCGTCGATCTCCTGTCCCGCCTCCGCCAGGGCCGCGCGGGCGCGGTCGCGGACATCGCCCGCGAGCTTTTCGAGCTCGCCGCGCGCCGCATCGAGCGCCCGCCATCCGCGCACCCATTGCTCTTCCTTCAGATGTCGCTCGACAGCGGTGAGCCCCTGCTCGACGGGCCGCGCGGCCTGGGGCGAGACCAGGTCGCCGGCGCGTTTGCCGAGGTCCCCGAGCTGCTCGCGCAGCCCGCGCAGCGCGGCGGCCAGGCCGTCGCGCAGCGATGTCTCGAGGTCGCCGCGCGCCGCCGCGATCCGCGGCCCGATGGCCGCCAGCCCCTGCAGCGCCTCGGCGTGTTGCCCGGCGCGCTGCTGCTCGGCCGCCGTCGCCAACGCGGTGCGCAGCGCTGCCAGCGCCTGCCCGTCGCCGATGTCGGCCCCGGCCGCACCCGCCTCCTCGGCGAGCTGCTCGACGGCGTGCAGATCCTTTTCGGCGCCGGCGAGATCCATGGCCACTCGCCGCGCCTGCTCCTCGGCGGCGCGGCGGGCGCGTTCGGCGGCCACGCGTTCGGCCTCGGCGCGTTCGGCGGCCGCTTGCTCGGCGCGAGCGGCGAGCTGCCGGCCTTCACCGATGGCGGCCACCGCCGCGGCGCGCTGTCCGGCCGCGGCCGCGCGCTCGGCCACGGCGATGCGCTGCGCGACGCCGTCGGCATCCGCCGCGGCGACCAGCGCGCCGGCGGGGCCGCCGGTCACCGCCTGCCAGGCGGTCTTCAGCTCGTCGAGCTCGGCGGCGATGTGTTGGCGCAGCGCGTTGGTAATGGCGGCCTGCACCTCGGCGGCGCGTTCGCCCAGCGCCGAGAGGCGGCCGACGGCCTCTTCGTACTGCCCGGATTGCTCGAGCGCGGTGACGCGCTCGAGGGTGGCACGCAGCTCGAACGGGGCCGGCCAGTCGCCGCGCGGCGCGCCGAGCGTTTGCAGCTCGGTTTCGAGTCTCTCGACCAGGGCCAGCTGCTCGTTGGCCGTGGTGCGCAATGCGGCGCGGCGCTGGGCGTAGGTCTCCACCCGCGTCGCCTCGGTGCGCGAGTCCTCGCGCGGCGGCGGGGGCGGCGGCGGCGGAGCCGGCGCGGCGGGCCGTGGCTCGACGACGATGCGCTGGTCGGCCTCGCTCAGGCAGGCTTGCAGGCGGCGGACGAGCTCGGCGGCGCTGGACAGGCGGCGCGAGCCGTCGCGCTCGAGGCACTCGTCGATGACGCGCCGGAACAGCGGCGGCGGCGGCTCGGGAAACTCGAGCGGTGGTGTCCAGTCCGGCATGTACGCCACGTGGGCCATGATCTGCCCTTCGGCCATGTGATCGAGGAAGCGCTTGCCGGAGAAGGTCTCGTACAGCACGATGCCGAAGGAGTAGATGTCCCAGCGCGCGTGCGGCTCCTCCTCGTTGCGCATCTGCTCCGGGGACGAGTAGCGGTAGGTGCCGACGAACATGCCGGTGCGCGTCCCGTCGGCCGTCTCGTCGCCGTCGGGGTGAAGCTGTTTGGCGATGCCGAAGTCGGTCAGCACGGCGCGGCCAGTGCCCTCTTCGATGAGGATGTTGCCGGGTTTGATGTCGCGGTGCACGACGCCCTTGCGATGGGCGAAGTCGAGCGCCGAGGCGATCTCGGTGCCGATGCGCACGACCTCCGCCAGCGGCCGGCGGCCCTGCTCGCGGATGATCTTGCCCAGCGTCGAGCCGGTGATCAGGTCCATCAGAATGAAGGCCCCGAAGTCGGGCTCGACGTCGATGTCGAACACCTGGACGATGTGCGGGTGGACCAGCTCGGCCATCGTCAGCGCCTCGCGGTCGAAGCGCTTCTTGACGTCTTCGCGGCCCTCGAACTCCGACTTGAGCTGTTTCAGCGCGTAGCGCTTCCCCAGCCGCACGTGGACGACTTCCCACACCGCGCCCATTCCGCCGACTCCGATCGGACGGATGATGCGCCAGGTATTCTTGATGATACGGCCTTCGGCCATCGGACGGGCGAGCCGACTAGCGGTCGACGACTTTTACGAGCAGGGCGCTCGCATTGTCCTTTCCGCCGGCATCGAGCGCCTGCTGAATGAGGGATTGTCCGGTTTCGGCGAGCGGTTGGTTGGCGAGCAGGCCTTCGAGGAGAACGGCTGGCTTGACCATGCCGGACACCCCGTCGCTACACAGGAGGTAGAGATCGCCGGCGCGCAGCGGGCTGGACCCGATCGAGACCTCGACGAAGGGAGAGATCCCGACGGCGCGCATGAGGCGGTTGGTGTGCGGCAGGTCAGAGGGGATGGTGTCCTGATTCCAGAACGCCTCGCCGAACAGCGTGTGATCGGCGGTCAGCAACGTCAGCTCGCCGTCGCGCACCCGATACAACCGGCTGTCGCCGACGTACGCCCACTGCGCGCGCTGGGCGTCGACCGCGCACTCGAGGGCGATGACCGTGGTGCCCATCGAACGGTCCAGCGCGGCCGTCGACTGCGTGTGGGCGAACTCGTAGATGCGCTCGTTGGCGCGCTCGATCGCGGCGCGCAGGCGCGTCGCCGCGCCGTCGGCGCCGGGGTCGGGCGTGGCGCGGTCGCCGTCGTCGCCGCCGCCGAACAGCAGCCGCCACCAGCTCGAGCGTTTGCGGCGCGGCGCGCGGGGGGGGTCACTCGACGCCTGCTGTTGCACGGTCTCGTGAATGATCTCCACCGCCATGCGGCTGGCCACCTCGCCCTCCTCGCGTCCCCCCATGCCGTCGGCGATGATGAACAAAGAGAGATCCGGGAAGCATCCAACCGCATCCTGATTGGACTTCCGGATCAACCCGATATTCGTGTCGGCCCAGACCTCGAGCTGCATCGCGTCTTGCTCCAATTAGAAAGATTATCGTCAGAATACCAGGACGTTGCCAAACGGTCGGCCCTGGAGGGTGGTGTCTATCCCTGGGAGGGCGAGGCTCCCGCCGAGCCTCCGGCACGCTGAGGCATGGCTCGGCAGGAGCCTCGCCCTCCCCATTTTGATCGGGATCGACACGCTCGGATGGGCCACGCTTCGAAGCCCGCCCGGGCTTCGCCTTGTGTCGTCGAGTGGGCTATGGAAAATCCTTCCCATACCCTTCACATCCCCGCACCGGGGCGTCGGCGATCGGGCCGGCGAGTAAACGAGATGAGGTGATCCAATGCGCGCAGCACTATTCGACGGAAGCGACCAACTGGTGATCGAGGACATCAAGCCGAACGAGCCCGGACCGCGCGACGTGGTCGTGCAGATCGGCGCCAGCGGCGTGTGCCACTCCGATCTGTCCATCATGCGCGGCTACGTCCCGCTGCCGCCGGGCGTTGTCCTCGGGCACGAAGGTGCCGGCAAGGTCGTCGAGGTGGGCAAGGACGTCACCAAGGTCAAGAAGGGCGACCGCGTCGTCGCCTCCTTCGTACCGGCCTGCGGCACCTGCTGGTACTGCCTGCACCAGCAGACGCACCACTGCGACGAAGAGGCCTCGGCGATGATGACGCCGCGCGGCACGCGCAAGGACGGCTCGATGTACATCTGCATGACCGGGCTGGGCACCTTCGCCGAAGCGGTCACGACCAGCGAGAACTCCGTCGTGCGCATCGAGGGCGATGTCCCCGACGCGCAGCTGGCGCTGATCGGCTGTGGCGTCACCACCGGTGTCGGCGCGGCGCTCAACACCGCCGCCGTCACGCCCGGCTCGACGGTCGCCGTGCTCGGTTGCGGCGGCGTCGGCCAGGCGGTCGTCCAGGGTGCGCGCATCGCCGGCGCGGCGCGCATCATCGCCGTCGACATGGTGGCGATGAAGCGCGAGCAGGCGCGCAAGTTCGGCGCCACCGACGTCGTCGACCCGCGCCAGGGCGACGCCATCGACCAGATCAAGAGCCTCACGGGCGGGCGCGGCGTCGACTACTCGTTCGAGGTCATCGGCCTGCCCGAAACGATCCTGCAGGCCTACAACATGGCGCGCAAGGGCGGCACGGTGTGCGTCGTCGGCATGAGCCGCATGGACGCCATGGTCACCTTCCCCGCCTTCCAGCTGTTCTTCGACGAGAAGAAGATCCTGCCCTGCAAGTACGGCTCGGCGCAGGTGCGGCGCGACTTCCAGCGCTTCATCGACCTCATCGAGACCGGCCGCCTCGACACCACGCACATGGTGTCGCGCACCATCAAGCTCGATCAGGTCAACGAAGCCTTCCGCGCCATGGAAGCGGGCGAGGTCATTCGCAGCGTCATCGTCTGACGCGTTTCAATAGGTGCGCTTCGCGTCATCTCAAAACCCCCCATCCAAACCTTCCCCCGCAAGGGGGGAAGGCTTCCGGCCTCGGAACTCCTCCCCTCGGGGAGGAGTTCCGATCAGACCTCCGCCCCTCGGGGAGGAGGTCCGCTCAGGCGTCCTCCCCCTCGACGGGGGAGGATTGAGGTGGGGGTGATTGGATGTCGCCGCGACCTTCACTCACTCGCGGCGCGCCGCGCGGTCCCTTAATCTACCCTCCCGACCGCCGCGGCCAACTCCCGGTGCAGGTGCTGCAACGCCGGCTCGTTGCGGCCGTAGATGACGTGTTTCTGCAGCCCGGTGGCGAGCGCGTTCTGGACCTGCGCCGCCTGTCCGTAGTCCTCCCCTGCGACGATCCCCTGTGAGAAGTCGAACGCGCCGCGGTGCAGGTCGAGCAGCTCGTCCGGACCCGGCGGTGCCGCGTAGTGGTGCTGGGTGATCGAATGGCCCACTTCGCGGCCGGGAAACACGCACCACAGCTCGGCGTTCATGCCAGTGAGCGACAGCACGGCGTGCGGGAACAGGCCGTGGATCACGTTGGTGTGCGCGATCGGCTCCCAGGTCTCCTCGGGTTCGTTGCGCAGCTGAGCGAGGCTGTGCATCGGGAAGACGATGCGGTGGTGCGGGCCGTGCGTCTCGACCAGCGCGATGTCGCTGGGCTGAAATTGCGCCACGCTGCCCTTGTGCACGGTCGCGAAGTGGTAGCCCTCGGTATAGGTGTCGAGCGCGACCTTCCAGTTGAGCGGCGCGTCGATGGTCTTGGCGCCGAGACCGCGATAGCGCTCGAGGCCCCAGGCGGCGAGGCGCGGGCCGAGATCGCCGAGGTGGGCGTCGACGTCGATCGGTCCCGCCACCGGATCGAGGCGCACGAACATCAGGCCGTGGCGCTCGGCGACCGGCAGCGGCGTCAAGGCCAGCGTCGCCGGGTCGATGCCCTCGAACCCGGCGCGGCCGGGCATGCCGGTCAACTTCCCGCTGCCATCATACGTCCAGCCGTGGAACGGACAGACGAAGCGCTTGCTCGTCCCGCAGCCGCTCGCCACCCGCGAGCTGCGATGCCGGCACACGTTGAGGAACGCCCGCAGCGCCCCGCCCTCGTCGCGCACCAGGAGCACCGGCACACCGGCCAGGTCGCGCGCCGCGTAGGCACCCGGCGCCGCCAGCTCCGTGGCAAACCCCGCCACCAGGGGCAGCGCGCGAAACAGCCGCGCCCGCTCCGCCTCCCAGCGCCGCGGATCGGTGTACTCCGCTGCCTCGTTGACCCACGGCGCCGCCGCCATCGTCGTCGTGCGCCGCTCGACGAGATCGAGCAGGCGACGAGTCATTGCGACAAATTCGACACGCTCCATACTGGCCCTTCAGATCGGTTGAGGGACGCTGCGCTGCACCTCGTACTAAACCCCTGTTGCCTGCGCCAGCGAATCCCCCGCCGACATTGCGCGCCGGCCTTCGTGTAGATTTTGGACTGGCTGAGCACATTCTACTCGCACGCGCCCCGCACAGTCCCTTCTGTGGATCGAGTAGCGAGGCTGCCCTCGCGCTCTCGGCGACGCAACACCTGGTCCGGTTCTGGCACACGCGCGGCTCTCGGTGAGGTTCGCGACAGGGAGACCACGGGTGCGCGCGGCGATGGCCAGCGCCATCGGTATCTGGTCCATTCTCTTCGGAGGTGCGGCGCAGGGAGGATCGACGCCGAGCCCTCGCCTCAAAGTCTGCGTCGTATCGCTCAACGAGCCGAACGAGATCGACGCGTTCCGCGCCTCCCTCGATCCGCGCAAGTTCGAGATCGTCGACATTCGAGCTCTGGGCGGACCCGCGATCCCGCCGAGCCAGCCCGAATCCGCTTCGGCATCGTGGTTGTTCAACTCCTGTCGGCCCGATACGACCTGCGACGTCGCGGTCTACTCGGCCGAATTCGCCGGTGACTTCTTCGGCAAGACGGGCTCGCTGCGCCTGCAGGAGATGGAAGAAGCCTCCTGCCAGGCGCAGTGCGCGGGACTCTTCCAGACGCCACTCGAAGTTTTCTTGCTCGCTTGCAATACCTTGGCGACCAAGGACGAGGATACCCGCACGCCGGACCAATACCTGCGCGTCCTGCTCGAGCACGGCTTCGACCGCGCCGCCGCCGAGCGGGTGGTCGAGCTGCGCTATGGGCCGCTCGGACCGAGCTTTCGCGAATCGCTGCGCCGCGTCTTCGCCGGCGTGCCGCGCATCTACGGCTTTTCGTCGGTCGCCCCCCGCGGCGCGTACACCGCACCGATGCTGGCCCGATACTTCCGTGGCACACGCGACTATGCCGCCGACCTGCGGCGCCGGGCGCGCGACACCGGTCGCAACACGGCATTGCTCGCCAGCTTCAAGGGCACCTCACTGACCCAGACGGGCGGCCTGACCTCGAAAGAGGCCGGCGCGATGGATCGCGCGCACATCTGTTCGCTGTACGACGAGCAGCGCTCGGTCACCGACCACTTGCGCACCGCTTATGGCCTGCTCGTGCGCCCGGACGCGCTCCGCTTCGTCCCGACGGTCCAGGTCTTCCTCTCACGCCACCCGGCGGAGAAGTTTTCGCGCACCGATCGCGAGATCTTCACCGCGATTCAGGATCTCGACGCCACCCGTCACGAGGTGCTTCAGCTCGTGCGCAAGCTGAACGTGTCGGCGCTCAAGCTCGAGCTGGCGCATTTCGCGCTCCTGGTCGGTTGGCTCCACCAGACGGAATTCCACTCCATAGCGGTCGACGCGGCGCACGAGCTGCTCCGTCAACGTCTCTCCGCCGAGGTGGTCGACATCATGTGCGCGATCACCAAGCACGAGTCCCTGCGCGGCGACTTCCGCGCCGCGGACATCTCGCCGGGCATCTATCAAGACGCGCAGGGGCTGCGCTTGCTGTCGTGCCTGGCTCCGGCCGACCCGCCCGTCAGCACGCGCATCGTCGAGGCAATGCAGAGCCGGGATGCAGAGCAACGCGAGTGGGCGGCATACGCCCTGACGCAGATTCGTCCGCGCGAGGAGTCGGTGTTGGTGAAGGTGGCGCCCTATCTGCGCGACCCCTCGCCGGCGATTGCCGATCGCATCCGCTGGCTTCTCCAGGCACAGGGTCCGCTGCCCTCCGGCGTTGAGCGGGCGATCAAGCGCGCCGCCCAGACGTATCCCGAGCGGCGCATGGCCGCGCAGTTCAACCGATAGCGCTGGTGGCCTGGCAGTGCCGGCAAAACCTGTCTTGCGCCCCTGTACAGGCGTGTAGTAAGCCGTTCTCGACCAAGATGCGGGGCGGGGCGTGTCAGAACCCGTGCGCGAGGATGTTGGGCGGAAAAAGGGAGAGGCGCATGAGTCACGCGAGGGGATTGCGGATCTGGACCGTCCTGAGTGCCATCGCCGTCGGCAGCACGGTCCTGGCGTTGCTCGCCATCGGCGAACCAGCTGAGTCCGCGGTCGTCTGCACGGAGAACACTGACTGCGGCTGCACCATCACCGAGGGCAATCCCGGTTGCGACTCGTCTCCCGAGTCCGGCTACTGCGACGGCAATACCGAAATCTGCGTCTGCAATTCGGGGCTCGGCTTCGGCGGACCCTTCTGCTGCCCCGGGAACGGATGCAGTGGCAACGGTTTGTGCGTGATCGGCGGGACCTGCCAATGCGACTCCGGCTTTTTCGGGACCGATTGCTCCCAGGCTGTGCCGACGGACACCCCGACCGAAACGCCGACGGACACCCCGACCGAAACGCCGACCGAGACGCCGACCGAAACGCCGACGGAGACGCCGACCGACACGCCGACGGACACGCCGACCGACACCCCGACCGAGACGCCAACCGAAACGCCAACGGAGACGCCAACCGACACGCCGACTGACACGCCGACGCAGACGCCGACCGAGACGCCAACTGAAACGCCGACGGACACGCCGACGGACACGCCGACTGAAACGCCGACTGATACGCCGACCGAAACGCCCACCGCGACGCCAACCGACACCCCGACCGAAACGCCGACCAGCACCCCAACCGCGACACCGACCATGACGCCGACCGCGACGCCGACCAGGACGCCAACCGCGACGCCGACCGTCACCCCGACCGCGACGCCGACCAGGACGCCGACCGCGACGCCGACCATCACCCCGACGCGGACCGCGACGATCACGCCGACGATCACCCCGACGCCGACGCCGCTGGCGCCGATTCTCGAGCCCGGTCTGGCGCCGGGCGACGACAACGTCTCGGGTACCGGGCGGCCGAATCGCGGCCCGACGTGTATCCAGATCTACGAGGTCGGGCCCAACAAGGTCGTCGACATACCGCCGCCCGACGACGAGCTTCTCGGCCAGGGCGGAACCGATGTGGGTGGGAACTTCTCCATCATGCTGTCCCGCCCGCTGGTGGCCGGCGACGTGATCTATGCCGTCGATGTCTGCGACGACCCGCCACTCGTTGGCGCGGTGTTCCTCATCTTCGACCCCGCCGCGGCACCTTTGCTGTCTTCGGGCATGATCGCACTCAGCGTCGCGATCCTCGGACTCCTCGGCCTTCTCGCCATGAGCCGCTCGAGCTCTGTCTCACAGACCGAGGACCGGTAATCTGTCGCAGAACCGCTGGCGTCGAGACTAGAGCGCCGCGATGAGCTCGGCGGCGCGATCCGCACCGTCCGGAGCGGTCGCGATCCGCGCTGCGGCAGCGTGAGCTGCCGCAGCGTGCGAGGGGCTGCGCAGCAGGGCATCGAGCGTCGCCGCCATGTTCTCCTTGCCGTTCCACCAGCGGCCGAGGCCGGCGTCCTGCAGTCGGGCCGCGGTGTCGAACTGGTCGAAGGCGAAGGGTGTGACGAGACTCGGTTTGCCGGCGCGCAGCGCTTCCGCGCAGGTGCCGAATCCACCGTGATGGACCACGGCGGACGCCGCCGGGAACAGCTGCGCGTACGGGGCAGACGCGACGACCAGCAGGTTCGGACTTGGCGTCACCGCGTCAGCCGAACGGCCGATCAGCACGCAGCGGCGCCCGAGCGTCTCGCACGCCTCCGCAACCGCACGATAGCGCTCCGCCGCGTGCAGACTGGCGGCGGAACCGAAGCCGGCGACGATCGGCGCCTCGCCCGCGGCGAGAAAGGATTCGACTGCGCGCGGCAACGGCTGCGACGGACCGACCGGGTCGAAGGCGAAGCCGCACATGCGCGCGCGCGGCGGATCGTCGGGCGCCGGCGGGCGAAACCATTCCGGCCAGACGCCGAGGTTCAGGTCCGGCGCCGGCACGACTCCCGGCACCTTCGGCGCGCCGATCTCGGCAGCCAGTGGCGGCAGCGCCCGGCGCAGCACGATCTCGCTCAGGCGGCGCAGCACCGCCGTCAGCGCCCCTTGCACGACTCGCGGGGCGCGCCAATTCGCAAACACCACCGGCTGGTGACGCGACAGCCACGCCGACGAGGTCGTGGTGACGACAACGTTGCGGACCCCGGTTGTCACCGCTGCCCAAACGGCGCCATAGGACAACACATGCGAGACCACCGCCGTCGCACCGACTTCCCGCACGGTGTCCCGCACGACCGGGTAGGTGTCGCGAATGCTCGGGGCGGCAAGGTCCTTCCAGATCGCCATGCCACCCCGTGCCGTACTGAAGTAGTGCGGATTGGCGTGCAGAGTCGCGAAGAGGTCGAGAAACTTACCGGCGGCGACAAAGCGGCTGCCCGTGCTCTGCACCCGCTGTTCGTAGAACGGGTTGGCGACGAATGTCACCGTCACCCCACGCCGCACCAGCGCGGCCGCAATCGACAGCAGGGGATTGAAATCCCCGTCCGACCCGAAGCTGGAGACGACGACGTTCATGCTACCCAGTTCAAGACGGCCATGCTGGCGGACTATTCACGTCGCCCGTTGGTACGGTTGGAAGACTGGATGATGCTTGGCCTTGACCGGCCATTCGCGAAAGGAATTCCTCTCCCTCAGGGAGAGGTAAGGTGAGGGGATGAAATGACGGCTTCGACCTCGATTCGTTTGAAGAGTTTGTTCGATCCCCTCACCTGAAGATCATCTGGAAGGCCTCACCCCACGGGTTGTAACGTTCGGTTGAACCGGACCGACGCAACCAACCCGTGGGGAGGAGGTGTGGAGATGAATGGATTGTACTGTGGGATCGATC
>CAYVUV010000145.1:0-1650 GCA_964455095.1 uncultured Binatia bacterium (SeqCode)
CGCAAGCGCCTGGCCGAGTACGAGGCGCTCGGTGAACGCGTGACGCTGGTGCCGATTGCGCGCACGGGCTCGAACGCACTGGATTTCCATCTCGTCTTCTATCTCGGCTACCTGCTGGCCCGAGACCCTTGCTCGGAGTTCGTCGTGGTCACCGGCGACAAGGGCTATGACCCGGCAATCGAGCATGCCCGGCTGCTGTCGTTCGAGGTCCAGCGAATCCCCGACCTCGGCACGGCGAACGGCGCAATGGGGCAGGGGGCGGTGAAGGCGCAAGGCAAGATGGCGACGGCCAGGCAGCCCGCGACGAAGAAACCTGCGGCCAGGAAACCGCCCGCGAAGGCCGCGGCCAACAAGCCCGCGACGAAGCCTGCGGCGAAGAAACCCGCAGCGAAGAAGTCGGCTCCGAAGAAGTCCACGGCGAAGAAATCCGCAGCCGCGAAAACGCTCGACTCGGTCTATCGGAATGTGTTGGCCGGGCTGCAAGCGTCGAACCGACCGCGGACACTCGCAGCGCTCGAGCGCACCATCCAGGCCAGACTTGGCGAATCGCCCGCACCCGAGAGAGTCAGGGTGGTCGTCGATCGGCTGACGACCGCCAGGGCGATCAGCGTGGCCGACGGGCGACTGAGCTACGTCCCGCCGCACGCGGCCGCTTAGGCCCCTGCGTCGGCACGCTGTCGCCGGCTCAGCGTTTCCCCGCCTTCTCCGGCGACCCCTCCAGCCCCGCCAGCAGCGCGCGGCTGTTGCCCGGGATCACCATCGAGAACTTGTTGTCGACGAACGTGTAGTCGTAGTACCCCATCCGCGCCAGCGGCTGGATCTTCAGCACGTCGACCAGCCCGTTGGCGTCGATCACCGCGTCGTCGATGTGCACCGCCACCACGCGGCCGAACACGACGTCGGCGGTGCCCATCGGCGGCACGCCGGGAAAGCGCAGCGTATTCAGGTACACGCACTCGAAGTGGATCGGCGAGCCGGCCACGCGCGCAGGCTTCACCTTGCGCGATGGCAACTTCGCCAGCCCCGCGCGCTCGAACTCGTCGACGCCGTGCGGCAGTTCCTCGGCCGTAATGTTGACCGCCTCGCGCAGCGCGTAGGTGGCCATGTTCCAGACGAACTCGCCGGTCTCCTCGGCGTTGCGCACCGAGTCCTTGCGCACGCCGCCGGTGTCCTGGTTAGCCGAGAACATCACGATCGGCGGATTGAAGGTCACGTTCTGGAACTGGCTGAACGGCGCGAGGTTGTGGCGCCCCTGCCCGTCGACCGTGGAGATCCAGCCGATCGGCCGCGGAATCACGCACGAATTGAACGGATCGTGCGGCAGGCCGTGCGGGATCACACCGGGTTCGTAGTACATCTGCAGTGCTCCGCCCCTACCGGGGCCGTGCGCGAGGCATGAAGGTTTGCGCGCTGCGCGCGCGGGCCGGCGCTCCTGCGCTTCTCGGCTGCGCACAGGCGCCCCCGCGGCGAGCGGCCCGCGCCTTTGCCGGAGACGTCGAGGTGCACGCGCAGTCGAAAGGCTGGTGACGATTGCCCCGGTGTCGGTCTCGAGCACCACACATGCGTCCAGAGCGGCATGCGGTGGGGCGCCGCGGCGAGGCCTGAGCGGCACGGGCGGCCGTGGGCCAGAGAGGGCGGCGCGGTGACGAC
>CAYVUV010000146.1:0-1961 GCA_964455095.1 uncultured Binatia bacterium (SeqCode)
GCGCCGGGCGCCGGCGCTGCCGGGTCCACGCCGTCACTCCTCATCGGCGTGCGGGTCGCGCAGCGAGCGCCACAACAGCACCGGCACGATGAAGGTGAAGACGATCACTTCCTTGAACGCGCTGGCCCAGAACGAGCTGAACGCCTCGAGGATGCCGACCAGCAGCGCGCCGGCCATGGCGGCCGGATAGCTGGCCAGTCCGGCGAACACCGCGGCGACGAAGCCCTTCAGGCCGATCAGGAAGCCGCTGTCGTAGAAGATCGTCGTGGTGGGCCCGATCAGCAGGCCCGACAGCGCGCCGATGAAGGCGGCCATCGTGAACGACAGCCGCCCCGCTGTCTCGGTCGAGATGCCCATCAGGCGCGCGCCGAGCTGGTTCACCGCCGTTGCGCGCAGCGCCTTGCCATGCAGCGTGCGCTCGAAGAACAGCCACAGCATCACGATCAGCGCGGCCGTCGCGGCGAAGATGATCAGCGCCTGCCCCGACACCGACAGCGCGCCCAGCGCGAAGCGCGCGTCCCAGAAGCTCGGGTTGCGGAAACCCTCGGCGCCGAAGAAGAACAGGGCGAGACCGGTGAGCGCGAAGTGCACGCCGACCGAGACGATCAGCAGCACCAGCACGCTGGCCTCGGCCAGCGACCGGTACGCGAGCCGGTACACCAGCGGCCCGAACGGCGTGACCAGTGCGAGCGTGAGCAGGGCCTGCACCAGCAGTGGCGGCTTCTGCGGCGCCAGCCAGATCGCCAGCGCCGACGCCGCCACCGGCAGCGCCAGCGTGCGCAACGCGCGGATCGCCATGCGCGCGGCCGAGCGGCGCGCCCGCAGGTCGGCGACCAGGTCGAGCAGCGCCGCGACGCCGGCCATGCACAGCAGGAACCAGACCGTGCCCGGCACCTGCCCGGCCTGGAACAACCCGACGGTGAGCGCCCCGAACGCGACGTACTCGCCCTGCGGGATGAAGATCACCCGCGTGACCGCGAACAGCAGCACGATCGCCATGGCCAACAGCGCGTAGATCGCGCCGTTGGTCACGCCGTCGAGCAACAGGATGCTGGCGATCGAGAGGTCCATGCTTCGGGCCGCTCGCGGGACCGGGGCGTCCGCCGCCCTACTGCTGGACCTCCCAATCGCCGTTGACCACCTTCAGCACCACGGCACTGTCCTTGGTGTAGCCCCAGTGATCGGTCTTCGTGAAGTTCATCACGCCCTGCGAGATCGGCAGCGGGCCGAAGTTCTCCATCGCATCGCGCAGCGCGGCGCGGAACTCCTTCGTGCCGGGCTTGGCCTTCTGCAGCGCCATCGGCACGACCTTCTGCAGCACCAGCAGCGTGTCGTAGGAGTGGGCCGCGAACTGATTGCGCATGCCGGCGCCGTAGACCTTGTCGTACTTCTGCACGTAGTCGAGCGCCGCCTTCTTCGACGGGTTGCTGTCGGGCAACTGCTCGGCCACCGTCGCCGGGCCCGAGACGACGTAGCCACCTTCGACGTCCTTGCCGCCGACCCGCATCAGGTCGCGCGAGGCGGCCGCGTGCGTCTGGTAGATCTTGCCCTTGTAGCCACGCTCGACCAGCGCGCGGTGCGGCATCGCGGCGCCCGAGCCCGAGGCCACGACCAGGATCGCATCGGGGTTCGCCGCGACGAGCTTCAGCGCCTGGCCGGTCACGCTGGTGTCGGTGCGCTGGAAGCGCTCGACCGTCGTCACCTTCAGGCCGGCCGCTTCGGCGACTGCGCCGAACTCCTTCAGCCAGCTCTCGCCATAGGCGTCGATGTAGCCGAGGAAGCCGACGGTCTTCACGCCCTGCTTCTTCATGTGCGCGACCATCGGGTATGCGATCACGGTGGCCGAGTGCGCCATCCGGAAGGTCCAGGTGTCCTTGCCGGGCGGCAGCGGCGGCGGCGAGAGCGCGATCTGCAGCGTGCCCGACTCGGCGGCCACCTCGGCCATCGCGACCGAGATCGGC
>CAYVUV010000147.1:0-2292 GCA_964455095.1 uncultured Binatia bacterium (SeqCode)
CTTCCTCTCCGGCTTCCTCCCCCTCGACGGGGGAGGATTGAGGTGGGGGTGATTCAATATCTCCGCTACCTCATTACCCCCGGGGTGCGCTCCCGCAGCGCGAGAGAATCAGCGCAGTCGCTGGCGCGGATTGTTTCATCACCCCCCATCCAAACCTTCCCCCGCAAGGGGGGAAGGCTTTCGGGAGGGCTCCGATTCGGGGACCGACTCGACGGGGGTGTCTCCTGCGCGCCGCCGCGGCTCACTCCCGGGTAGCGCGCCAGGACGTGGGCGAGTGGCCGTCCGGCCGCACGTGCCGGTGGGCGAAAAGCCAGCGGTCGCCGGAGCGGACGAGCCGGTCGCGGTAGCGTCCCCAGTGGTCCGGGCCGCGCTCGGTGATGGCGAGGAAGTAGCTCACCGCCGTGGCTTCGTCGGGCCCGATCACGTCGATCTGGACGCTCGAGACGTGATGCCGGATGAGCGATTGTCCGGTGGTCTGGGCGAGGCTGCGCTCAACGCCGGTGAGCAATCCGAGGATGGCGTCGCGGCCGCACAACGGGTCGCGCCCGGCGATCTCGAGCACGCCGTCGGGCGCAAACAACGCCACGAGCTCGGCAAAGCGCCCGCGGTCGGCGCAGTGCGCATACCGCGCGATGGTGTCGCGAATCGACTCGCGCGCGACGAGCTCCCAGTGCTCCATCGATGACGACCTACCAGAACGCGGCCCGTCGGCGAAGAGCGGTGCGCTCGTATTTCCCTGCGCACTTGTGCTTGTCTCTCCGGAGGGAAAGGAGCCGCGCATGCAGTTCGATGGGATGAGCATCGAGGAAGCCCAGGCGTTTGCCGCGCGCTGGCTGCCGGCGTGGAGCGGCAACCGCCCCGAGCTGTTGGTGTCGTTCTACACCGACGACGTCTTCTACTCCGACCCGGCGCTGCCGCAGGGCGTGCAGGGGCGGGCGGCACTGCTCGCCTATTTCACCAAGCTGCTCGCACGCAATCCGCATTGGGTGTGGACCAACGTCGGCGCGATCCCGCTGCAGGGCGGCTTTCTGAACAAGTGGCACGCGTCGATTCCGGTCGGCGAGCGCACCATCGAGGTGCTCGGCGTCTGCAGCGTACAGCTGCGCGACGGGCTCATCGCGCGCAACGAAGTCTACTTCGACCGCACGGAAATGCTGCGCGCCCTGACCGCGCTCAGCGACCAGCGCCCGTGACCGGTGTGACCGCGCCGCGCATGCCGCGCTTCTCCGTCAGCCAGATCACGACGCTCAACTGGCCGTTCGAGCGCGACGTCGCGGCCTTCGCCGCGGCCGGCGCGCCCGGCATCGGCGTGTCCATCCGCAAGCTCGAGCAGGTGGGTCTGGAGAAGGCGGCGCGCCTGGTGAAGGAAGCCGGCCTGGCGGTGTCGTGCCTGACCTCGTCCGGCCTGTTCCCTCTCGGCGACACGGCCGGCGAGCGCGCCGCGCTCGAACGCACGCGCCGCCACCTCGACGACGCCGCATCGCTCGGCGCCGCGTGCTTGATGGTGCTACCCGGCAGCGGCGCCGCGCTCTCGTGGGAGGAAGCCGCCGATCGCGCCCAGCCCCTGTTCGAAGCGCTGGCGCGCGACGCCGAACGGGCCGGCGTGCGCATCGCGATCGAGCCCACCAGCCAGCTGCGCATGGACCTCGCCTTCCTGCACAGCTTCGACGAGGGGCTGGAATTCGTCGACCGCATCGATTCGCCGTGGCTCGGCGTCGTGCTCGAGCTCAACAACGCCTGGATCGAACGGCGCCTGTACGCCAACATCGCGGCGCGCACCGATCGCATCGCGCTGGTCCAGATAAGCGACTTCAAGGTCGGCACACTGGCGGCCAGCGAGCGGGTGGTCATCGGCGACGGCGACATCCCGTTGCGCCGCATCTGCACGGCCCTGGCCGCCGCCGGCTACGCGGGCTGGTACGACATCGAGCTGCTCGGCCCGGCCATCGAAGCCGAGGGCTACGCGGCGGTGGTGCCGCGGGCGGTGCAGCGGTTTCGCGAGCTGTGGGCGTGAATAGAGTCCCTCTCCCTCCGGGAGAGGTAACCCATTGGAAGGCTGGTTGCAACTGAGCACACGGCTCCGTTGGCGGCATAGCCGCGTCTTTTGTTTAATCGCCATCCTTTGTTCACGCCCGCACTGCTGATGCGACTCGGGATGCACCCCGGATCTTCATTCCATGGGTGTCGGCTCTCAGGCCGCACCAGTCACCCATCTGGATCAAGACCGCGCCCGGCCGTCGTTGCCGGCGTACCGAGCCTGGTCCCTGGCGTCTGCGCGCCCCAGAAGATCTT
>CAYVUV010000148.1:0-13687 GCA_964455095.1 uncultured Binatia bacterium (SeqCode)
GGCGATCGAGGCGATGTTGACGATGGTGCCGTGGCTGTGTGCGAGCATGTCGGGCAATACCAGGCGGGTGAGCACCATCGGCGCGCGCAGGCAGGTCGCCAACGTGCGGTCCCAGTCGGCCAGCGAGGTCTTCAGCAGCGAGCTGCGCGGCGGCGCAAAACCGGCGTTATTGACCAACACGCTGATGCGCCCCAGACGTTCCATGACGAAGCGCACCGACTGCTCGAGCTCCGCGTCGTGCGTGATGTCGGTGGGGATGGGCAGCACCGAGCCGGCACCGGCCAGCGCGGCTTCTGCGGCGGTGTCCTGCAGCTCGCTTTCGGTGCGCGCTACGGCGGCGACCTGGCAGCCCAGGGACGCCAGGCGCACGGCAATGGCGCGGCCGATGCCGCGACCGGCGCCGGTGACTACGGCAACGTGATGACGAGGCAGCTTCACGACACTGGCTTACCAGAGCCGTACGGCTCGATCTACCAGTGCGTTGCTACCGCGCGCTCTCGTCCACCGGCGGCGCACTATTGGCCGCCTCTTCGCGCAGCTCGCGCAGCCGTTGCTGCAATGCGCTGAGCTCGTGCAACGGCTGCGAGATGCGCTCGCCGAGCGGGTCGGCGCGGTCGTACTTGACCGGCCCGGCCGAGCCTTCAGTAACGGCGCCGCCGTTGAGCATCGGCCGCGGGTTGGTCATCGGGCCGCGCGAGACGTCGGACATCGGTCCGCTCAGCATGCTGCGGTTGTTCCCATCGCTGATCGGGCCCGACTTCACAGACCCGGCACTCGACTCGCCGATGGTGCGCGCGCCGTCGTGCACCGAGCGCCGGCGCGCCGAGACGGGACTGCTTCCGGTCGACACCGGCTCGGAATCCCGCGCCGCCTGCTCTGCGAGCGCGCCGGTTGCGATCAGCGCCAATGCGGCGACGCCGCAGATCCCGCGTTGGATCGAATGCGTCAACTGGCGCAAGGGATTGTTGCGGGGAGGCCGAGTCGTGACTCGGCCTCCCCGCGAGTGGTTCAAGCGCCGACCACGAAGCAGACGCTCGTCGTGCCGCTGCCGCCGATGTTCAGCGTGCCGATGCGCTTGGCGCCGGCGACCTGGTAGTCGCCGGCCGTGCCGGTGAGCTGTTTGTAGGCGTCGAGCACCTGGCGGCAGCCGGTGGCGCCGACCGGGTGCCCGGCGCCGATGAGGCCGCCGCTGGGGTTGATCGGCAGCTTGCCGCCCATCTCGATGGTGCCGTCCTCGACCGCTTTCCACGACTCGCCGGGCTTGGTCAGACCGAAGTGGTCGATGGCCATGTACTCCGAGGTCGTGAAGCAGTCGTGCGTCTCGATCGCGTCGAGGTCCCACGGCTGCTTGACGTCGGCGCGCTTGAAGGCGTCGAGAATCGCCTGGCGCGTGTGCGGCAGCACGTACGGGTTGTCTTTGCTTTCGGCGACCTTGGCGGAGAACTCGATCGGCGCCGTGCGATGCCCCCAGCCGAGCAGACGCGGGATGCTGCTCAGCTTGAGGCCGCGGCGCTTGGCGTACTCGGCCGCCTTCTTCTCCGAGGCGAGGAACAAAGTCACCGCGCCGTCGGTCACCTGCGAGCAGTCCGACACCTTGATGCGCCCGCCGATGATGCTGTTGAACTTGTCGTTCGAATTGGCGTGGTCCTCGGTCATGTACCACGTGCGCGTCTGCGCCAGTGGGTTGCGCTTGGCATTCGAGTAGTTCACCGCCGCGATGTGCGCGAGATGTTCGTCCTTGAGGCCGAAACGCTTGTCGTACTCGTCACCGAGGCGCCCGAACAGCTTGGGGAAGGGGAACTCGACGCCCTCCGCCTCACGCTCGTACCAGGCTGCCGTGCCGAGGTAGGAGCCGCCGGTCTTGGGGTCGACGGTCTTCATCTGCTCGACGCCGACCACCATGGCGCAGTCGTAGCGCCCGGCCTCGATCTCCGCCGAGGCGGCGAGGATGGCGATGCTGCCCGAGGCGCAGGCCGCCTCGTGGCGCGAGGTGGGCAGGCCGGAGAGCGCCGGGTCGGCTTCCAGGATCATGGCGCCGAGGTGACCCTGCATGGCGTAGAGCTCGGCGGCGAAGTTGCCCAGATGCCCGACTTCGATCTCCTTCGCCTCGAGCCCGGTGGCTTCGAGGCCGCCCGTGACCCCTTCGAGGATCATGGCGACGATGTGCTTGTTCTCCTTGCTCCAGTTGCGAGCGAAGTCGGTCTGGTAACCGCCGAGGACGTAAATGGGGGCAGCCATGGGCTCTCCTTTGTTTGGCCGGCTCAGCCGGCGAAGAAGCGTCCGATGTTCACGTTGGGCTCTTGGAACAAGCGCTCGCCGGGCTGCTTGGCCGCCCGGGCGACGACCGCCGGCACCGGCAGTTTCTGCGCTTCGAGCAACTTCACCACTGTCGGAGCACTAATCAAGTCCACCAGCACGGTCGGCGGCGCCCAATTGAAGCCGAAACCCATGATGCGGTCGACGTCGCGAGCGCTGCGCACCACCTCGGTTTCTCCCACCCGGTTCAATCCATAGCTAACGTATCCGAGGATAACTCGTCTTGCTAGCTCAGCTTCCGCACCCTTTGCCGTGGCAAAAACCTCGAACGCCTGCCGGTAGCGACCGACCCGGTTGAGCTTGCGCATCTCCTCGACGAAGGCCACCGGCTCGACGGCTTTGGGCGCCTCGTACTGGCCGGTTTTGGGGTCGAGCACCAGGTTGGTGGTCTGCTTCCCTTCCTTCACGCGGCGGTAGAACCCGCCCTTGGCCGGGGTCTTGTTGCCGAGGTGCCCCTGGTCGAGCAGCTTCGTCATGTACGCCGGCATGGCGAACATGGCGTGGGCCTCGTCTTTGGTGTTGGCGTAGACGTTGTCGATGATCGCCTTGTGGACATCCCAGCCGACCAGGTCGACCGTGGCCAGCGGCGGCATGGCGCGGCCGGTGTAGGGACCGATCAGGTAGTCCATGTAGGCGATGCCGTGCTCGGCGGCCAGGATCGCCACCTCGTTCAGCACCTTGAAACCGACCCGGTTGCCGGCGAAGGCGGGCTTGTCGTCGGTGACGATCGCCTCGCGGCCAAAGCGCGTCTGCAGCATGGCGAGGACGTCGGTCACCAGCGCCGGGTCCGTCCCGGCGTGCGGGATGACCTCGGTGCCGACGATGACGTTGGGCGGGTTGAAGAGGTGGATGCCGAGGAAGTTCTTCTGGAAGCTGGCGCTGCGCTCGCGCGCCATCTCGGCGATCGACAAGCCCGACGAGACCGTGGCGACGACGGAGTCCTTGCGCCGGTGCTGATCGACCTGTTCGAAGAAGGTTTTCTTCAGGGCGAGATCCTCGGCGAGGGCCTCGAAGATCAGATCGGCCTCGGCCACGGTGCGGGCCAGGTCGCCGTCATACGTGCCGAGCGAGAAGCGGTCGCCGATGCGCTCGGACTTGGCCAGGTTCTGCGCGCCGGTCAGGCCCGAGCGGGCGCGCTCGACATCGCGGGCGAGCAGCACCACGTCGCAACCCCCTGCGGCAAACACCTCGGCACTGCCGGCGCCCATGGCGCCGTTGGCGCCGAGCACCACGACTTTGTTGATCTCTCTCATGTCTGATCCGGACCCCCTGAAGATTGTGGAAACACCCGAGCTGTCGCACTTTTCCGGCACCAAGACAAGCCGCCCACGAGGCGCGGCGGGGGCCTTGGCGCGGCGCCACCCCCGGTTGCACGGCGCGCGCCGCAGCGGGTATGGTGCGGGCATGGCGAAACGTCCGGAGGCCTGGCTGATGCGGACCTACGCGGGCCACACCGACCCGCGCGCTGCCAACGCGTTGTTCCGCACCAATCTGTCGAAGGGGCAGACCGGGCTCAGCGTCGCTTTCGACCTGCCGACGCAGACCGGCTACGACTCCGACGAGCCGATGGCGGCCGGCGAGGTCGGCAAGGTCGGCGTACCGATCTCGCACATTGCCGACATGGAGGCGCTGTTCGACGGCATTCCGCTCGCCAAGATGAACACGTCGATGACCATCAACGCCACGGCGCCATGGCTGTTGGCGTTGTATGTCGCGACCGCGGAGCGCCAGGGGGCCGACCCGGCCGGCCTGCGCGGCACGACGCAGAACGACATCCTGAAGGAATTCCTCTCGCGCGGCACGTACATGCTGCCGCCCGAGCCGTCGTTGCGCCTGACGGCCGACACCATCGAATACACGGTGCGCCACATCCCGCGCTGGAACCCGATGAACGTCTGCAGCTACCACCTGCAGGAGGCCGGCGCGACGCCGGTGCAGGAGATCGCCTTCACGCTCGCCAACGCCTTCGCCGTGCTCGACCGCGTCAAGGCGCGCCCGGGCGTGCCGATCGACGACGTCGTCGGGGCATTGTCGTTCTTCGTCAACGCCGGCATCCGCTTCATCGAGGAGCTCTGTAAGATCAAGGCCTTCGTGCGGCTGTGGGATCGCCTGACGCGCGAGCGCTACGGTGTCGCCGATGCCGCCAAGCGGCGCTTTCGCTACGGCGTACAGGTGAACTCGCTCGGCCTGACGGCACAGCAGCCGGAGAACAACGTGCAGCGCATCGTGCTCGAGATGCTCGCCGTGGTGCTGTCGAAGGAGGCCCGGGCGCGCTCGGTGCAACTGCCGGCGTGGAACGAGGCGCTCGGGCTGCCGCGGCCGTGGGATCAGCAGTGGTCGCTGCGCATCCAGCAGGTGATGGCGTTCGAGACCGACCTGCTCGACTACGGGCGCGACATCTTCGACGGCTCGGTGGTGATCGAGGCCAAGGTCGAAGAGCTGATGACCGCGGCCGAAGCGGAGCTGGCGCGCATCGAGCAAATGGGCGGCGCCGCGCAGGCAATCGACTTCATGAAGCACGCGCTGGTGTCGAGCCATGCCGAACGCCAGCGGCGCATCGAGGCGGGCGATTTGACCGTCGTCGGCGTCAACGCCTTCACCGAGCACGAGCCGTCGCCGCTCGTCGCCGGCACGGAGAGCATCCTCAGCGTGGATCCGGCCGCCGAGCGCGCGCAGATCGAACGCCTGCGCGCCTTCCGGGCTCAGCGCGACGCAGCGCAAGCGACGGCGGCGCTCAAGGCGCTCGAAGACGCCGCGCGCGGCGGGGCCAACATCATGCCCGCCTCGATCGAAGCGGCCAAAGCCGGCGTCACCACCGGCGAGTGGGCCGGCGTCATGCGGCGCGTGTTCGGCGAATTCCGCGCTCCGACCGGTGTGCAGGGCGTGGCGGCCGCTCCGGCGACGGAGAGCCTGCAGCGCCTGCGCGCGCACACGGCCGAGGTGACGGCACAGCTCGGCCATCCGCCGCGCTTGCTGGTCGGCAAGCCGGGCCTGGACGGGCATTCGAACGGCGCCGAGCAGGTCGCGGTGCGCGCCAAGGACGCCGGCTTCGAGGTCATCTACGAAGGCATCCGGCTGACCCCCGAGCAGATCGTCGCCTCGGCGGTCGAAGAGGACGTCGACGCCATCGGCCTGTCGATTCACTCCGGCTCGCACATGACGCTGATCCCGCGCATCACCGAGCTGCTGCGCGAGCGCGGCGTCACCGACGTCCCGGTGCTGGTCGGCGGCGTGATTCCCGACGCTGACCGCATCCGCTTGCAGCAGTGCGGCGTGGCGCGCGTCTACACGCCGGGTGAAGCGACGCTGACCGAGATCATCGAAGACCTCGTCGACCTCATCGCCGCCGCCCGCGGCCGCGCCGCCGGCGCCGCGTAGGCTCGTCCGGTTTCCTCTCCCGGATGGGAGAGGACTGAGGTGAGGGCGATTAGATTGCGCCGCAGGCCACGGCTGAAGTTCTCGCTTTGAGCAGGCCGCACAATCCGAGGGTAGCTTCGCCCGATTTTATCCCCCTCATCCTGTCCTTCTCCCATCCGGGAGAAGGAACCATCGCGCGACACATTACGACGAAATTGTGAAGCGGAGCCCCTACGCGACGCGCCCCATCACCGCCAGAATGTCGTAGCCCGTCACCGCGGTCGACTTGGCCGCCTGTGCGGCGAGGTAGTCGGCCGAGATCTCGCCGGCCTGCACGGCCTTGGCGAGGTCCATCAGGGCGATCTTGATCGTCGCCTCGTCGATCATCTCGCCGTTGGTGGGATCGGCCATCGAGCCGCCGCCGTTCTGGTGGTAGAGCTCGACGACGCGCTTGGCGTAGGTGAGCTGCTCGGCGTTGGGGCTGAAGCACTCGTTGCAGATCTTGGCCTGCTGCGGGTGGATCACCCAGGTGCCGTCCATGCCGAGGTTCTGCGAGCCGACGTTCTTCTCGCGCAGGCCGCGCTCGACCTCGGCCACGCGGGCGGGCGGATCGTCCTTGCGGATCAGGCGCAGGTAGACGTTGTCGACGGCGTGCAGCCCCGCCGCCTTGGCCGCCACGACCATTGCCTGCTTGGCGTAATGAAAGTGCTGGTTCTGTCCGTCGACCACCTCGCGCACGCCGATGTTGGCGGCGAAGTCGGCGATGCCGAAGATCAGGCCGCACATGCGCTCCGAGGCGGTGGCGATCTCGTAGGCCTTGAGCAACGCTTGCGGTGTCTCGATCAGCGCCTCGATCTTCAGCCGGTACTTCCAGCCGCCGCGGCGCTCGAGATCGTCGAGCACCTTGGAGACGTAGAGGATGTCCTCTGGCCCGCGCGCCTTGGGCAGAATGATACCGTGGAAACGGTTCGGCGCGCCGAGCACCACGGCCTCGAGGTCGCCGACGAAGAACTGCGACAGGATGTTGTTGGGCCGCACGGTCACGACTTTGTGGCCGAAGTCGAGCGTCTTGAGCGCCTCGACGGTCACCTGGCGGCTCTTCTCGCCCTTGAACTCGTAGGGGCAGGCGTCTTCGAAGTCGGCCATGACGTGGTCGACCGGCGATTTGACCGCGTCGGCCGCGTTCTGGTGCAGCTTCATGTTGTGACCGGGATACGTCATCTCCGTGCGCGGAATGACGAAGCGCTTGCCGCCGTCGAGTATGAACATGAGGGGCCTTTCTGAGCTGCGGTGATGGGGACGTTCACAGCGCTACTCCGTTGATTTTCAAAGATCAAATTAGGGCGATTGTAGGGCTGAGGACGCGCCGCTAATGCCTGCCGCGGTGGCTGGCCTCGGCGCTTGCGCGATGGTACAAAACCGCATCGGTCGACCTCCTGCGTTCGGCTGTTCACACCACAATCGAGAGGAACGTGTCGCTATGGGAGACGGAGTGAAGCCGGTCGATCTGGCCGCGGTAGAGCAACTCGTCGAAACGACCGATGCCGTGGTACGCGAGGCGCTGGCCGTCGCCGGCCGGCGCACCGAGGGGGGCAAGAACATCGACGACGAGCAGGTGCACTGCGAGCGTCTGGCCTACGCCGCGACGGAAGTCGCCGCGGCGCGCGCCTTCGTCGCCTATGCGAAGGCGGCCGGTGCGGTGCAACCGGATGTCGCGCTCGACGCCATGGCCGGGCTCTTCAGCGCCGAGGTGGCGCAGCGGCTGGCGGCGCAGGTCGACGCGCACATCGACGAGTTCGGCATCAGTGCCGATCGACTCAATGCGACGCTCGGCGCCGCGTCCGCCAAGCAGCTGATCCGCACCGTCACCGCCGACACGGCGGTGTGCGCCATCGGGCGCCATGTCGCGCAGCAGCGCGGCGTCAACCACGCCTGGATCGACGACGAGCTGGCCGTGATGACGCGCGACTCGGTGCGCCAGTTCGCCGAGAGCGAGGTGGCGCCGATCGCCGAGCACATCCACCGCACCGACGATCTGGTGCCCGACGCGATCATCGAGAAGATGAGCGAGCTCGGCTTCTTCGGCATGTCGGTGCCAGAGGAGTTCGGCGGCGGCGGCATGGGCAACCTGGCGATGATCATCACCACCGAGGAGCTGTCGCGCTGCTCGCTCGCCGCGGCGGGGAGCTTGATCACGCGGCCGGAGATCCTCACCAAAGCGCTGTTGAAGGGCGGGACGGACGCACAGAAACAGAAGTGGCTGCCGCCGATCGCCGCCGGCAAGATCATGGCCGGCATCTCGGTGACCGAGCCCGACACCGGCTCCGACGTCGCCTCGGTCAAATGCCGCGCCGACGCAGCCGAAGTGGGTGGGCGCAAGGGCTATGTGCTCAACGGCGCCAAGGCGTGGTGCACGTTCGCCGGGCGCGCCAACGTGCTGGCGCTGCTGGCGCGCACCGACCCCGACTTCAAGAAGGGCGCGCGCGGGCTGTCGCTGTTCATCGTCGAGAAGGACGTCTTCCGCGGCCACAGCTTCGAGATGAAGCAGCCCGGCGGCGGTCAGCTGGCCGGCAAGGCCGACGCCACGCCCGGCTATCGCGGTATGCACTCGTTCACGCTGGCGCTCGACAACTACTTCGTCCCGGCCGAAAACCTGGTCGGCGAGCAGGGCGGCCTCAACAAGGGCTTCTACCTGCAGATGAACGGCTTCGCCGCCGGTCGGCTGCAGACCGGTGGCCGCGCGACCGGCCTGTCACAGGCGGCGCTCGAGCGCACGGCCGAGTACGCCAACGACCGCAAGCAGTTCGGCCAGCCGATCGGTTCGTTCCAGCTCACCCAGCACAAGCTCGGGCGCATGGCGACCAACATCATGGCGGGCCGGCAGCTGACCTACGCCGCGGCGCTGGCGATGGACCGCGACGAGTCGATCGCGCTCGAGCCGGCGATGGCCAAGCTGTTCGCCTCCGACGTCGCCGTCTGGGCGACGCAGGAAGGCCAGCTCGTACACGGCGGCTGGGGATATGCCGAGGAGTTCCCGATCTCGCGCTACGTCATCGATGCGCAAGTCCTGCCGATCTTCGAAGGCGTCAAGCCGATCCTCGAGCTCAAGGTCATCGCCCGCGCGTTGCTGGCCGGGTGAGCACGACTCGACCGCGATCCACTCGTCCCACCTCTCGTCCACTGGGAGGGCGACGCTCCCCGCCTCGGCGCCTTCTGGCCTTGAGGGAAGCTCGCCCTCCATTCGGTACCGTTTTCCACTTCTTGGACGCGATTGGCCGCGCCGCGGTCGCTTGACGACCTGCAGCTGCTTCAGTACAGATATTTGTACAATGAAAGACTCCATGGCGATCGTGGGCTACAGTGAAGCGCGGCAGCGGTTGGCGAAGCTCATGGACGCCGTGGTCGACGATTGCCGACCGGTCGTCGTCACGCGGCAGAAGGCTCCAGCAGTCGTCATGCTTTCGCTCGAGGAGTACGAAGCGATGACCGAGACTCTGCATCTCTTGCGCAGCCCGAGCAATGCGCGGAGGTTGCAAAAGGCCGTTCGCGATGCGGAGGCCGGGCGATTCGTCCCCAGCCCGCGCAAGTGATCGAATGCTGGACCGCGGGAGCGGCCCAGGATTATCGCTGGTTCTCACAACGAGAGCCAAGGACTGCGGCGCGCATTGATCGCTTGCTCGCGGCCATCAGACACCGTCCTTTCGAGGGAATCGGAAAGCCCGAGCCGCTCAGGGGCGCACTGGCGGGATGGTGGTCGCGGCGCATTACCGGGGAACATCGGCTCGTCTACCGAGTCGTCGGCAAGGGCGCCGCGCGCCAGCTGCAAATCGCGCAGTGCCGGTACCACTACTAGATCTGGTCCGGGCGGAACGATCGCGTCTCCCCGCTGAAGTTTCTTGACTTCCTTCGGCGCAGCGGGGTAACGCCGGACAGGGGCTGACCAGGGGGGCGCGCCATCTGTCGCGCGGCCGGCGGTTTCGATCGAGGGGGGCGAATGTTCAAGCATCGGAGCACGGCGTGGCTCATCTGCGGGGCGCTTCTGGCTGCGGTCGGCAGCGCCGTGCCGCCGGCGCGGGCGACGATGTCGCTGGGCGGCGTGATGGCGCACAGCCCCGACGACATCTCCGGCTTCACGACGCTGTCGGGCAACGACAGCGTGGCCAGCGTGACGCTGCCGTTCACCTTCACGGTCGAAGGGACGAGCTACACCACGCTGGCGCTTTCCACCAATGGGTGGATCGAGTTCGGCAGCAATACCTCGGGTGACAGCGATCCGACCAACGACTACCTGCCGACCAGCGCGCACAGCAATCCGTTTCTGGCCGCGTACTGGGACGACTTGCAGACCTTCAATACCAATATTCGCTACGGCACCGCCGGCAGCAGTCCGAACCGCGTCTTCATCGCCGACTTCTCGGTCGAGGTGGTGTCGGGCACCAACGACATTCCCTTTCAGGTGCAGCTGCACGAAGGGTCGAACACCATCACGGTGCGCTACCGCAACTCGCAACCCAACGCCAACGGCCAGGCCGCGACGATCGGTTTCCAGGGCGCCGGCGGCGGGGCGGCGACGACGGTGCAGCCGCTCTCGTGCAACGCCAAGATCCTCGATGACAATCGGCCCGACGAGGGCTGGTCGGCCGACGTCGGCCGCGCCGGGCTGGTGACGCTGTCCGCCATGCTGCAACACAGCCCCGACGACATCAGCGGCTTCACGTCGCTGACCGGCAATGACAACACGGCCAATGTGACGCTGCCGTTCTCCGTCACCCTTGAAGGCACGGCCTACACGTCGGTGGCGATCTCGACCAACGGCTGGATCGAGTTCGGCGGCAACACCGCTGGCGACAGCGATCCGACCAACGACTGCCTGCCGACGGCAGTCCACACCAATCCGTTTCTGGCCGTGTACTGGGACGATCTCAATCCGTTCGGCAACAACATCCGCTACAACACCATCGGCAGCAGCCCGAACCGCGTCTTCATCGTCGACTACGAAGTCGATCTGACCTCCGGTTCGGAGGGCAGCGACGACCTGCGCTTCCAGGTGCAGGTCCACGAGCGCTCGAGCCTCATCAACGTGCGCTACTGGGACAAGCAGTCGGGTGCCAACGGCCAGGCGGCGACCATCGGTTTCCAGGGCGCCGGCGGGGCGTCGTCGGTGGCGTATCCGCTGACGTGCGACGCCAAGATCCTCGATGACAACAACCCGAGCCGCGAGGGCTGGTCGGTGCATCCGAAGTCGACCGGTGCCGTCTCGCTGCACAGCATCACGACGTACAGCCCCGACGACATCGGCGGCATCGCCGGCCTGCAGACCTTCAGCGGCAACGACGTGACCCGCGACTTCACGCTGCCGTTCAACCTCAACATCGACGGCACCAACTACACCGCGCTGACGATGTCGACCAACGGCTGGATCGAATTCGGCGGCAACACGTCGGGTGACAGCGATCCGACCAACGACTGTCTGCCGACCGCCGCGCACACCAATCCGTTCCTGGCCGCGTTCTGGGACGACATGGTGACGGCCGGCGCGAGCACGATCGAGTACGGCGTCGTGGGCACGAGCCCGAACCGGACCTTCATCGCCGACTTCTTCCTCGACACGCGCGTCAGCGGCGACGACGGCGGCGACGACGTCTCGTTTCAGGTGCAGATCCACGAGCGCTCGAACACGATCAGCGTCGCCTATTACAACGAGCAAAACCTCGCCAACGGCCAGACGGCGACGATCGGCTTCCAGGGCGCGGGCGGCGCATCGGCCGCGGCGACGGCGGTCGGCTGCAACGCCAAGGTGCTCGACGACAACCGCGTCAACTCGGGCTGGTCGGTGGCGCCGCTGCCGATGTGCGGCAATGGCATCGTGGAGACGAAGGAGCCCTGCGACCTGGGCGGGTCGAACGGCGCCTCGACGTCGTGCTGTACCGGCACCTGCCAGTTCCGCAGCGCGGGCCAAACCTGTCGCGCCACGGCGGGTGATTGCGACGTGGCGGAGACCTGCACGGGGTCGAGCGCCACATGTCCGGCCGACATCTTTGCCCTGGCCAGCGTCGTGTGCCGGACATCAGCGGGTGTTTGCGATCCGCAAGAGAATTGCACGGGCTCGGGACCGAGCTGCCCGCCGGATGGAAAATCGTCGGCGGTGTGCAGGATCTCCGCGGGAATCTGCGACGTGGCGGAGTCCTGCGACGGCGCCGGCAACGACTGCCCAACCGATGGCTTCGCCTTGCCGAGCGTGGTCTGCCGCCCCGATGCCGGTGAATGCGATGTGCAGGAGACCTGCGACGGCGCCGGCAACTGTCCGGCGGATGGGTTCGAAGCGAACGGCACCAGTTGTGGCAGCGGCCTGGACGACGACTGCACCAACCCGGACACCTGCAACGGCTCCGGGACCTGCCAGAGCAATCACGAGACGTCGGGCACCGCCTGCGCGAGCGATGGTGAGACCTGCACCGTCGATCAGTGCAACGGCGGCGGCGCCTGCACCCATCCGGCCGGCAATGGCGGCAGCGTGTGTCGCGCCGATGCCGGCGAGTGCGATGTGCAGGAAGTCTGTGACGGCAGCACGCCGAGCTGTCCGGCCGATGCCTTCGAACCGGCGGCGACTGCGTGCGGCGATCCGAGTGACACCGATTGCACCAATCCGGATACCTGCGACGGCAGCGGGCTGTGCGAAGTGAACGACGAGGTCTCCGGATTTGCCTGCGGCGATTCGAGCGATACCAACTGCGATGATCCCGATACTTGCGACGGGGCCGGAACCTGTGACGTGAACAACAAGCCGATCAGCACGCTGTGTCGCGCGGCGAGCGCGGGTCAGCTCTGCGACGAAGCGGAGTTCTGCGACGGCCTGGGTGCCTGTCCGGCCGATGCGCCGAAGCCGGCGGCAACTGTCTGCCGAGCCGACGCCGGTGAATGCGATGTACAGGAAGTCTGCGACGGCGTGAACTTCCAGTGCCCGGCGGACAGTTTCGAGCCGGCGGCGACCGCCTGTGGCGATCCGAGCGATACGGATTGCACGAACCCGGATACCTGCGACGGGGCCGGGGCGTGTCTGATCAACGACGAGCCGTCGGGCTTTGCCTGCGGCGATCCGAGCGACACCGATTGCGCCAACCCGGATACCTGCGATGGCGCCGGAACGTGCGACATCAACGACGAAACGGCGGGCACGGCCTGCACCGACGACGGCGAGACGTGTACGGTCGACGAGTGCGACGGCGGCGGGACGTGTGCGCATCCGGCCGGCAACCCCGGAGCGGAGTGCCGCGCGGCGAGTGCAGGGCAGCTGTGTGACGAAGCGGAAGTCTGCGACGGCAGCACGCCGATTTGCCCGGCCGATGGAGTGAAGGCAAACGGCACCGTGTGCCGCGCCGATGCGGGCGACTGCGACGTCGAGGAGCAGTGCGACGGGGTGAGCAGTGCCTGTCCGGCCGATGCGTTCGAACCCGCGACGACGGCGTGCGGGGATCCGAGCGATACGGCCTGCACGGACCCGGACACCTGTGACGGGTCCGGGACATGTCTGGGCAACCACGCGGCGATCACGACGCTCTGCCGTGCGGCGAGCGCGGGACAGGATTGCGACGAGGCGGAGAACTGCGACGGCGCCGGGAGCTGTCCGGCCGATGGCTTCAAGGCGAGTGGCACGGAGTGCCGGGCGTCGGCCGGTGACTGCGACATTGCCGAGCAGTGTGACGGCGCGAGCGGTGCGTGTCCGGCCGACGGCGTGGAACCCAGCAGCACGGTGTGCCGCGCCGACGCGGGCGCGTGCGACGTCGCGGAGACCTGTGATGGGTCGTCCACGACGTGCCCGGCCGACGCGTTCGAAGCGGACGGAACGGGTTGCTCGAACGGGGCGTTCTGCGACGGCGTCGATACCTGCCAGGGCGGGACGTGCACCTCACCGGGCACGCCGTGCGGAATCGGCGAGACCTGCAACGAGGGCGCGGATGCCTGCTTCCTGGACGGCTGCCCGCTGACGGCCGCTTCCTGCCGCACCGCGGACAAG
>CAYVUV010000149.1:0-52335 GCA_964455095.1 uncultured Binatia bacterium (SeqCode)
CGGAATCGCTATCGGGATCGGAATCGATTCCTGTCCCAGGGATTCTGCGGTTCCTAGCGGATCGCATCGACACAGGCCGCAATTCATTTCGTCGCCCTCGATCCCGATACCGATTCCGACCCCGACGCCGACCAGAGCGCCGTTCAACGGTGACTTTGTGTGCAAAGCCCCCGGAGGGAGAGGAACTGCATCCCCCTCTACAGCAGGCCGGCCTGGAACGTGACCTGATACCCGATGCGGCGACCGGACTGGTCGGCGATGCTCACCACCTCGGTGCGCAGGACGAAGTGGTAGTTGCCGTCGGCGCCTTCGGCGCCGGGTGGGGGGTTGCGGTCGAAGAAGCCGTCGAGGCAGGCCTGCTGCAATTTGCGGTCGGTGCCGAGCGAGACGCTGGCCGAGCGTTCGGTGATGTCCATCGAGACGAGATCGCCGCCTTTGCTCATCAGCGCGTTCATGGCGACCTCCTCTTGTGCCGTGATCGCCGCGCGGGTGAGGTCGCGGCGCATGGAGATCATCAGGTTCTGGAAAACGCGCAGCGCCACCCGGCGCACGAACGGCGCGAAGCGCTCGGCCTTGGTGTTGAGCAGCGTGATGTCGCCCTCGCGCACGTCGGGGAGGAAATCCATCGTGCCGCCGTTGCCCGGGCTCGGCAGCCAGGCCGTGCCGGTGCCCAGGCGCGCGTGGCGGCGCTCGGCCTGCTCGGCTTCGGGCTGTGGCTTGGCCGGCTGCGGCTCGCCATAGCCCTCGCCGGCGAGCTGCAGGGCGTTGGGTAGCAGCTGGTCGAGGCGCGGCACGGCGGCGAGTTGGCGCGGGCGGCCGTTCTCCTGGCCCGCCTTCGGCGGCGGGCGTTCGGCGCGCCGCGCCGGCCGCGGTTGCGGCGCGCTGTCTTCGCCGGTGCCGGCGGCCGGTTCGCCGCGCTTCATCTTTTGTTCGGGGACCGTGCTGTCGCGGTCGCTGAGAAAGCGCGTGTCGGGCGGTGGCACCTCCTGGCCCGACTCCGACGGGCTGACGATCTGCTGCTCGGGGAGGGGAATGGCCTTCGGCGGTGGGGGCGGCGGTGGTTCCGGCTTGGCGGCTTCGGGTTCCGGTAGCGCAGGTGGGGCCTGTGGCGGGGGCTGCGGCGCGGCCGCCCTGGGGGGTGGCACCGCTTTCGCCGCGGGGTGACGCCGCGGCGGCCGCGCCGGCAGGATCTTCACCGGCATCGGCTTGCTGAGATCGATGAAGGAGGGTTGGACGACCTGGGTGGAGCGCAGGGCGAACAGGAGCAGCGCGTGCAGCACAATCGACAGCGCCAGCGAGCTCGAGCGGGGGGCCCAGGTCGACATCGGACAATGCTTAGCCGCGGCGGCGGTCGGAGGAAATGTCGCCTGGGTGCCGGACGCGTGTCTTGCGCCAGCCGGTCGGGTTCACGTATAGCATTTGGCCATGTTCGGCTTGGGAATTGGGGAGCTGGTCGTCATCCTCGTAATCGTGCTGATCATCTTCGGGGCGGGCAAGCTGCCGGAGATCGGCGACGGCCTCGGGCGCGGCATCCGCAATTTCCGCAAACAGGTGAAGGCCCCGGACGAAATCGACGTGACGCCGAAGGGCGACGCGGATGCGGCGCGGCCGCAGCCGGGGGGCGCGGACGAGAAGGAGGACGGGACGTCTTAGCCGTGGCGCTGCGCGGTGGCGACCTCGGTGGTGACGCTGGCGACGGCGGGCGGCACATCGGTGAAGATGGTGACGAACGGGCACTTCTCTCCCGGTTGAACGCCGAGTCGCTGCGGGGGTTTGAGGCCTTTGAGGACCGCGATCTGAGGGGTGGAGAGATCGCGCAACAGCTCGCGCCGCACGGAGTTCCCGCAATACACCATCTGTTCGTCGATCTGTCTGCTCTGCGCGTCGAAAAGTCTGGCAATGATCTGCACCTTGTCCAGTGAAACTGCCGATTGGTTGTGGGCCAGCCCGCTGACCAGGAACACCAGCGCACCGTCCTTGCTGCGCTCGTATTGCCCTTGAATGCCGATGAGTGCGACGCTGCGATTGAGAGTGCGGTCCCGGACATCGTTGCCCAGCACGGGCAGGTCGTGCGTGATCTGCTGCGCCCACTCGGGGTTGGCGTAGAGCGTGCGGGCGAGCACCGCGTACGCGGCGACGACCAGGAGCAGGAACACGAACACGGGCCGTAGACTGATGCTGCCACCACCGCTCTCCGCCATCTCCTCGTCCTCGACATCATTGGCGACGTCTTCAACGTCATCAGCGACGTCCTCGTCGATGTCGTCCGCCGCGACCGTCTCGCCTTCGGGCACGACCGTCGGCGCCTCGTCGTCGTCGACGCGCAGAAACAAATCATCCTCCACCGCGGCTGGGCGCGGCGGCTGGCGGCGCGGCGGGGCAGGGGGTTGCACCTTGCTGCCGACGCCGAGCGAGAACTGCTCCTCCGGCACGCCGCTGGCGCCGAGCGAGTCACCCGCGCGCCACTCCTCGTCCTCGTCGCCGAAGGAGAACGAGAGCGTTTCCTCCACCGGCGGCACGGCGCGCGGTGGCCGACTCGGCGCCGCGCGTTTTGGGGTCGGGGCGGAGTCGGGCGGGGCGGGCGCGGGGCGCGCGGCCGGGGCCGCGAACACGTGTTGGCAGCGGGCGCACTTGAGCTGCGCGCGCGGTTCGGTTAGCCGCTGCTCATCGAGGCGGAAGCGGGTATGGCAATTCGGGCACTCGACGATCACAACGATTTCTCGATAGGTGACGGGATTCTATGAGTGAAGAGGCAAAAAGCAAGCGCGCGGCCGGCCCGGTGCGGGAACTGTCGGTGGTTCTGCCGGCATACAACGAAGAGGCCAACATCGAGACCGTGGTGCGGGGCGTCGCCGCGTACCTCGACCAGTTCGATCTCGACTACGAGATCCTGGCGGTCAACGACGGCAGCAAGGACGCCACCGGTGCGATCCTCGACCGGTTGAAGGCCGATATCCCGCAACTGCGGCCGCAGCATCATCCGCAGAACCGCGGCTACGGCGCCGCGCTGCGCACGGGCTTCGATGCGGCGGTCAAGACGTACGTCTTCTACATGGACGGCGACGGTCAGTTCCACATCGAGGACCTCGAGAAGCTCTTCCCGCTCGCCAGCGAGGACGTCATCGTCACCGGTTACCGCATCGAGCGCCGCGATCCGTTCATGCGCCGTCTCAACGCCAAGCTGTTCGGCGGCTGGCTGGTGCGCATCATGCTCGGCGTGCGCGTGCGCGATCTCAACTGCGCCTTCAAGCTCATCCCGAAACGCGTGCTGCGCAGCATCACGCTCGAATCGACCGGCGCGCTCATCAACGCCGAGCTCTACGGTCGCGCCATCCGCCACAACTGCGGCATCCGCGAGGTCGGCGTGCACCACTATCCGCGCGAAGCCGGTGTGCAGACCGGCGCGCACCTGAGTGTCATCGTGCGCGCCTTCTACGACCTGTTCCGCCTGCGCCAGAAGATCGTGTCGGGCCAGTAGCGCGCTGCGCTCTGGCCCGCCGCGCCTATGGGGCGGCAGGGGCGGCGGGTGCCCCGGCGGCGGCCGGGGCGTCGGGCAGGACGAACTTCTGGATGCGGTTGTTCATCGTGTCCGAGACGAAGACGATGTTCGGCGCCATCGCGGCGATGCCGATGTCGCGGTTGAACTCGCCGCTGCCGGCGCCGCTCTTGCCCCACAGCCCGGTCAGCTTGCCGTCGCGATAGCGGGCGAAGTGGTGGGTGTGCGAGTCGGTGGTGAAGACGTCCTCGCCGAGCGCGGCAATGTAGGGCTCGGTGTAGAACTCCTCCCAGCCGAAGATCGGCCATTCCTTGATGAACCCGCCCTCGGGCTGGAACACCTGCAGGCGGCGATTGCCGGTGTCGGCGACGATGACGTCGCCGAGCTCGTTGACGGCGATACCGACCGGCTCGATCAGCTGGCCCTGGGCCGACCCGTCGGTGCCCCAGGTCTCGAGCTGCTGGCCCTGGGCGGTAAATGAGCAGATGCGCTTGTTGCCGGTGTCGGTGACGAACACGTTGCCGTTCGGCGCCACGGCGATGCCGCGCGGTCCCCAGAACCCGGGCTCGGTCCACAGCCGGACGAAGGCGCCGTCGGGCGTGAACACCTGCACGCGGTGATTCCAGGTGTCGGCGACGTACACCGATCCATCGGGTCCGACCGCGATGCCGTGCGGGTCCTTGAACTGGCCCTGCTCGCTGCCCTCGCCGCCCCAGACCTTCAACACGTCCCCGTTCGGTCCCAGTTTCTGGATGCGGTGGTTCTTGGTGTCGGCGACGTAGAGGTTGCCGTTGGCGTCGACGGCCAGGCCGCGCGGTTCGTTGAACTGTCCGGGCCCATTGCCGGCACTGCCCCAGATGGCGGCGGCCGGGAGGACATGGGCTTGCTGCGGATACCCGCGCGCGGCGGGCGGCGGATTGACCGTCAGGGTCGGGAAATCGGTCTGGCCCGGCTTCGGGTTCTTGTAGATGTACATCACCGCGTCGCTGGACCCGGTCGGGCTCCACACCTCGCGCTTGATGAGGAAGCGCAGCAGGTCGGCCGCGGTCGGCTTGCCGCCGCCCCACGACGGTTCCCACCAACCGCGGATGGCGAACGGCACCTTCTCGTAGGTCTCGAGCAGTACGTCGTCGGTCGCCTTGGCCACGCCCTTGTCGACGATCAGCACCGGCACGTTGATTTCGCGCACGTTGGCCGACCAGTTCACCGGGTAGTGGCGCAGGTACCAACTGAAGGGCCAGGTCGCGTCGCCGGAGACGGCGAGGCGGGTCTTCAGGCCGCTGCCGAGCGTGGCGGCGATGCCGTCGATGCGGCCCATGATCTTCTCGATGTCGTACGTCGACTGGACGTACGAGAGCATGGTCTCGTGCTTGGGCTCGGGCTCGTCCGGCTGCGGCGCGTTGTAGAGAAAGTTGGAGGCGACCATCGACCACAGCGTCAGCGCGCCGATGGCGCTCGTCGTCAGCAGCGGCGCCGGTCGCAGCAAGGCGCGGGTCTCGATCATGCGGCCGAACCAGCGCGCCGAGAGCAGCGACAGCGGCAGCAGTTGCGGTACCAGCAGCCAGGGCACCTTCTCCTGCGCCCACGCGTAGATGGCCACCGTGCCGATGCCCCACACGACCAGGAAGCGCGTGAAGCGGTCCGGCGCCGGCTTCTTCTGCATGAGGGCGCCGATGATCAGCGCCAGGGCGGGGAACGTGATCAGCGGCTCGTAGAGCACCAGCTCGGGCGTGTAGTACCACCACGCGCCGCCGATGCGCTTGATCTGATGCTGCCCCCACCAGTACGTGATGGCGCGGCCGACGGCGTTCCAGTTCTCGGGGTGATAGCCGAAGGACGTGTAGAGGACGCCCCAGATGATGGCGAAGATCACCAGCGAGGTCAGGATGGGGATGATGCTGGTGCGAAAGAACTCCCCGGTTTCGCTGAAGACCCGGCCCCAGCGCTCCTCGCGACGCACTGGACCCCAGCCCATCATGGCCACCAGGGCGGCCAGGTAGACCGGGGACATCAGGTACATGTCCTCTTTGTTGCAGAACCCGAGCGCCAGACCGGCAGCCGCGTAGTAGAGGAACTTGGCTTGGCGCGTCTCGCCGTAGCGGAAGGCGAAGTAGACCGCCACCATGTTGGTCGCGGCCAGATAGATGTCGTGGCGGATGAAGCGGGTGAAGTAGACCCACGCCGGCGAGAACGTCACCAGGATCAGAAACGACAAGGCGCCCCAGCGGCCCAGATAGCGCCGCAGCGGCCAGGCGAAGCCGAGGACCGCGAGGCCGAACGTCACGGCGCTGAGCCGGCCGGTGAAGTCGGAGTCGCCGAACAGCCACATGGCCAGCGCCGACGAGTAATACAGCACCGGGCCGTGGTAGACGGGATCGTAGCGGTAGTCGCCGAGCCCCGACTGGGTGATCTTCCACGAGAAGAAGGCGTGGATCGACTCGTCGTGGTGATACGGCCGCACGCCCAGCTCGTAGGTGCGCAGGAACACGGCGACCAGGAAGATCACGACGTAGAGCACCTGCTCGACGGTGAACTTGCCGATCAGCGGTCGATCGAGGACGCTTGGAGTCTGGTTCGCGGTCATGGTTGTCGAGCACACGGCGCCGGGGACGACCGTGAAAGCAAGGCTGTCTATCGGGGCTCCCGAACCTTGTCAACAAACCGCACAGCGCGGCGGCGCGCCGCGGCAGGGGCCGCCTGTCTCGCTCTTCACGGCGTTCTGTGGTTGATCTGTCTGCAGTCGAACGGGAGGGAGCCAGGCATGGATATCGGACGGGTCGGAATCTGGACGTTTGCGCTCGATTTACAGCCGGCGGCCCAGGCGCAAGAGACGGCGGCACAGATCGAGGCGCTGGGATACGGCGCCATATGGATTCCCGAGGCGATGGGGCGCGAGGCCCTCACCAGCGCCGGCCTGCTGCTCGCCGGCACGCGCCGGATCGTGATTGCGACGGGCATCGCCAACATCTGGGGCCGCGATGCGATGGCGATGGCCGCTGGGCAGAAAACGCTCGCCGAGGCCTACCCGGACCGCTTTCTGCTCGGCATCGGCGTCAGCCACGCGCCCCTGGTCGGCATGCGCGGGCACGACTACCAGCGCCCGCTGAGCGCCATGCGCACCTATCTCGACGCGATGGCCGCCGTGCCCTTCGCCGCGGTGCCGCCGTCGATCGAGCCCAAGACCGTGATCGGCGCACTGGCGCCGAAGATGCTCAAGCTCGCGGCCGAGCGCACCGCCGGGGCCCACCCGTACTTCGTGCCGCCCGAGCACACGGCGCAGGCGCGCGCCATCCTCGGCAAGGGACCGCTGCTGTGTCCCGAGCAGGCGGTCGTGCTCGAGACCGATGCCGCCACGGCGCGCGCGATCGGGCGCCAGCACATGGTGATGTACCTCGGCCTGCCGAACTACGTGAACAACCTGAAACGGCTCGGCTTCACGGACGCAGACATCGCCAACGGCGGCAGCGACCGCCTGGTCGACGCCATCGTCGCCTGGGGAGACGAGGCCGCCATCGCGCGCCGGGTCAAAGCCCACCACGACGCCGGCGCCGATCACGTCTGCATTCAGGTGCTGGACGCGAACCCGAGCGCGCTGCCGATGCGCGAATGGCGCGCCCTGGCTCCGGTGCTGCTCGGCTGAAGCGCGGCCTGAGACAAGGCTAGATGGCGTCGTGGCCGCGTTCGCCGGTGCGAATGCGGACCACCTCGGCGACGGGCAGCACGATGATCTTGCCGTCGCCGAGCTTGCCGGTGCGGGCGGCCTCCATGACGGCCTGGACCGTCTGCGCGGCCTTGGCGTCGTCGATGACGACCTCGACTTTCATCTTCGGGACGAGATCGACGACGTACTCGGCGCCGCGATAACTCTCGCTGTGCCCCTTCTGCCGGCCGAAGCCCTTCACTTCACTGACCGTCATCCCCTCGATCCCCACTCGGGCGAGGGCTTCCCTGACATCTTCGAGCTTGAACGGTTGGATGATCGCTTCGACTTTCTTCATATCGCTCCTTGTGTGCGCTGTGGGGCCTGGAACACGTAGATGCTAACAGCAAGACGGAGGCCACGGGCGCACGCTGCTCGGCTTTCGCCGGCGATCGCATCCAACGCCGTTCGAGCTCCGTCGGTTGCCTCAGAATTAGGCGGCGCGTGGTGTTCAGCGTATTTCTTGGGCGGCTTGGCGCCGCAGGCTGAGGCGGAGGCTACGGCCGCGGCCGAGGGGAGGAGGCGACAAGGCTGGCGCCGCCGTGGTACGAGCGGGCATGCGGCGTGTCGTTGTGGCGGGGGATCGCGAGGCGATTGCGCGGCTTGTCTTCGCCTATGCGGAGCGGCTCGACGCGGGCGACCTCGAAGGCGTGGCGAACCTGTTTGCGGACGGGACCCTGCGCAGCGATCAGCGCGACGCGGTGCGGCGCGGGCGCGAGGAGACGCTGGCCCTGTACCGGGAGACGGTCATCCTGTACGACGGCTCGCCGTGCACGAAGCACGTGATCACCAACCTCGTCATCGACGTCGATGAGGACGGCGCTGCGGCGCGCTCGTACTTCACCGTCCTGCAAGCCCGCCCCGAGCTGCCCCTGCAGACCATCATCGCCGGCCGCTACCACGACCGCTTCGCGCTCCGCGACGGCACGTGGTCCTTCGCAGACCGGCTGATCCTGGTCGACCTGATCGGGAACCTGCGCTGGCATGTGAAGGGCAGCCCGCTCGCCGGCGCGTAGCATCGTGGTTTCCTCTCCCGGATGGGAGAGGATTAAGGTGAGGGGGATTGAATGGCGCCGAAGGCCACGGCTGAAGTGCTGCCCTGAACGGGTCGCCAAAGCCGGGGTGGCTTCGCCGATCAATTTAATCCCCCTCATCCTGTCCTTCTCCCATCCGGGAGAAGGGACCCTCACGCGATGCGGCAGGAACAACGAGCTTGGTACCAACGATTCACGCCGCGCGCAGGCGCCGGTTGGCGAAGACGTAGACCAACACGATGGCCATGACGCCGGCGTTCAGCATGTACGGGCCGAGCGGGGCGAGCTCGTAGAGCTTGGTGCCGATCATCGGTCCGACCACGTTGCCGATCACCGCGACGCCGCCGAGCAGGCCGGCGACCGACCCTTGCTCGTCGGGGCCGACGGCGAGTGATGCACCCGCCGCCGAGCCCGGCCGCACCAGGCCGAGCCCGGTGCCGAGCAGGGCCAGGCTGGCGACATAGGCGGGGAAGGTGCCGCCCGTGCACAGCAGGACGAACGCGGCGAGCATCAGCACGACGCCGGTGCGGATCATCGCCCGACCGGACGGCCGCAGGCGTTGCACCAGCACGAGCTGCGTCAGCACGCTGGAGACCGCCAGCACGACGAAGCCGATGCCGCAGTACTGCACGGTCTCGTGCGGCGTCAGGCCGAGGACGTCCTGCAGCAGAAAGCCGAAGGTGATGACCGTCGTCGCGCGCACCGCCTGCAGCGATGTCGCGACCAGGATGAACGGCAAGATGCGGCCGTCGCGCGCGCGCAGCCGGCGCCCCATCGGATGCTCGGCGTGTGCCGGCGGCCCCTCCTCGGGGAGGAAGCGCCAGATCGCCGCGGCGCTCAGCACGGCCAGCGCGGCGGAGAAATACAGCGGCGCGAGCAGGCCGATCGCCGCCAGGGCGGCGCCGATGCCCGGCCCGATGGTCTCGCCGAGGCCCATGCCGGCATTGAGCACCGACACGCCGGCCGTGCGCTCGGTGCGGCTGGTGCGGTCGGCGATGTACGCCTGCGAGGCCGGACCGGTGCCCGAGCCGAGCACCGCGAAGAGCGAGCGCGCGCCGACCAGCAGCGGATAGACGATCGACGTCGGCAGCAGGTGCCAGAGCCCGCTCTGCAGCACCAGCGCGACGAGCGACATCGACAGCGCATACCCCAGCAGCCCGAAGAGGATGATGTTGCGCCGGCCCTTCCGGTCGCTGCGCCGTCCCCACATCGGGCTGATGAAGACCCAGATCGAGGCCGAGGTGGCGAAGACGGTCGAGACCTGGAACGGCGACAGACCGATCTCGCGCGCCACCGGCGGCAGGATGGAAAACAACATCGACTGTCCGATGCCGACGCAGGCGACGGACAGGAACAGCAGTCGAAACGATGAACGGTGGTCGGGCGACATGGCGACCGGTCAGATGTGGCACTCGCGGCGGCCGCTGACAAACGACAATCGTGGACGGGGGATGGGGACGTGTGTCAGGTTCTGGTGGAACGGGTCTGTTGATTGGCGAGGGAGGCCGTCCGATGAAGTACGACACGATCGATCTATCGGTGCGCGATGGCGTGGCGCATCTGACGTTCAACCGCCCGGAGGCGGCGAACTCGATCACGCTCGAGTTCGCCCGCGACTTCATGTACGCGGCGCTGCAGTGCGACGAGGACCCGGCGGTGCGCGTCGTGCTGCTCAGCGGGGCGGGGAAGATGTTCTGCGCCGGCGGCGACCTGAAGACCTTCGCCGGCCGCGGCGACGACTTGCCGCGTTACCTCAAGGAGGTGACCACGTATCTGCACGCCGGCGTCTCGCGCCTGACGCGTATGGACGCGCCGGTGATCGCCGCCGTGCACGGCAGCGCGGCGGGGGCGGGCATGAGCTTTGCCTGCGCCGCCGACCTCGTGCTCGCCGCCGCCAGCGCCAAGTTCACCATGGCGTACACCCGCGCCGGCCTGGTGCCCGACGGGTCGTCGACGTACTTCCTCTCGCGCGTCGTTGGTCTGCGCCGCGCGCTGGAGCTGACGCTGACCAACCGCGTGCTCAGCGCGTCAGAGGCGTTGGCGCTCGGCATCGTCACGCGTGTGATTCCCGACCCCGACCTACTGGCCGAAGCGGGCGCCCTCGCCGCCGCGCTCGCTGCCGGTCCTACCCGTGCCTTCGGCGCGTCCAAGCGGCTGCTGCACGCGGGCTGGACCGGCACGCTGGAAACGCAGATGGAGCTCGAGACGCGCGCCATCTCCGACATCGCCCGCAGCGCCGACGCGCGCGAGGGCATCGCCGCCTTCATCGCCAAGCGGCCACCCGAGTTCCGCGGCCGCTGACGCCGGCGTGTTTCTGCCCTTGCCGGGCGGCTGAGTCGGCATACCATGAGGTGAACGGACAAATCTGCTCCTGACCTGGATGGGGGGAACGCTATGGCACAGCACGAGATCGAGGTCATTCTGACTCGCCAGCTGGCGAGCTATCTGGCGATGCCGATCTTCATCGTCGATCCGGCGGGAACGCTGATCTTCTACAACGAGCCGGCCGAGCGAATCCTGGGGCAACGTTTCGAGGAGACCGGCGAGCTGGCCGGCAACGAGTGGGGCACGGCGTTCAACGCCACCGACGAATCCGGTGTGCCGCTCGCGCCGGATCAGCTGCCGCTGATGATCGCGCTCGAGCAGCACCGGCCAGTGCACAGCCGTATCGGCATCGTCGGGCTCGACAAGGTGCGCCGCGTCATTGCCATCACCGCCATGCCGCTGATCGGCCATGCCCATCGCCATCTCGGCGCCATCGCGATTTTCTGGGAGGTTGACGAACAATGAACGTCACGCTCTGGGGCACGCGCGGTTCCCTGGCCAGCCCGGGGACGGACACCGCCCGCTACGGCGGCAACACGTCGTGCGTCGAGGTGCGCGATGCTGCCGACACGGTGCTCGTGCTCGACGCGGGAACCGGCATCCGCCGCCTCGGCACGGCGCTGCCGTCGGGGCTGCGGCGCCTGGACCTGCTCCTGACCCACCTGCACATGGACCACATTCAGGGCCTCGGCTTCTTCGGCCCGCTCTACGACCCAAACATGGAGGTGCACATCTGGGGACCGGCGGGCGCCACGCTCAGTCTGCGCAGCCGGTTGACGCGCTACCTGTCGCCGCCGTTCTTCCCCGTCCACATGCGCGATCTGCCGTGCCGCCTGGCGCTGCACGAAGTGCCGGCCGGCGATTTCTACATCGGTGCGTTCCGCGTCCGCGCCGCCCTGGTCTGCCATCCCGGACCGACCGTGGGATACCGCATCAGCAGCGCGGACCGGGTGGTCGCCTATCTGCCCGATCACGAACCGGCCCTCGGCGCGACGAAGTTTCCTTTGGCGCCCGATTGGACGTCAGGGTTCGACCTCGTCGCCGATGTCGATCTGCTGATTCACGACGCGCAATATACGCAGACCGAGTACGCCGACCATGTCGGCTGGGGGCACAGCTCGATCGATCAAGTGATCGAGCTCGCCCGCCTGGCGCGCGTCAAACGCCTCGTCGCGTTCCATCACGATCCGACCCACACCGACGAGGACATCGACCGCATGCTGGCCGACGCGCAGGAACGGCTGCGCCCGGGCTTCCCCGTCACCCCCGCCGCCGAGGGCGCGACGTTCAGCCTGTGATCCGTCCGGGATCCTCTTCGCGGCTTCGCGCCCTCGCGTGAGATTCCTTCTTCTGTCTCACACGAAGCCGCGAAGGAATGCCCTCAACAAGAACCCTGCCGCATCCGCCGCAGTTGGCAGCACTTGGCGCGGCGATGTATGGAAACCAGATGTCGCAGAACTCAAGTGTGGTAGCCCGTTGGGGTCAGACCTTTCGGGTTTTGGGGGGCGCCGGGGTCCTGAGCCCGAGCTTCATTCTCGCTCTCGGTCGCGCCAACAAGCGCTGGGGGCCGACCGCGGCGGCTGGGTTCGCCGCCTCGGCCGCGCGCCGGCCCAACGATGTCGCGATCATCGACGATGCGGGGACACTCACCTTCGGCGAGCTGCACCGGCGCACGAACGCGATCGCCAACGGCCTCGCTGCCGCCGGCGTGCGCGAGGGGGACGGCATCGGCATCCTGTGCCGCAATCACCGCGGCTTCGTCGAGGCCACCGTGGCGGCGGCCAAGGTCGGCGCCGACGCCCTCTTTCTCAACACCGGCTTCGCCGGCCCCCAGCTCGGCGATGTGCTGGCGCGCGAGCAGGCCGTGGCGGTGATCTACGACGACGAGTTCTCCGCCATGGTCGAGGCCGGCGCCGGCGATCGACACTTGTTCCTCGCCTGGCACGAGGGCGCTGCGAATCGGCCGTCGCTCGACGAGCTGGCCGCGCGGCATTCGAGCGCCGAGCCGCCGACCCCCAAAAGGCCGGGGCGCGCGACGATTCTCACCTCCGGCACGACCGGCACGCCCAAGGGGGCGCGCCGCCCGGCCAAGAAGATCGATCTCGACACGATGGTCGGCGTGTTTGCGGCGATGCCCTACCGCGTCGGCGAGACCACCGTGATCGCCGCGCCGACGTTCCATGCCTGGGGCCTGACGCAGCTCACTATCGCCGGCATGCTGTCGTGCACCGTCGTGCTGCGACGCCGCTTCGATCCGGAGGGCACGCTGGCCGCGGTGGCGCAGTCGAAGGCCACGACGCTGGCGGTCGTGCCGGTGATGATGCAGCGCATGCTGGGGCTCGACCAGGACGCCATCCGCCGCCACGACACGTCGAGCCTGCGCATCACCGCCGCCAGCGGCTCGGCGTTGCCCGGCGAACTGGCCGTGCGCTGGATGAACACCTTCGGCGACAACCTCTACAACTTCTACGGCTCCACCGAAGTGGCGCAGGCCAGCATCGCCGGCCCCGCCGACCTGCGCGCCGCGCCCGGTACGGCTGGCCGCGTGCCGCGCGGCGTGGTGGTGAGGATTCTCGACGAAAACGGGAAGGAAGTGCCGCGCGGCCAGATCGGGCGCATCTTCGTCGCCAACCAGGCGCAGTTCGACGGCTACACCGGCGGCGGCGGCAAGGAGATCATCGACGGCATGATGTCGAGCGGCGACGTCGGCTACTTCGACGAGCACGGCCGCCTGTTCGTCGCCGGACGCGACGACGACATGATCATCTCCGGCGGCGAGAACGTCTTCCCCCTCGAAGTCGAGAGCCTGCTCGCCGACCACGAAGCGATCGCCGATGTCGCGGTCATCGGCGTTCCCGACCAGGAGTTCGGCCAACGCCTCAAAGCCTTCGTCGTCCCGCAGCGGGGTCGCGCGCTCACCGCCGACGAGGTGAAGGACTACGTCCGCAGCCGCCTGGCGCGCTACAAGATCCCGCGCGACGTCGAGTTCCTCGACGAGATCCCGCGCAACCCAACCGGCAAGATCCTCAAGCGCGTCCTGCGCGAGCAGGCTTAGCGACTCGATATTTTTGTTGCCCCGGTCGGGCGGGATGCGTATGAGTTTGAGCATCCCAATCATGAGCGTACGGAACGCCCAATGGTGCCGTCACCGCCCCGTGGTGGAAGTGACGGGCCTCAACGGATGAGAGCGCTGCGGATTCGAGCCCGTGCGGCCGCGGCGCGCCGACTACTGATGTCGGCGATTCTAGTGTTGTCGTGGTCGACGGTTGCGCGGGCGCAGCTGAACGTTTGTGCTCGCGATGGCAGCGCGATCGCGGCTGGATTGGTGCAGCTGGAACAAAGTGTCGACCCCTGCGGCGAGTCGGCTGAGATCCACGCGGTAATCGACCGTGTCCGACGCTGTGCGAGCAATACCTACAATCTCTGCACGGACGCGACCGCGACGCGAAACCTCTTTGATCGGCCGCCGTTCGATCAGATGATGCCGCGGGCGATCACCTGGAATCCTTCACTTCGAACCGAGGTCGAGCTCGAATGCAGCGCCGACCCACGCCGCCCCTTGTTGCGCGATCCAACCGCATCGCTCTTGCATGAGTTGGTGCACGCGGCGCAGGACTGCGACGGTCTGAACCCAGGTGAACACGAATTGGAGGCGGTTCGCATCGAGAACGTTTATCGCCGCGCTGCAGGTCTGTGTCAGCGCACCGGCTATGGGGACGAGACCCTGCCGCCGTCGATGGTCGTGTCGTGCTCGGTCGGGCCGTGTTTGTGTTCGGCCTCGGAACCCCAGGCGCCACAATCGGCGGTGGCCGGTGCGACAGGCCCGGGTCAACACTTGACCGAAACCAGCGGCGACGGCGCCCGAAACTGAAGATGGCTGGAGCAGCACCACAATTGCTCCAGCCATCCCCTTCAGCAGACGTCGTCAGCGACATACGGTGCCGAGGTTCAACCACGCACCGTCGTTGCAGAGAAAAGTCGCGCCTGACTGGCAGATGGTCGAGCCACTGGAGACGGTCGCCCCGCCGAACATGCAAGTGCTGCCGGACGGGATGACGCGAACCGGCGAATCGCCGACCGAGCACGGCATGCGCAGGCTGCTCCACTTGCCGTCCTCGCAACGGAATTGCGTCCCGGCCTGACAGCTTGCCGATCCGTCCGCGAACGAGATGCCGCCGAAGTCGCAGGGGCGAGTTGAGGCGATCTGGGGTTCGGTGGCCTTGCAGGCGCGCGCCGACGCCATCCATTCGCCATCGTCGCAGCGAAACTCGCTGCTGTTCTGGCACGACGCCCCGCCGTCGGAATACTTGATCCCGTTGAAGTAACACGGGTCACCAGCTTGAGCGGTGTGCGCGGCGCAGCCCACCAGCAAGAACGCGCCTAGAGCTGCCGTGATCATTGGTTTGGAGCTCATCGGGTTCCTCCTTGTTTAGGGTTGTCAAAAGCAGCCATTGACGGCTCGCACGAGGTGCGCGAGGCGGCTGGAATGACAAGCTGTTTCCCCACGCATTTCGCAGCTTCCGTGCCAGCCCGCTCACAACGGCCCGACCCAACCCACCGGCGAGCCTGAGAAGTGAGAAGCGCCACTCTTACAGGAGCGCCGTGTAAGGACGATGCGCGTTCTTACGGCGACCCTGGCTGAGGCGGGCAACTATGCGTGGCGCTGCAGGGGGATGGCGACCGAGAAGGTCGATCCCTGATAGGGTCGGCTCGACACCGCGACGTCGCCCTGCAGCAAACCGGTGAGCTTCTTCACCAGCGCCAGCCCGAGGCCGACGCCGCCGTAGCGCCGGCTCATCGAGCCGTCGACCTGGCGGAACTCGTCGAAGATGTGCGGGATCTCCTCGGCGGGGATGCCGATGCCGGTGTCGGCAACCTCGAAGATCACCCGGTCGTTTGGCGCGTCGTGCCAGGCGCGGATGGTGATGCGGCCCTCGGTGGTGAACTTGAACGCGTTGGTCACCAGGTTCGACAGCACCTGCTCGAGGCGGACCGGATCGGTGCGCAACACGGGCAGCGCCGGCGGGCATTCCCAGACCACTTCCACCGGCTTGCCGCGCCGCAGCTCGTCGACCAGCGGCGAGAGCCATTGCATGATCTCGGGCACCGTCACCGCCTGCACCTCGGGGCGCAATTTGCCGGTGTTGAGACCGGCCAGCGTCATCAGGTCGCGCAGCAGCGTGAAGAGGTGTTCGGACTGGGCGCGAATGCGGATCAACAGGTCCACCTCCTGATGCGGCAGTGGGTGGTCGAGCAGCATGTCGGTGTAGCCGATGATGACGTTGAGCGGCGTGCGCAGCTCGTGCGACACGTTGGCGAGGAACTCCTCCTTGAGGCGGATCAGCTCGTCGCGTTCTTCGAGCCGCTGCTCGAGCGAGCTGCGCGACCGCGCCACCTCCTCGCGCATGCGCTCGAACATCCGCGCCAGCGTCGCCACCTCGTCCCTCCGCTTGCCGACGACGACGGGCTGCGTCAGGTCGCCGCCCGCGATCACCTCGGCGGCGTGCGTCAGCGATACGATCGAGCCGACGAAGCGACGCACGAACGGCGCGCCGACCACGAGCACGAGCAACGTCAGGCCGGCCCCGAGCCCGAACAGGAGGCGCTGCGAATGTCGGATGTCGGCGAGCGCGGTGGCGCGCGACTGGCCAGCCACCACCCGCCACGGCGCACTCGATAGGGTCGTCGAGGCCATCAACGGGCCTTCCTCGGCGTCGCCGGAAGCGGCGAGAGGGCGGAGCAGCCGCAGCCCTTTGGTGCCGGCCAGCACCGCGTTGCTCTGATCGAGCACCGCGGCGAAGCGGCCCTGCGCGGTGGAGAGCGCGCCGGGAATGCCGGCGAACGCCGGCGCCGAGAGATCGATGATCCCACACAGGGTGCCGGCCCGCGCGCCGTCCGGCGTCTCGATCGCGGCGGCGAGCACGACGTGCGGGTGATCGAGCAGCTCGCTGGAGGGGAATCCCCGCGTCACCGTCTCGGCCCCCGCGTTGAGCAACTCTCGCAGCGCCGGCTCATCCGACACGTTGCGCCGGACCCACGGGAAGCCCGGCGGCTCCGCCCACAGCACGACGCCGCGCGCGTCGGCGAGAAAGACGCCGCCGGTGAAGACCGGCGACTTGAAGAAGAGGTAGTGCAGCGTCGTCCACGGCGGGATCGGGCCGTCGCCTTTGGACTCGCCAATCGTCGGCAACCCGTGCACCAGGCCGGGCAGGTGCGCCACCGTCTCCAGGCGCTGCAGCCCGGCGCGGACATGCGCGTCGAGCTCGCTGGCGAGGATGTCGGCGGTCTGCTGCAGGCGCTCGTGCGCCGCGCTGGTCTCACGCCGCACCAGCGAGATGGTGAACGCGACCCAGACCGCGCAGAGCGCGGCGGTGTAGCCGATGAACAAGACGAGGCTCTTGGTCTTGATGCTCCAGCGCTGCGGCGCCGCGAGGTCGATCATCACCGGGCCTCGATGTCGACGCTGAGCGGCTCGCCGCCGACGTCGACCGCGCGGGTGTAGGCGAGCCAGCCGCGCCGCCAGAGCTTGAGCGTGTAGCGGCCCGGGGGCACATCGGCGATGCGAAAGGCGCCGCCCGCGGCGGTTACGGCGAAGTACGGGCCGTCGAGCACGACGATGTGCGCCTCCATCTCCATGTGGATGTTGCAGAGAACGACGGCGTCGCCGGACTGATCTAAAGTGACGCTGCGGGTCTCGCCGCGGTTGTAGGTGCCGAGGTTGAAGCGCCCCGCCGTGGCCGAGGGCGTGAAGACATTGTGCTGCACGTCGTCGCTGTTGGTGAACTCGATGACCGTGCCCCGTTGCACGGCCAACACGTTCGGAATGAAGGTCAGGTTCTTCTGATCCATGACCGCCTGCGCCACGACTCGTGTCGGGGGCGGCGCCGGCGACGCGCCACCTTCGAGGTACACGACGGCGTCCGCCGCCGGGCGGCCGCGAATGCGCACGGTACCGCTCACCTCCGCCGCCGGGCAGACGCCGGCGGCGAGCAGGAGCATCGCGGCGAGCGGCCCCGCGATCCATTGCTGGACGGCGCTGCGGGTCACATGCTGTCCCAGCGCTGGACGGCGAGGTCGAGCCCCGGCGGGGTCAGCGGCCAGAACGCGGTGGCGATGCGAAAGGTCACCAGCCACGACTCCACCGTGTTGCGCGAGACGGACTCGCGGTTCTCGCCGTAGGTCGCCTCGAACACGAGCTTGAGGTTCTCGAGCACGAGCCATTGTGCGCCGCCGGTCAGCTGCCACAAATGGCGGCGTACCCGCGCCGTGCCGCCGCGATCGGTGTCGTCGAAGGTCGGTGTCCCGGCCCATTCGAAACGGCCGAGGGTGATGACGGCGGGAGTCCAGCGGTACTCGCCCTCGACGAAGCTGCCGTACGACCACAGCCCGACGTGCTCGCCGGTCGGATTGTCGTCATAGCCGGCGAGGAACTGCCCGCGCAGTCCGACCTGCCGCCAGAAGAAGTTGGCGTCGGGCCCCAGGCGCACGCCGCGATCAGGCGGCCCGTGTCGCACCAGCCCAGGACTGTAGTAGACGAAGAAGCCGGCGCGGTGCAGGCCGAAGCTGTGCCCAACCCGCATGTAGGTGTCGGGCTCGCCTTTGCTGTCGGCGCGGTTGTTCGTACCGTTGCTCAAGCCGATCGCGCCGCTCGCCCCGCCATCGGGCGCGAGCCCGCTCAGCTCGGCGCCGATCTGCGTCTCGCTGAGGGTCGGGGAATTGGCAGGCCTCTGGCGGCCGAGCAGCGAGAAGGCACTCAGCCCGTAGAGCAGGTAGGGCTGCGCCGACAGCCGATGGACGCGCGGGGAGGTGCCGAGCGGGAGCTCGATGAGCCCCACCCGCAGGTTCGTCAACCAGCCTCCCGGTTCCGCGTGCGCCTGCAGAAAGCCCATACCGAGATTGTGGTTCGTGAACAGCTCGCCGGTCTGCGGGATCGAATAGGCCGGGGCGTAGTCGGCGAGAAACGCCAGGTGCGGGCCGAGCTCACCCCCCGCTAGCACGGCCGCGAACTCGAGGTTCAGATGGTTCTGCGTCGAGTCCGGACGGTTGGGGATGTGGGCGCGGCTGACGTCCTCCCCAACGGCCAACGCGAAGGCGATCGGCACCGTGCCGGGCACCTCGAATCCGCCGGCGATCCGGATCGGCTTGATGACCGGCTCCATGCTGTGCAGACCCTTGGCGCGGAAGTACTCGCCCGCCGGGTTGAGCTGCGGATAGACGGTGTGGCAGGCGGAGCACGGCTTGTCGTAGATGCGGGCGAAGACGGGAATTGCGGCGGCCGGACTCGCCCCCCACAGGGCGACGAGACCCACCGCGATCCACCCCCAACCCGTTCCCAACCGCACCGCCATGAACAAACCGCGGGTCACGTAGCAAACCCCGTGCAGGGGCCCGACCGGGCTCCCGGCTTGCGGCACTATGTGGGCGAGGCCGATTTCGGCCAGATTTGGACGGCGTGCCGCACTCCGCCATTGCCCCTGGTCTTGACCGTTTCTGACCGGGGGTGTTACGTCGCAATCCGCAGCGTGCGGAAATTCTTCGAGAGGAAGAAGCTCACGGTTTTTACCCAGCGCAGATGAGAGCGCTTCCTTTCCTCCTTTCGCTCCCGCTTCTGCTGCTCGCTGCGACGTCCGCCGCGGCGCAAGTGGGGTCCGACCTGTGTCCGGGTGACTGCGACGAGAGCGGCGTCGTCCAGATCGACGAGCTGGTGACGCTGGTCGATCTGGCGCTGCAGCCGAGCGCTGGTACCGGGGTCGTCGACCGCTGCCGGGCCGGAGATCGGAACGGGAACGGCGCGATCGCGGTCGACGAGCTCATCGTGGCGGTGGACAGCGCGCTGCGGGGCTGTCCGCCACGGCCGACGGAAACCAGAACACCCACGGCCACGGCATCGTCGACGGCGACGCCGACGGTCACGCCAGTCACGTCGGCCACATGTGGCAACGGGGTCCTGGAGCCGGGGGAAAACTACATCGATCCGGGGATCGGCCTGGTCGGTGATCCGAGCGGGCGCAGTTGCCCCGAGGACGCCGCGGTCCGCGCCTGCACGCCGAGCGCCCTGCGGCGGAAGGTCGAGGTCTCCTTCTCGCCGCCACCCGGAGCGATGCCCACCTCGGCCACGGTCCTGCTCTCGTATCGGAGCGACACCTTCAGCTTGCCCGGCAGCGGCAGTGGCGATGCCGTGCGGCAGCGAGTGGACGCACCGCCGCCGCCACCACTCGTGCTCACGCCGATCGACCTCGACTACGCCCTGCGGGTGATCGTCAGCCGCAGCACCGCCTTTGGCGCGGGGCTGCTGTTCAGCGCCGACCTGGATGCGTGCGCGGTCGCGGCCAGGCAGGTTGCTCCCGACCTCGCGTGTATCGTCGAAGGCTGTGCCGGCGCCGCCGGGAGCGTTGCTGGTTGCGCCTGTTCGGCCGTCGACGTCACCCTGCCCACCGCCACACCGTCCCCGAGCCCGTCCGCCACCCCGACCGAGACCTCGTCGCCCACGACCACGCCGACGCGCACCGGCACGCGGACTCCTACTCAGACCGCCAGTGTCTCCCCAACCAGCACGCCGACGCGATCGCCGACGATCACGCCGACGCGCACGACCACGCGCACGCCGACCATCAGTCCGACCGTGACGCCGACCCCGACGCGGACGCCCACCGCGACGCCGACCAAGTTCTTCCTCGTCGACTTCGGCTCCCTCGGCGGCACGGTCGGCGGCACCACGCAGGTCGCCTTCGCGCTTTCGGCGGCGGACTTCGATGTGTTCTCGATCGATTTCCTGGTCTGTCCGGACCCGAACGTGTTCGACGTCTTCTCCAACAACACCGTCTGCCAGGCCCTGAACGACACGCAGTTCTCCGCGCCTCCGATCATCGTCAGCGGCTGCCTCCAGATGAGCGTGACCGCGCTCTCGCCGTCCGAGCCGATTCCTCCCTCATTCAACAATGTCGTCGAGTGCGCGCTCTTCGTGCGCGAGGGGACGTTCCCCGGCACCTACCCGGTCGACCTCTTCCTCACGCTGCACGGCGCGCCACCGCTCGAAGCCGCAGCCAGCGGCACTGAGCTCATCACCGTGCGCAGCAAGGTCGGCGGGCCGTGCGACTTCGACGACGACTGCCAATTGGGCGCCTGCGGCGGCAGCTTCTGCTGCAACGACTTCTGCCCGTCCGGGTCGGTGTGTCTGGAGGGCAGCGGCGCGTGCGTCACGCCGACGGTTACGCCGACGATCACGCTGACGCCAACGATCACCTTGACACCGTCCCGCACGCCGACACCCCCGGGACCGGTCGGGGGCGAGTTCCAGGCCAACACCTTCGTGCTGGGAACCCAGTACTATGCCGCTGTTGCCAGCTCACCGGCAGGCGAGTTCATCGTCGCCTGGACGAGCGACGTGCAAGACTCATCTCGGGGGGTATTCGCGCAACGCTTTGGCAGCGATGGCATCCCGTTGGGCGTTGAGTTCCAGGTGAACGCCTTCACGCCCAACGACCAGGTCCGACCGGCAATCGCTGCGGCACCAGACGGAAGCTTCGTCGCCGCTTGGGAGAGCCGTAGTGGCCAGGACGGATCGGAAGACGGCATCTTTGCGCAGCGCTTCTCCAGCGATGGGAAACGAGCCGGAAGCGAGTTTCAGGTCAGCACCTACAGCGTCGGGAACCAGCGGCGTCCCTCTGTCGTCGTGCGCGAGGATGGCGGTTTCGTCATCACCTGGGACAGCCAAGCCAGCCAGGACGGGTCCTCGTACGGTGTATTCGCGCAACGGTTCGGCCCGGACGCGGCGCGGCTGGGGTCCGAATTTCTGGTCAACACCTACACACTCAGCCGGCAGGCCGATCCGGCGGTTGCCGCAGAGGCCGGGGGCAGCTTCGTCATCGCCTGGGCAAGCGCGTTTCAAGACGGCCCGTCGGGTTCCGGTGTCTTCGCGCGCCGGTTCGCCAGCGACGGTACAGCGCAAGGCGCCGAGTTTCAGGTCAACACGTTCACCTTCTTCGACCAGGAACGCCCGGACGTCGCCGTCATTGCCGGCGGAGATTTCGTGGTCACCTGGGAGAGCGATGCCGGCAACGACGGCTCGTTCGACGGCGTGTTCGGCCGCCGCTTCGACAGTGGCGGAGTACCGCGCGGGCGAGAGTTCCAGGTGAACGCGTACACCATCTTCCGGCAGCAGGAGCCCAGGATAGACGCGGATTCGGAGGGCGGATTCGCCGTCGTGTGGAGCAGCTTCGAGCAGGACGGCTCGTCGGGAGGGGTGTTTCTGCAGCGCTTCGACAGCGCGGGTGGGCGCCGGGGCGCCGAGTTTCAGGTCAACGCGTACACGTTCGGCTACCAGACTCGGCCCGACGTCGGCGCCCGCTCATCCGGCGATCTCATCGTCGTCTGGGGCTCGGGCGATCCGCAGGGTGGGCCCGGGCAGGATGGTTCGGGAGGCGGCATCTTCGGGCGGGCGCTGTCGGGCGAGTGAGACGCCCGTGACTCTTCCAGCGGACCGCTAGGTCGCCGCGCCGCGGACCAGGCCGGCGAGGTTGTCGCGCATGATGCGGCGCACGTCGCCGTCCGACATGCCGGGCAGCTCGTCGACGAACTCGGCGGGCCAGGCGAGTCCTTCCGGGTGCGGGTAGTCGGAGCCGTTCAGGACATGCCCGGCGCCGATGAGCTGCGCCAGGGCGACGACGTCGTCTTCGAAGAACGGGGCGACCCAGACATTCTGGCGGAAGGTATCGCTCGGCTTCAGCGGCGGCGTGCCGAAGCGCCACATGTCTTTGCTGAACAGGCGGGCGAGGTGGTCGAGCTTGTGGAGCAGCGGTCCTACCCAGCTCGAGCCGTACTCGATGGTCAGGATCTTGAGGCGCGGGAAGCGCCCGAAGAGATTGTCCGAAATCAGGGCGGTGACGGTGTCGACGATCGGGCGCTCGGTGAACGACAGCGCCCATTCCATCAGCGTGTGCCGGTGCGAGGGCGGATGCGGGCGCAGGCCCCAGGGCGGGTTGTACATCTCGCTGAAGGGGGTGCGGCCGATGTGGTAGACGATGTTGAGCCCGGCCTCCTCGCAGCGCGCCCAGAACGGGTCGAAGTGCGGGTCGGCGGGCGAGCGCCCGGCGAACGGACCGGCGGTGAGGATGGCGAAGCGCGCGCCGCGGGCGAGCAGCCGTTCGAGCTCGGCCAGCGCCTGCGGCAGATCGAACAGGGACAGCAGCGGCGCGCCATAGACGCGGCCGTCGGCGCCGTAACCCCAGTCTTCCTCGAGCCAGCGATTGAAGGCGCGCAGGCTCGGGTACAACACGGCGGGATGCTCGCGCAGCTGCGTTTCGACGCCGACGCCGGTCGTCGGCAGGATCAGGCAGGCCTCGACGTGCTGCTCGTCCATCCTGGCCAACCGCGCCCGGCGGTCGACGAACGCGGGCACTGCCAGGGCGTTGATCGGGCTCAGGCTCGGGCTGCCGCCGTCTTCGGTCTCGCCGCGCAGGAACGCCTTCATGATGCCCGGCGGCCCGACGCTGTCGCCGGCGCCGACGCTGAAGAAGTGGCAGCGCTCCTTGCCGACGTACATGCGCGACGGCCCATCGTCGCGGCGATCGATCCACACCGTTTGCTCGCGCAGCGGCGCCTCGATGTGGCGCGTGAAGCAGTCGTCGGGCTCGTAGTAGTGGTTGTCGGCGTCCCAGATGGCGTAGTCGAGAGTTTTCATGCGGTTCCCTCAGCGATAGAGCAGGAAGGCCTCGCGCTCCTCGCGCCAGGACGCTTCGTCGGGTGCGGTGAGCGCGTCGAGATCGGCGGGCGTCGCGGCGGCATCGTCGACCCAGGCGCGCAGCAGCTCGGTCCCGTTGATGACATCGATGGCCAGCCGGTCGTGTTCGTATTCGTATGGAAAGTCGCGCCACAGGTCGTAGTCGGGCCGCAGCGCGCGCAGCACCTTGAAGGCGAGCGCCACCAGGCGCCACGGGCGGAAGCGCTCGTGGTCGTACGCGGTGTCGTCGACGTGAATCTGCACGCCAGCACACAGCTGTCCGACATGCTTGTGGAAGGTCGGCTCGAAGTAGCAGGCGCGCAGCCGGCAGCCGGTCGTCCACTCCGCAGCCAGCGCCGTCATCTTCGCCAGCAGCGCCTGCGGGTCGAGATCGGGCGCGCCGAAGAGCTCCAGCGGCCGCGTCGTGCCGCGCCCTTCGGACAGCGTCGTGCCTTCCAGCATCACCGTGCCGGGATAGGCGCGCGCCATCGACAGGTTGGAGGCGTTCGGGCTCGGGTTCACCCAGCTGCGCTCCGGCCAGCCGTATCCGGGGCGGCTACCGGGCGCCCACCCCTGCATGGCGACGACCTCGAGCTCGACGTCGAGCCCGAGCGTGCGCACAAACCATTGCGCCAGCTCGCCGAGCGTCAGACCGTGGCGCATCGGCAGCGGACCGGCGCCGACGAAGCTCTCCCGCCCGGGCCGCAGGCGCAGTCCTTCGACCGGCCGCCCGATGGGGTTGGGACGGTCGAGGATCCAGACCGCTTTGTGCCGTTGCGCCGCCTCTTCGAGTATGTATCGCAGCGTGGTGATGAAGGTATAGACGCGCGTGCCGACGTCTTGCAGATCGACGAGCAGGACATCGAACTGGTCCATCATCGCCGCGGTCGGCCGCCGCACCGGGCCGTAGAGACTGAACACCGGGATGCCGTGCACCGGATCGGTGAAATCGGGCGACTCGACCATGTTGTCCTGCTTGTCGCCGCGCAGGCCGTGTTGCGGGCCAAACGCGGCCGTGAGGCGCAGGTCGCCGAGCCCCGCCAGGGCGTCGAGTGAATGCACCAGGTCGCCCGTCACCGAGGCCGGATGCGCCAGCAATGCGACGCGGCGACCGGTGAGCGGCCGGCGCCGCGCGGGCTCCTCGAGCAGAAGGTCGATGCCGAGCTTCATCGCTGCACGCCTAACACTACGCGCGCGGCGGCTCCAGCCGCAGGACCCGGGTGTCGAGGTGGTGAAAGTCCGGTTGGCTCGAGGGATGCGCGAGCGCCCAGTACGACAGGGCGCCGTCGCTGTCTTCGATGACGGCCGACAGGCCGAGCGAGAGCGGCGCGCGCCGGTACTCGGGCGCCAGCCGATCGAGTGCGACGAGCGCATCGAGCTCCAGACGGTCGGCCGCGCTGCGCACTGTTATGCGCGGCGTCAGCCCGTGCGCGTCCATCGGCGCCGCCTCGCGATAGGCGCGGAAGGCGTACGCCGCCCACTCGCCGGAGGGCGAGAAGTTGAGCTCGTGATACGCCGCCGCGCTATCCAACGCGATGAACGCCTCCAGGCACGTGTGGCGCCAGAGCTCGTTGACGAGGCGCGGCGGTCGCGGCGCCGGGATGCGCACGCGGTCCAGGTTGCCGTCGATGCGGTAGGTGAGGGCGAGCGAGCCGTCGGCGGCGCGATCGACCTCGACTTCGATGCCGCGCACCGGGCTGGCGGGGGTCGCGCGATGGCAGATGAGTCGGGCGCGCAGCGCAGCGGACATGCTCGGGTTCTATCACGCGGCGTGGCAGAAGCCGTCGGCTTCCGTTCGCCCGCTCAGCCCGCCTTGTACGCCGCCCCGCGCGGGATGGCGCCGCCCTTGAAGACGCGCCAGCAGGGCGGGAGCTCCAGCACCACGGTCGCCAGCACGCCCAGGGCGGTCAGTCCCATCGCCACCCGACCCGAGAGCGCGTGCAGCGGCAGCACGCGCAGCAGCAAGACCACGACGGCGGCGCTGGCGATGAACCCGCCGAGCGACATGACCAGGAACTGCGCGCGGCCGTTGCGGTCGGAGTTGAAGTTGAACAGGAAGAGCGAGAACGCCGACGGCGGGATATGAACGACGCTGCCGCTCAGCCGGGCTCCGAGCAGATGGCCCCACTCATGGGCGAGGTACCCGGCGACGGCCGTGAGCGCCCCGGCCGCGCACGCGACGCCGACCGCAGTCGCGCCGCTCACATCGCGCAGGCCGGTGTCGGCGATCCACAGGCCGAGCGTGAACGCGACCACCGCCGCGTCGCGCACGGCGTGCTTTTCGAGGCTGCCCATCGCTCAGTCGAGGACCTCGAGCACGCGCTCCGACGGCCGGGCGATGACCGCGCGCTGGCCGCGAATGACCACCGGCCGCTCCATCAGCTCCGGATGCTCGAGGAGCAACGCGATGACTTGTTCGCGGGTCGTGTACCCCGCCGCGTCGAGCCCGAGCTCCTTGAACCGCTTGTCCTTGCGCACCAGCTCGGCCGGGGCGACCTGCAGCAGGTCGAGCACGCGACCCAGACCGGCGCGGTCGAGGGGCTGCTTGAGATACTCGACGACATCGGGGTCGATGCCGCGTTCGTGCAAGATCTCCAGCGCGCCGCGGGATTTGCCGCATACCGGGTTGTGGTAGATCGTCACCTGTTTCATGGTCGTTGACTAGCGAACCGCGGTGCCCGGTGCAAAGTGGGTGCTGGGTGGGGGCTCGCCACTAGACACCGAGCCCCAGCCGGGGACGGTGTCTCATCCTCGCGCGGTCCGGAGTGACATCTCGCGCGAGTGCCATGGACGCGACGACTTGTAGAAAGCGCACGAGCACGCGGTGGTCGGGTGACGCGGCCAGGTCGTGTCCATGTACGTCCAGCGACGGTTTCAGGCTCTGGCACCCCGATTGCTCAACTCCTGGGCCATCGTGTCCAACACATCCTTCGAAGTGCGCTTTTGGGGGGTCCGCGGCAGCATTGCGGGCGGCGGCCATGACTTCGCCGAGGTCGGCGGCAACACCAGCTGCGTGGAAGTGCGAGCCGGCGACGAGCTGATCATCCTCGATGCGGGGACCGGGCTGTTCCGGCTCAGCGAGACGCTGGTGGAGCCGGTGCGCGCGACGTTTCTCATCAGCCACTATCACTGGGACCATATCCAGGGATTTCCGCTCTTTCGCCCCGGGTATCATCCGGACAACCGGTTTGACGTCTACGGGCCGGGCGACAGCGCCGCGACGGTGGCCAACGCCTTCGACGAGCAGATGCGGCCGCCGCACTTCCCGGTGACGCTGTCGGCGATGGGGGCACAGCTCGAGTTCCACGGTGTGCAACCGGGCGACCAGATCGCCCTGGGGGACGTACGGGTCAAAGCGGCGGCGCTCAACCATCCGCTCGGTTGCCTCGGGTATCGGATCGATTTCGGTGGCGCCAGCGTCGTCTACGCCACCGATACCGAACATCCCGAGCGGGGCGCGCTCGATCCGGCCGTGCTCGAGCTGGCGCGCGATGCGGATCTCTTGATCTACGACGCCCAGTACACCGACGAGGAATACCTCGGTGTCGGCGGCCCGTGTCGCAAGGGGTGGGGCCATTCGACCGTGACGGCCGCCTGCCGCATGGCGCGCGCGGCCGGCGTGCAGCAGCTGGCGCTGTTCCACCACGACCCGACGCACCGCGACGATCGCATCGCCGAGATCGTCCGCGATGCGCGGACGTTGTTTCGCAACACGATCGCGGCGCATGAAGGCTTGCACATCGCCATCGAGCGTCCCGAGTGGGCCGTCGCCAGCGAGTGCGAAGCGCGCGTCGCCTGACGCGCGGCGCGGTCCGCGGACTCTACGCTGCGCCTGCCTTGAGGGCGGCGATGCGCTCGTCGAGCGGCGGGTGCGACATGAACAGGCGCTTGATGCCGCTGGCGCCGCCGCCGGCAATGCCGAACGCGGCCATCTGATCGGGCAGCGGCTGCGGCGACGCCTGTTTCAAGCGCTCGAGCGCGGCGATCATGCTCGGCGTGCCGGCGAGCTGGGCGCCGCCGGCATCGGCGCGGAACTCGCGCCGGCGGCTGAACCACATGACGATGATGCTGGCCAGGACGCCGAGCACCAGCTGCGCGACGATGACCGTGATCCAGTAGCCCGGACCGTGATCGCGCTCGGTCTTGAACACGACGCGATCGATCAGGTGGCCGATGACGCGCGACAGGAAGATCACGAACGTGTTCACCACGCCCTGGATCAGGGCGAGGGTCACCATGTCGCCGTTGGCGATGTGGCTCACCTCGTGGCCGATGACGGCCTCGACCTCTTCGCGGCGCATGCCGCGGACCAGCCCGCTGCTCACCGCTACCAGCGCCTTGTTGCGGGTCATGCCGGTGGCGAAGGCGTTGGGCTCGGGCGCATCGAACACCGCCACCTCGGGCATGCCGATGCCGGCGCGCGTGGCGTGGTGGCGGACGGTCTCGACCAGCCACGCCTCGGTGTCGTTGCTCGGCTGTTCGATCACCTGCGCGCCGGTGAGGCGCTTGGCGGTCCACTTCGAGATGGCCAGGGAGATGAATGAACCACCCATGCCGAACACGGCGGCGTAGATCAGCAGGGCGTTGTAGTTGAGACCCACCCCCTGCTCGTCGAGCATGCGCTCGACGCCCAGCAGGCGCAGCGTGATGCTGAGAACCAGCAGGATGGCGATGTTGGTGGCGATGAACAGGAAAACGCGCTTCATGCTCCGACCTCCCGTGTTGCGGCCACCCGAATGGGGTAGCGGTGACGGGATTTTAGACGACGGCGCGCCGGGGGCAAGGTCTCGATGTTCCTAGTCGGTGATGGCGAAGGTCGCCAGCGCATCGTCGTCGATGCCTGCGGCGTACAGGTAGCGTCCGTCCGGACTGACGGAGACGGATCGCGCTCCGTTCAGGCCGTCGACTCCGTCAAGGCCGTCCTTCCGGACCTGGACGAACGTCAAAGCGCCCGTCGCCGGGTTGCGATCGAACACTGCCACGGCGTCGTCGACCTGTCCGGCCGCATAAATGCGTCCGCCGTAGGGGCTTGCCACGAGCCCCCCGATGCCGTTCAAGCCGTCCACTCCTCCAACACCGTCCGCCTCGAATTCGACGAACGTCAGCGCCCCGGTCGTCACGTTGCGCGAGAATACCGCCACGGTATCGCCGCCACCTGCTCCGACGTACACGTGCTTCGCATCCGGGCTCACCAGCACGGAGGAAGCGCCGTCCAATCCGGCCGCGCCCCCTAGGCCCTCTTTCTCGACCTCGACGAACGTCAGTGCTCCGGTGGTCGAGTTGCGCGCGAACGCCGCGACGGCATCGTCGAGAAAGGCGGCGGTGTACACGTGCGCCCCATCCGGGCTGACCGTCACCGCGAAGACTCCGTTGAGTCCTGCCGTCCCCGCCGCGCCGTTGAACAGCGCCTGCACGAACGTCAGGTGGCCGCTCACGGCGTTGCGCGCGAACACCCCCAATCGGCCGCCGAATCGGGCCGCCGTATACACGTGCTTCCCGTCTGGGCTGACCGCCACCGAAACCACCCCATCGAGCGTGATGCCGGTCGCCCGCACGGCCTCCATGAACGTCAGCCGGCCCGTGACCTGGTTGCGCGCGAAGACCGCGATCGCGTCGCTGTCGCGTCCGGCCACGTACACGTGACCGCCGTCCGGGCTGACCGTTACGGAGCTTTCGCTGCCGGCCAGGCCGTCGACGCCGTTGACGCCGTCGCGATGCACTTCGACGAAGCTCAGCGCGCCCGTTGTCGCGTTTCGAGTGAAAACCGCGAGCGCATTCTCGTTGGCTCCCATCGCGTAGGCATGTCGACCGTCGGGGCTCACGGCCACCGATCGCCCGCCGTCGAGGCCATCGGTTCCGCTCACGCCGTCGCGTTGCAGGCCGACGAAGCTGAGCGCGCCGGTGCGGACGTAGAACGCGCGCGCGTTTTGTCTGAACGTGAGGCCGCCGTCGGTAGCGCGATCAAAAACCGCCGTGGTGCGAAGGACGCGCCCGCCCGGGTCCTTAAACCCGCCGCCCGTATAAAAGAAATCGCCGTCGGGGCTGATGGCCAGCTTGCTGATGATGGGGTTGTTGCTGATCACGACCGAGCCCCTATTCCCGTTGCCGAGATCGTGTAGGACGACGTCGAGCGACGCCAGATCGCCCGTGCTCTGATCGCGCTCGAACACTGCGATCACGACCAGCCGTGTGGGGAAGAAGCTCGAAAGATAGACGTGGTCCCCACCAGGACTGATCGCCACCGAATATGGTTCGAGGTCGGAGAAGAACGACCGGAAGCTGGCGAAGACTGCCGTCGCGTCGATGACCTGCCTCAAGGTGAGTGCTCCAGTGGTCAGGCTGCGCTGGTAAACCGTCAGGGTGTTGTCGTTGGCTCCGAAGCCACGACTCATGGAGTAGACGCTCCGATCATCCGAGCTCATGACGACCTGTCGGATTGCCCCGACGGGGTTTGTCGCACTGCCGGTAACCTCCTGGAAGGTGAGTGCGCCGGAGCCGAGGTTCCGATTGAATCTCGCCACGCCCCCCGTGCCGGCGTCGCCGTACACGTTCTTGCCATCGTCGCTGACGACGAGGGAAAGGAAGGTGTTGGGAGGAGCCGGTGCGACATAGGACGGGATGATGTTGAGAAAGGCAATCGTGCCGTTGCCACCGTCGCGCGCGAAAACAACGACTCGCAGAGAGGTCGACACGTAAACGTTCGCACCGTCCGGGCTGAGGGCAATGGCCGTGGGCGAGGAGGCGCTGATGGGCGAAAGGGACACATCGACGATTTGCTTGAGCGCGAGCGTGCCATCGGTGATATCGCGCGCGAACGCAACCACCGACGATTTGCTGGTCGCGTAGACGTGATGACCGTCCGGACTGACGGCAATTGCGTTGGCACCGTCGAGTCGCTCGACCCCGGCGACGTTGTTCCGCTGCACCTCGACGAATGAGTGCGTCCCGTTTGCTTCCCTCTCGAGCACGGCGATCGCTCCCTGCTCGCGATCGGCGATGTACACGTTCAATCCGTCCGGACTGGTCGCAATGAATCTCGGTTCGAGGAAGAAGAGGTCGGATGCAATCTCGTCCGCCAACTCGGCCGCCTCCGGGGCCGTCGCCCCCGCGTATCCACTCGTGCGCGCGTCGGCCCGCACCTGCACGGTCAGCTTTTCCGGGTCATCGGGCTTGACGTTCTCGAGTCCCGCCAGGTCGATTGCGTTCACCGCACCTTCGGAGCTCGCGTCGATGACGATGCCCGAGACGGCGCTGACGGACGCTCTTGGCAGCTGTCCCCGGAAGAGACCGCTAGAGGCTGTCTCGGCCTGGGCGGCCTCGCTGGCGAGGAGGCCGAAGTCGACCGTTCGGTAGATGGTCTCGGGTTCCGATGTCAGCTGGACCTGCGCATCGAAGACAAGCGGGCCGCCGTTCGCGGTCGCGTCATCCAACTTCAGGGTGAAAGCGCCAGCGGCGCGGACCAGCCCGAAGTCCAATAGCGTCAGATCGTCCCCCTTCAGACACGTCGCTTTGTTCTGACATTGGGACACGCGCACCTGGCTTCCCATCGGGCAGAATTCGCTTTTGCTAGCGGTGCCCGGCCGCAGGCAGACACCGCTGATCGTGACCCTGGGGATGGGCGTGGCCGTGCTGGTTGGAGTGACGGTCGGGGTCCGGGTCGGTGTCTTGGTCGGGGTTTTGGTCGCGGTGTTGGTCGGGGTCACAGTCGGTGTCCGGGTCGGCGTCTTCGACGGGCTCGCCGTGGGGGAGTGGGTCGCCGTCGAGGTTCGCGTCTGCGTCGGCGACGCCGTGGGTGTGGCAGTGCCGGTCTTGGTGGGCGTGACGGTCGGCGTGCGCGTCGCCGTCTGGGTTGGGGTAGACGACGGCGTCGCCGTGCTGGTTCGCGTCGGGGTCGCGGTCGGCGTCCGGGTGCTCGTCTGCGTCGGTGTGTGAGTGGCCGTATTGGTCGGCGTGCGAGTCGACGTTCGGGTCGGCGTGGACGACGGCGTCGCCGTGGCCGTCAGCGTCGGGGTGGTGCTCGGCGTCCTGGTGCTGGTGCTCGTCGGCGTGTGAGTTGGCGTCGTTGTGGGTGTGCGGGTCGGTGTTCCGGTCGGGGTGAGCGACGGCGTGGCGGTAGAAGTGTGCGTTGCGGTTGCGGTCAACGTCGGTGTCGACGTGCGCGTCGCGGTCGGCGTCGCGCTCGGTGTCAGCGACGGCGTGCTGGTCCGCGTCGCCGTCGCAGTTGGCGTGTGCGTGTGCGTCGACGTCGGCGTCGCCGTCGCGGACGGGGTGTTGGTCGGCGAGTGGGTTGCCGTCGATGTCGGCGTGCGCGTTGGGCTCGCGGTGTGAGTGGAGGTCGGCGTGGGCGAAGCCGGTGCTGTCGCGGTCGGGGAGGTGGTCGGCGTGCTCGTCGGGCTCGATGTCGCCGAGCGCGTCGGGGTCTGGGTGGGCGTTGCCGTCGGCGTATGAGTCGAAGTTCTGGTTGGGCTGCTGGTCGGCGTTTGCGTTGGGGTGCGCGTGCTGGTTGCGGTCGCCGTCGTCGTGGACGTGATGGTTGGCGTGAAAGTAGCGCTTCCGGCGCACAGGCCGGTGCCAGCGGCGCAGAACTGCCCCGCCCCGCAGCTCGTCTGCAGGCAGCAGATGCCGTTGATGCAGTTGTTCGACGTGCACTGACCGTTACCGATGCAGTCCCCGCCGGCTGGCACGGTGGTGCTCGTCGGGGTCGGCGTTGCCGTTGCCGTCGGGGTGAAGGTCGGCGTTTGCGTGGGGGTGCTCGATGGGGTGCCAGTCGGACTGGCGGTTGGCGTGCGCGTCGCGGTGGATGTTGGGCTCGCCGTCGGGCTGCGGGTCGGGGTGCGCGTCGCCGTGAAGCTCGGCGTTCGCGTCGGGGTGCTCGCTGGGGTGATCGTCGCGCTGGCGGTCGGCGTATGAGTCGCGGTGTGCGTTGGGGTACGCGTCGGCGTGCGCGTCGGCGTGAAGGTCGGTGTGCGCGACGGGCTCGCCGTTGGGGTGCGGGACGGGGTGTCGGTCGCGGTGGGTGATGGCGAAGGCGTGAGCGTTGGTGTCGGCGATGCGGTCGGGGTGTCGGTAGCGGACGGCGTGTTGGTGGCTGTGGCCGTGTCGGTCGGGATTGGGGTAGGGGTCGCCGTAGAGGTGAACGTCGGTGTCGGGCTCGGCGTGATGGTTGGGCTCGCCGTGGGTGTGCGGGTCGGAGAGGCAGTGGCCGTCGGCGAGTGCGTGGCGGTTTCGGTCGGTGTCGGGGTTGGGACGGCCGCCCGGATCAGCATTGTGACCCGTTCGTCTGCCTGCGCGGCTGCGGTCGCGGCCTGCACGGCGGCTTCCGCATCGAGGCCCATGATGGCCAGTTCCTGGACTGCTTTGTCGATAGCGTCGAGAAGCGCGTTGATCATCGCATCGGCGAAGTGTTCGAGCCCGCTCATGGCCAGTAGCCTGACGGCGGCTTCGGAGAGCGGATCGACCTTCACGCCAGGATCTGGCGCCGGAAGGCCGGCACCGATTCCCTCACCGCCCGGGCCGGTGATCAGCGTGCGGTACACGGCGAGTGTCGGACCGATCTCGACCGCGACGATCAGCAACTCGCCCGGTCCGGGCGCCGGATCGAGCGCGATGCGGAAGCGGCCGCCCTCGCCGACCAATCCGCTGCCCAGCAGTGTCGCGGCCGCGCTCGAGTCGAGGCAGTGCGCCCGATCGTCGCAGCGCAGCACGGTCACTGTTTGGCCAGTCGCGCACGGGAGCAGACCCGACGCGCCCGGCTGCCGGCAAACGCCGGCGATCGACGGTTTGGGGCACCCTTCCAGCGCTGCGGTGACGCCGCGCACCAGCTCGTCAATAGTGACCGCACCGTCGGCGTCGACGTCGCACGTGGCGCACGGCACCTCGGCCGCGAGCCCGAGCGCGGCGCGCACGCAGGTCACGAGCTCCGACACACTGACGCGCCGGTCGCGATCGCAGTCGGCGGCACAAGTCTGCCCCAGCACCGGAGAAGTGGCCAGCAAGACGAGTCCAAGGACCAGCCCGGCCCCAACCATCGCCGCGGCGCCGCGCCGCGCCCAGGCGCCGCGTGGCGAGATCGGCTTGATGGCGAGTTGGAGTCGGTCGTGCCGTCGCGCTGGCGCGGATGCGGTGCCTGGGCAGGTGTCGTTCATCGCGGTCCTCCGTCGTCACCTGGGGGGCGTTACTGGTGATGGAACGGGTGTTCACTTTTCGTGAACAGGGGGAAATTGTCGGTGGAGGCAGGGTTTTCCCTGCCCAGGATCGGCCGGTTGAGCCGCGCGGGTCGGCCGGGCGTGTTCAGTGGCGATGGCCCCCCTCGACGGTGATCGGAGGAACAGGGTTGCCGTTCACTGGATGGCGGGCAGTTCGGTGCGCTATGAGCCGCCGAGAGTACAAATGTCGCCGGCACCGGCTCTGTGGGCAGATCGAGAGGGAATGCGATGACGGAACGCGGGATCTCTGCCGCGCGGCGGTTGCTGCGCGAGCCGTTGCTGCACTTCGCGGGGTTGGGCCTCGCCCTTGCGATCGCGCACGCCTGGCTGGCGCCGCCGCCGGCGCGGCAGATCACTTTGTCGGACGATGTCCTGCAGGGACTGCGGCGCGATCACCAGCGGCGGGCGGGCGCATTGCCCTCGCCCGAGGAGGAGGCCGGCCTGGTGCGGCGCTTCGTCGACGACGAGGTCCTGTACCGCGAGGCGCTGGCGCTCGGGCTCGACCGCGGCGACGTGATCGTGCGCCGGCGGCTGGTGCAGAAGATGCGCTTCCTGCTCGACAGGCAACTGCCGGCCGCCGAACCCGACGCGGCACAGCTCGAAGCCTTTCGTCGCCGATACCGCGAGCGCTACGTGCGGCCGGCGGGTGTCGCCATTCGCCATGTCTTTGTCAGTCGCGAGCGCTATGGCGACGGCGTCGCTCGCGCGGCCGTCGAACTGGCCGTCGCCCTGCGCAATGGCGCCGCACCCGCCGGGCTCGGCGATCCGTTCATCCGCGGCGCGGTCCTGTCGCTGCGGCCACAAGCGGCCCTGGCGGCGATCTTCGGCCCCGGCTTCGCAGCGGCCGTGATGGCGCTGCCGGTCGGCGAGTGGTCGCCGCCCTTGGAGTCGCGCTACGGCATGCATCTCGTGCGCGTCGACGAGCGCCGCGAGGCAGCCGACCCGCCCCTCGCCGAGGTGCGCGCCGCGCTCGAACGCGATTGGCGGGCCGAGCGCGCCGCGGCGGAGGACGCGGCGGCGCTGGCGCGGCTGCGCGCGCAGTATGACGTCGAGGTGGTCCCGCGTTCCGCCGCTGCGGCGTGGGCGGCTGAATGACTGGCGGACGCGCGCTCCTCCTCGCGGTCGGCCTGTTGGCCGTCGGTGGTTGCGCCGGCGGTGACGACCACGGCGGTCGCGCCGTCACCGCGACCCCGTTGGCGACTGCGACCACATCCGCCGCGCCGAGCCGTACGCCCCTCGCGAGCGCGTCGCCGACGAATACAGCCCTGCCGCCGACAGCCGCGCCGCCGGCGACCGCCACGGTCACCCAAACGCCGGCGCCGACGCCGGGTGAGCCCGGGCGCTGCGCCGATTTCAATCCGCGGCGCAACATTTACTTCGGCGACCTGCACGTCCACACTGCGTATTCCTTCGACGCCCAGGTGTTCGACGTCCGCACCACGCCTGCCGACGCGTACCGCTTCGCGCGCGGTGAGGCGCTGGCCCTGCCGCCGCTCGATGGCGAAGGCCACGGCACCCAGTTGGTGCGGCTCGATCGGCCGCTCGATTTTGCAGCCGTCACCGACCATTCCGAGTTCCTCGGCGAGGTGGAGGCGTGCACGACGCCTGGCTCGCCGCCGTTCGACACCGCCAGCTGTCAGACCTTTCGCGCCGGCGGCACCACGGCGCAGGCACAGATGGGCTTTGCCACCTCGCTCGCCGACCCGCAGCGCAATGCGGAAATCTGCGGCGCCGACGGCACGGTGTGTGCGCTGGCGGGCGGCGAGGTGTGGCAGCGCACCATCGCGGCGGCCGAACAGGCATACGACCGCACCGCGGCGTGCACTTTTACCGCGCTGGTCGGGTACGAATACACGGCCAACACCGGCACCAGTGCCCGCCATCGCAACGTGCTCTTCCGCTCGGCGCGCGTGCCGGCGCCGACGACCTACATCGAGCAGCCGACGGCCCCAGGCCTGTGGGCGGAGCTGCGCGCCACCTGCCTCGAAACCGGCGACGGATGCGATGCGCTGGCCATTCCGCACAATCCGAACCAGAGCAACGGGCACCTGTTCGACGTCGAGTACCCCGGCGCGGCCTCGCTCGCCGACGAGCGCGCCCAGGCTGCGCAGCGCGCGGCGATCGAGCCGCTGCTCGAGATCTACCAGCACAAGGGCGACTCGGAGTGCATGAATGGTCTGTCCGGTGTGCTCGGCGCGCCTGACGAGCTGTGCGGTTTCGAGAAGCTGCGCCGCGACCCGGTCGCGGACTGCGGCGACATGCCGGGCAGCGGCGGCACGATCAATGCCGGCTGTGTGTCGCGGCGCGACTTCGCCCGCGGCGCGCTGCTCGCCGGCTTGCAGGAAGCGGAGCGCATCGGCGTGAACCCATTTCCGCTCGGATTCGTCGGCGGCACCGACACGCACGACGGGACGCCCGGCGCGGTGGCGGAGGACGCCTGGCTCGGCCACCGCGGCAACGGCGACGACACCCCCGGCGAGCGCCTCGAAACGGGGTTTCGCAGCGGCGTGATCTACAGCCCGGGCGGCATCACCGGCGTGTGGGCCGAGGAGAACTCGCGCGCGGCGATCTTCGACGCCTTGCGGCGGCGCGAGGTGTTCGCCACCAGCGGGCCGCGCATCGCCGTGCGCCTGTTCGGCGGCTGGGACTTCACCCCTGCATTGTGCGGCGATCCCGGCCTGGTGGAGCAAGCCGACGCGCGCGGCGTGGCCATGGGCGATGTGCTCGGCGTCCCTCCGTCCGGCGCGTCGGCGCCGGTCCTGGTGGTCGCGGCGTTGCGCGACCCCGGCACGGCCGAACACCCGGGCGTGGCGCTACAGCGGGTGCAGATCGTCAAGGGGTGGCTCGCCGCCGGCGTCGCGCACGAGCAGGTTTTCGATGTGGCCGGCGATGCGAACAATGGGGCGCACGTCGACGAGGCGACGTGCGCCCCGGTCGGGGCGGGGGCGGCCTCGCTCTGTGGCGTGTGGACCGACCCGGCGTTCGACCCGGCGCAGCGCGCGTTCTACTACGCGCGGGTGCTGCAGAACCCGACCTGCCGCTGGAGCACGTACGATTGCAACCGGCTGCCGGCGGCCGAACGCCCACCGGCGTGCGCCGATCCCGCCGTGCCGAAGACCGTGCAGGAGCGGGCGTGGACTTCGCCGATCTGGTACGAGCCCGCGGGGTAGGGCGCCGCCCCGACAAGCCTCGCGCGCGGGGCCCGCTCAGCGGATGAAGCGGTGCACGGCGAGGCCGGTGACCCAGGCGACGGCGAAGGTCGCGGGGAAGGTGAAGATCCAGGCGTAGACGATCTTGGCGCCGAGCATCCAGCGGACGGCCTTGGCATTGGCGACGCTGCCGACGCCGAGCACCGCGCCGGTGATCGTATGCGTGGTGCTCACCGGCACGCCGAGCTTGGCGGCCAGCTCCAGGACGATGCCGGCGCCGGCCTCGGCGGCGAATCCTTCGACCGGGGTGATCTTGGCCAGCCCGGTGCCGAGCGTGCGGATCACCCCCCAGCCGCCGGCGAGCGTGCCGAGCGCGATAGCCGAGCCGCAGGCGAGGATCACCCAGGTGGGGATGAACAGCTGCGCCGCGTCGGTGATCACCGCTCCCGACTCGTCTGTCAGAAAGCCGCCGGCGAACAGCGAGATGGCCACCACGCCCATCACCTTCTGCGCATCGTTCTGGCCGTGCTCGAAGGAGATCAAACCGGACGAGAAAATCTGCAGCACGCCGAAGACGCGCTGCCCGGCGCGGAAGGTGAGCCCGCGCGCGAGCCAGAAGACGCCCACCAGCAGGATGTAGGCGAACAGGAAGCCGAGTAGCGGCGAGAGGAAGAGCGCCGCGACGATCTTGGCGAATCCCGACATGAGCAGCGGCCCCGTGCCTTTGATTGCCATGGTGGCGCCGACGAGGGCGCCGATCAGCGAGTGCGAGGCGCTGATCGGTAGGCCGCGCCACGAGCAGAAGCCCACCCAGCCCGCCGCCGCCAACATCGCGGCGAACAACACCGGCTGCAGCTCCAAGGCGCTGCTGAAGCCGTGCGGATCGATGATGCCGGTGCCGATCATCTTGGCGATCTTCGTGCTGGCGAAGGCGCCGGCGAAGTTGAAGGTCGCGGCGAAGAGCACGGCGGGGGCCGGCCGCATGACGCGGGTGGAGACGATCGTGGCGATCGAATTGGCCGAGTCGTTCCAGCCGTTCGTAAAATCGAAGGCGAGCGACACGATGATCACCAGGATCACCATCGTCGTCGGGTCCATGGTCGCCAGGCTCGATGTGGTGGGGGGACGCGTGGGGCGCAGCGCTACGACGTCTTCAAGGTGATGCCTTCGAGGACGTTGCACACGTCCTCGCACTTGTCGATCGCCCCCTCGAGGTCGTCGTAGATGTCCTTCCACTTGATGATGTCGCGCGGATCCTGGTCGTTGTCGAACAGGGCGGCCAGTGCGTGTTGCTCGAGGCGGTCGCCCTCGTTCTCGCAGGTGTGGACCTCGATGCAGTGCGGCAGAATGTCCTTGCGATCGCGCGGCTGACGCAGCTTGCGCACCGCCGCGACGAGCAGGCTCGTCGCCTTGGCGAGGTTGCGGACCATCGATTTGGCGTCTTCGGTGAGCGCCGTCACGCGGTACAGGTAGATGCGTGACGCGGTGGTGTCGATGAGGTCCAGGACGTCGTCGAGCCGGCAGGCGAGCTCGTGGATGTCCTCGCGGTCGAGCGGCGTGATGAAGGAGCGGTGCAACTGCTGGATCGTCTCGTGGGTGATCAGATCGCCCTCGTGCTCGACGACCTTGATGCGCTTGTGCAGCTCGTCGAAGTCGGCGTCGCCCCCGGCGGCCTCCAGCAGGATCTGGGCGCCGCGGTCGACGCTCCCGGCGAGCTTGTCGAGGAGGTCGAAGAAGATTTGCGTCTGGGGAACAAAGCCGAACACGGCAGGCGCTCTCGCTCAAACGGGCGGGCAAGTCAATCGCAGCGACATTCGACGTGGCGAGGATTCACGGCGGTTCAGTGCTCGTGCTCGCCGCTGTCGTCGTTCGAATCGCGCTTGTGATCATGGTCGTGATCGTGGTCGTGGTCGTGCCCGCAGGCGGAATGATCGGTGTCCTCGACCGCCTCGAGAAAATACTGCGCCAACATCTCGCCCTCGCGTTTCATGGTCCAGCGCAGCGCATCGGGCGGCGCCATTTCGCCGCCTTTGATCGCCGGTTCGATGAGCTGCTCGACCATGAGCTCGAAATCCGCCCGCGCTTCCGATGAGAAGACCAGCGGCGGCGTGAACGCCACCGCGTCGTCCGGCGTGCCCACCAGGCGGCAGAACCACAAATCGTGCGGGGTGTCCGCGCCGGGCTCGACGCCGTCGCAGACGAAGACGCGCCACAGCTGATCGGTCCCGATCTCGCGCAGCGTGACGATGTCCTCGCTCGAGGGCGGCTCGATCAGCTCGTAGAACGAAGGATACGAGCGGCAGATCTGCTCGAGGCGTGTCCGCTCCGCGTCGTCGAGCCGGCTTCCCTTGCGCTGGAGAAACAGCTCCGCCACCGTCTTCTGGCACTTCGGCAGGATGAGATCGAACGCCGCCCACGGCACGTACATCGAGTCCGGAATGCCGTCTTCATCCCCCGGCCGGTACTCCTCCTCGAACTCCTTGAGGTAGTCGCGCAGCCATTCGGCGTCGGGATGCGGCCCGAAGTCGGAGAGAAACGTCCACACGCGATCGACGTCCCGCAGGTGTTGCTCGAACAACTCCTCGCCGCGCGACAGTGGCGGCGGTGGCGGTGGCTTGACGAGGGCGCAACACTTCTTGAACTTGCGCCCGCTGCCGCACGGGCAGGGATCGTTGCGGCCGACCTTCAGCGGCTGCCCGGTGCGGGCCTCGATCGCCGCCGCCAGCGACTGCAGGACACTGCCCTCTCCCGCCAGCCCCGCGGCGCGCTCGTAGGCCTTGGCGATGCCGTAGGTGATGGGCAGCAGTGGCGCGAGGGTGCCGCCCAGCTTGGCGTCGTTGTGCTCGAGATCGAGGATGAGGTTCCAGACCTGCAGCAACAGAGCCGGCGCGGCGAAACCGGCGTTGTCGAGCAGCCGGCGCATGGCGAATTCCGGCTCCGCGTCGGCCACCGCGCCGAGCTCCGTATCGGCCGCGGTGGCGCCGCCCATCATGTCGTCTTCGCCGACCTGCACGGCGGTGCCGCCGCGCGCGCGGGTGTAGACGCGATCGAACAGCTCGGCGATTTGCATGCCGATCTCGCGCGTCCGCACCCGCTCGTCCTCGAGCAGCGCAAACGCGTACGTCGCGACGAATGGCTGGTCGGTCGCGAAGCGCTTATTCGAGGCGAACGCCTGCGCGCGTGGCTCGGCCTGCATCGCCTGCCATTCCTCGCGCATGAGCTCCGGAGTGATCGTCAGTGTCGTATTCATCGTCTGCCCTTTCAGCGGCGAAGCAGATCACAGACGCGCGCAGATGAAAACGGGGCCTCGGGCACCGAAGCAGAAAATCGCTGCCGAGCAATTCCCCTCGGGGGGCGGCGCTGCTAGTAAGAGAACTTCGACAGCACGATGGACGGGGTCGGACGGGAAGGGCGATGCAATCGACGGTCTTCGATGCGCGTGTGCTCAACGCGCTGCTACAGCGGCTCAGCCGCGCCATACTCTGGAGCCGCGGGTGGCGGCTCGAGGGGCATCTGCCCACCGTGCCGCAGTACGTGCTGATTGCCGCGCCGCATACGTCGAACTGGGATTTCGTCGTCATGCTGATCATGGCGTTCGCCTTTCGCGCCAAGATCTTCTGGATGGGTAAGGACAGCTTGTTCCGCGGCCCGTTCGGACGCCTGTTCCGCTGGCTCGGCGGCATCAGCATCGACCGCACGCAGCCGAACGGGGTGGTGAGCCAGTCGATCGAGGCGTTTCGCGACAATCCCACGCTGGTGATGGCGATTCCGCCCGAGGGGACGCGCAGCAAGGCGCGCTACTGGAAGACCGGTTTCTACCACATTGCCGCCGGAGCAGGGGTGCCCATCGCACTCGGTTTCATCGACTACCGGCGTCGCACCGGTGGCTTCGGGCCGCTCATCACGCCGACCGGCGGCCTCGAAGCGGACATGCTGAAGATCCGCGCTTTCTACGCCGGCGTCACCGGCAAGAACCCGGATCTCACGAGCAACGCCGCCTTCTCACCCGAATCCACGGGTGTTTCCGTCGACCGCGAGGACGAGGATCAGGCACCAACCGGCTCCGGTTGACGGGTCGTGATGGCGGGAGGGCGAGGCGCCCGCCGCGCTGTGCCTCGATGCGCCGGAAGCCTCCGCGGCAGCGTCGCTCTCCCCAGTGCTACCTGATGCGCGCGGCGTTCGCCGCGCAGCCGCCTAGCGCGCGGTCGACCGCATTGACGAGCTCGGCGATGCCGATGCTACCGCTGCGGTCGTGGTCGGCGGGCGGGCAGGGCTCGACCGCGGTGGCACCGAGCGCGAGGTGCACGGCGCGCACGAGCTCGGCGGCGCTGACCGCTCCGTCGCCATCGCAGTCGCCGGGGCATTCGGGTGTGGCAGTCCCGGTCGCGGTGGGGGCGGCCGTCGTCGGTGTCGGCAAGGTCGCGGTGGCGGTGGGCGTCGCGCTGGGCGTGGCCAGCGGCTCGGTGGCGGTTGGCGTCGCTGTGTGCGCCGCCGTCGGGGTGAAGGTCGGGGTGCCGGTGCAAACGTCGGCCTCGGCGCACTTCGGGTCGAGGCAATCGGCGAGGCCGTTGCCGTCGTCGTCGCCGCCGTTGCCGCAGGTCTCACGACCGAAGACGAGCGCGACACTGGTGTCGCCGGCGACGGCGTCGAAGCCGATGCCTTCCTCCATGAGCAGGCCGTCGAAGGCGGCGAAGGTGCCGGTACGGCTGGCGAAGGTGACGACTTCGAACCGATCGCCATCATCGGGGGCGAATCCATCCACGCGCTCGACCGAAAGGCGGCCGTCGAGGACCGCGGTCCCGTCGACGGCGAGCTGATCGAACCCGCTGCCAGCCGTCCGGCCGCCGATCTCGCTGTGCAGCTCGCCGGTCGCTTCCTGCGTGTAGCCGCCGTCGATGTGCAAGCGGCCGGGGGAGAACCCCGGCGCGACCGTGGCGCGATTGATCACGTCGCCCTGGATCGATCCGCTCCCGATCAGGCGACCACCGGCGAGGTCCAGCCCGCCCTCGGCGGCGAGCGCGCCGCCGCTCAAACGCGTCTCTCCGCCCGTCTGCCGATACCCGTCGCCACAGTGCAGCGTGCCGCTGGCGATCTCCACGACGCCGCTGTTGGCGAAGGCGACGCCGATCGTCGCCGTGCCAGTGCCGATGGTGCGCCGGAGCGCCCCGGCGTTTTCAACCGTCGCGCCGCCCGATCCGCTCGGCAGGAGGCTGGCGTCGTCTTGCAGGTCGAAGGTAGCACCCGCCTGATTCTCCAGCACGGCGCCGCCGCCGAGCCGCACGAGAGTCTCGTCGCCGCTCACGATCGCATTGCCGGCGATCGCCAGGCGCCGTTCGTCGAGCTCGAGGCTGCCGGCGAGCGCCGCATCGCCGGCGACGATCGTCGTGCCGGTGCCGCGCATGGCGCCAGCGCTCCAGGTCAGCAGGCCGTCGATGGTGACGGCCGCCGTGCCGGCGAGCACGCCGCCGCTGAGCATCAACGCCGTCGTGCTCGCGCCCGCCGTATTGCCGAAGCGCACCGTGCCACCGCTGATCTCAGTCGTGCTGGCGTCGTAGGCGCCGCCGACGGCGACGGTCGCGCCGCTGAACAGCACGTGCCCGCCGAGCCGGGCACCGCCGGCGAGTTGGTAGGTGCCGCTGCCAAAGCGCAAACGACCGCCCGCAGCGTCGAACACGCCGTCGCCCGACCCGCCGCCGGTCAGCTCCAATGCGCCGCTCGTCACCTCGAGCAAGCCGTTGTTTTCGAGGGCGACGCCGATCGACGCGGTGCCATCGCTGATGCCGCGCCGCAGTGTTCCGGTGTTGATCAACAGGCCGCCCGTGCCATCGGTGGCGATGCCGTCGTCGTTTTGAATCTCGAACGTCGCGCCGGCGCGGTTCTCGAGGACTGCACCGGCGCGCAGCTGCAGCACGGTGCCGGCACCGCTGAGCGTGGCCGCGCCCTCGTTGACGAGCCGACCCGCCAACGCGAGCCCGGAGCCCTCGAGCAGCGCGTCGCTCGCGGCCGTAACACGGCCGCTGCCGGACAGCGCGCCGCCGCTCCATGCCAGCAGTCCGTGGACGAGAAGATTGCCCGGCCCGCTCAGCGTGCCACCGTCGAGGTTGAGATCGGCGATCTCCGCATCCGCCGTCAGCGTGACGGTGCTGCCGTCGGGGACGGTGACATTGTCGTCCGCCGCCGGCACGACAGGCGGATCCCAGTTCGCCGGCTCGAACCAGTCCCCAGCGGTGGCGAGGAAGTAGCGGTCGTCCGCTCGCGCGCCGTGAACGAATCCGGCCACCAGCGCTACCCCGGCTACTACACTCGCTTGCCACCGCCGCATATCGCCCCGCCCGTCGCCGTTGCCGTTTCCAACTCACTGACAACCGCGCCGCGTTGGGTCAAGTGCGGCGTCCGGCTGGGCGCGGAGCCGCGTCAGGTTTCGGTGTCCTGCTCCTCGCGCGCGTCGGCGTCGAGGGTGAAAGAGAAGGTCGCCCCCCGCTCGACGGCGCCTTCGGCCCAGGCGCGGCCACCGTGGCGGCGGACGATGCGCTGCACGGTGACGAGTCCCATCCCGATGCCGGGAAACTCCTCGCGCCCGTGTAGCCGCTCGAAGGGCTCGAACAGCTTTTCGGCGTGTTCCATGTCGAAGCCCACCCCGTCGTCGCGCACGAAGTAGATGCGCTGGCCGTCGCGCACTTGTGTCCCGAATTCGATGTGGCCGCGCCGATGGGGCGCGGTGAACTTCCAGGCGTTCTCGAGCAGATGCCGCAAGGCGATGGCCAACAGGGCGGCATCGCCGCGGGCGGTGACGCCGGGCTCGATCGACCAGGTGACCTCGCGCCGCGGCTCGCTGCCGGCGAGCCGTGTGGCAATGCGCTGGGCCGCGGCGCTGAGGTCGACGTCTTCGATCTGCAGGGCGCCATGGCCGAGGCGCGAGAGGCGGACAAACGCGTCGATGAGCTGCCCCATCTGATGCGCTGCGGCGCGCACCCGCTGCAGGTCGGAACGGCCGTCGGCATCGAGGCGCGCGCCCTGTTCGTCGAGCACGGCGGTGGTGAATCCGTCGATGGCGCGCAGCGGGCCGCGCAGGTGATGCGAAATCGCGTAGCCGAAGCGCTCCAATCCGTCGACGGCTTCCTCCAGCGCCTGCGCGTGCTGTTCGAGCTGCGCCTTCTGCCGCTGCAGGGCCATGTTGGCTTCGCGCCGCGCACCGATATCGGTGAGCGAGCCGCTCATCCGCACCGGCCTGCCGGCGGCGTCGGTTACGACGATGCCGCGTACCAGCACCCAGCGATAGCTGTCGTCGCGGTGGCGCAGGCGGTGCTCAATCTGAAAATGATGCTCGCGGGCCGTGCTGGGGGGCACCAGGGCGTCGAGGCCGCTGGCGTCGTCGGGGTGTATGCGAGACAGCCACGCCTCCGCCGTGGACGGCAGCTCGTGGTCGGCGAAGCCGAGCATCGCCTTCCAGCGCGGCGAGAGATACAGAACGTCGTGGACCAGATCGTGGTCCCAGATCCCGTCGTTGGCGCCGGCGGCGGCGAGCGCGAATCGCTCTTCGCTGCGACGCAGGTCGGCGGTCATGCGGCTGACGGCATAGGACACGATCCACGCCACCACGTGCAGATAGAGACCCACCAGGACGATCCGGGTCGCGACGCGCTCCCCCGTGGCCGCGAGCGGCGCGACGTGCGCCAGCCAGCCCGTCTGCTCGAGCCAGAGGACCCCGGCGTACGCGGCGGCGCACGCGGTCGCGGCGACGAGCGCGATGCGCATGGGAAACAACAGGCTGATGGCGGCGACGATCATCGCGTACAGGAACGGCGCCAGCGCCGCGTCGATGCCACCGCCAAAATGAATCCCCGCCGTTACCGCGAGGCTGTCGACTGCGAAGCCGCCCAACAGCAGGGGGGCGGGAATGTCGCCTGGCCACGCCAGTGTGAGCAGTGTGGGCAGCAGCGCCAGGATGACGATCGCCGACCATGCCGCGGCCGGTATGGTTGGGACCGCCGTCCAACGCAAAGCCCAGATGGCCGCGATCAGGACCGCGAGGGCGACTGCACGAGCGACGTAGATGGTGCGGACCGTGTCGCGAGACACGCGCGGCATGGCGTGGTGACCCTTCGCTTGCTGGGGAGCTGTTTGTCACCTTATCAGCGCGATCAACGGAATAACAGGACGGTCCGCGAACCTCGCCGTCATCGGGCGCGTTGACGCTGCTGATGGCCCTGACCAGGCGCGCTGGACTCCGGTGCCGTGCGTCGCCTACAAACGCGCCCGCAGCCATTGTGCGTCGGTCGTTCGCAAGCGAGAGGAGCAGTCACATGACGTATCGAGTCATCCAATGGGCCACCGGACATGTCGGCATCCACGCGCTGCGCGCCATCGCGCAGCACCCGCAGATGGAGCTCGTTGGGCTGTGGGTGAGCGGCGAGGCGAAGGCCGGGCGCGACGCCGGCGCGCTGTGCGGCATCGCTCCGACCGGTGTCGTGGCGACGCGCGATGCCGCGGCGCTGCTGGCGCTCGACGCCGACTGCGTGTCCTACATGGGCGCGACCGACTACCGCCCGGCCGAGGCGCTCGACGACATGTGCCGCATCCTGGCGTCGGGCAAGAACCTGGTGACCACCTCGTTCGTGCCGCTCATCTACCCCTGGCGCGTGCTGCCGGAGTTCGCCGAACGCCTCGAGGTCGCCTGCCAACAGGGGAAGACCTCGTTCTTCTGCTCCGGCATCGACCCCGGCTTCTCGCCCGACGCGCTGCCGATCGTGCTGTCCAGTCTCTCCCAGCGCATCGACTCGATTCGCGCCCAGGAGATCTTCAACTACGCGACCTACGATCAGGCGCAGACGCTGTTCGAGGTCATGGGCTTCGGCAAGCCGCCGGGCACGCCCGTGCCGTTGCTGATGCCGGGCGCGCTGTCGATGGCGTGGGGGCCGTCGGTGCGCATGGTCGCCGACGCGCTGCGCGTCGAGCTCGACGAGATCCGCCAGTCGCACGAGCTCGCCCTCGCCGAGGAGGCGTTCGACATCTCGTGCGGCCGCATCGAGCGCGGCACGGTGGCCGGCCTGCGCTTCGAGGTCGCCGGCATCGTCGGCGGCACGCCGCGCATCGCCGTCGAGCACATCACCCGGCTGCGCGACGACATCGCGCCGCACTGGCCGCAGGGCAACGGGCCCGGCACCTATCGCGTCACCATCGAAGGCCTGCCCGCCATGCGCTGCGACCTCGACATCGGCTTCAACAGCCCCGACCACAACATCGACGGCTGCGTCGCCAGCGCCATGCGCGTCGTCAACGCCATCCCGCATGTGTGCCAGGCGACACCGGGCGTGAAGAGCTGGCTCGACCTCCCCGGCATCGCCGGCGCCCACGCCATGCGCTGAGGAGCGATTTCGCTCTGCGCCGCGTGTTTCTAGGGGTTTCCCCCAATTGACGGGTTGCGGCGCGACGCGTCAGTGTCGAGACGTTGCGCTCGGGTTGGTTTGCCCTGGGCGATGACGGATCGCCCATGACACGAACCCTCTCCGCTGCGCTTGGCGCCTTGATGACCTGGTTCGCCACCAGCGCGGCAGCCCAGCTGGTGCCGTTCGGGGCCGAGTTCCAGGCCAATACGTTCACGTCCGGAGCGCAGCTGTTCGCGGATGTGACCGGCTTGCCCAGCGCGAGTTTCGTCGTGGTCTGGGAGAGCGCCAATCAGGACGGCAGCGGCGATGGTGTGTTCGCGCAGCGATTCAACAGCGCCGGCAGCCGGCTGGGCGCCGAGGCTCAAGTCAATCAACTCAACGTCGACGACCAACACCTTCCCGTCGTCGACAGCAACACAACGGGGATCTACGTCGTCGCCTGGGAAAACGAGGATACCCTCGACCCGGGTGATACCGGCTCCATTGCCGCTAGGCGGTTTTCCAGCACCGGCGGCTCGCTCGGCGGCGAATTCGTGGTCGACCAGGTGGTGTCGGTCGAAACGGACAACCCAAACGTAGAGGTGTCGCCCTCCGGAGCGTTTGTGGTGGCATGGACGCGCAATCCGGGCGACGGATCAGGCCTCGGAGTGTTTGCGCGCCGCTACGATTCAGGCGGGGCGGCCGTAGGCTCTGCGTTTCAGGCCAACACGTTTACCGTCGGGAACCAGTACCTGCCCAGGATCGACGGCGATTCGGGCGGCGCATTTGTCGTCGTATGGGATAGCTTCGGTCAGGACGGCGCCGGCTACGGCGTGTTCGGGCAGCGCTTCAACAGCAGCGGCGTCAAGCAGGGGGCGGAGTTTCAAGTCAACACGACGACGGTTTCCGATCAAACCTATGCGGCGATCGTCAACGCGGGAGCCGCCGGCTTCCTCGTCGTGTGGCAAGGGGCGAGCGATGGTTCCGGCACCGGGGTCTTTGCGCAGCTCTTTACCAGCACCGGCACGAAAGCTGGGGCTGAGTTTCTGGTCAATACGGGGACGGATCAGAACCAAACGGCGCCCAGCGCGGCGCTCGACCCCGCCGGAGGGTTCGTGGTTTCGTGGTCGGGGCGCGACTCGCCCGGGGGGTTCTCGACCTACGGGATCTTCGCGCAACGGTTGAACGGCAGCGGTGCCAAGGTCGGCACGGAGTTCCTGGTCAACATCACCACGGCAAGCGCCCAGATCGATTCGCGCGTGGCGTTGACGGACACGGCGCGGTTTGTCGTCGTGTGGCGCAGCAACCTCCAGGACGGATCGGGATACGGCGTCTTCGGCCGCCAACTCGCGCTGGCCACCTCGACTCCGACCCACACGCCGACGTTCACGCCGATCCCGACCAACACGCCGACGCGGACACCGACGAATACTCCGACGAAGACGCCGACTTCTACGCCCACCCGCACACCCACCAATACGCCGACACTCACGCCGACGCCGACACTGACGCCGACCAACACGCCGACCCGGACACCGACGAGTACTCCGACGCTCACGCCGACGCACACGCCGACGCGGACCGCGACCAATACGCCGACCAATACGCCGACCTCGACGCCGACGCGGACGCCGACGAATACGCCCACTGTCACCCCGACCCGAACGCCGACCAATACGCCGACCGCCACGCCGACGTTTACGCCGACCCGGACGCCAACGGACACGCCGACCATCACGCCGACGCGGACCGCGACCAACACGGCGACCAATACCCCGACGTTAACATCGACCCGGACGCCAACCGACACGCCCACGGTCACGCCGACGCGCACGGCGACCAACACGCCGACCAATACGCCGACGTTTACGTCGACCCGGACGCCTACGGACACGCCCACCGTCACGCCGACGCGCACGGCAACCAACACGTCGACCAGTACGCCGACCTTCACGGCCACTCGAACGCCGACGGATTCGCCGACCGTCACGCCGACGCGGACGGCGACGCCCACGCCAACGGCTACGCCGACGCCGACTCTCACGAATACGCCGACTCCGACGCCGACCGACACGCCGACGCGCACGCCGACTCAGACCCCGACGTCGACGCCAACCGTCACCGCAACGCGCACACCGACCGTGACCCCGACGCTGACGCAGACGGTGACCGTCACCCCGACTCATACGCCGACGGCGACCTCAACCTGGACGCCGACGCACACGGCCACGCCGACCCCGACCGTCACGCCGACGGCCACGCCGACGCGCACGGCAACGCTGACGCCGACGGCAAGCCCGACGCAGTCCGGCACCGCGACCGCGACGGCGTCGCCAACGCAGACACCGACGGCGACCGCCACCGCCACGCCGACGAACACGCCGACAGGCACGCCCACCGCGACGCCGACCAGCTCGCCGACGCGGACACCGACGGATACCCCGACGAGGACACCGACTCGGACGCCGACCGCGACGCCCACACCGACGCCGACGGCGACGGCCACCCCGACGCCTACGCCGACGGCGAGCCCGACCCAGACTCCGACGCGGACGGCGACGCCTACACCGACCGTGACGCCAACGGTGACCCCGACGCAGTCGGGCACCGTCACGGCGACGGCGACGCCCACCAGCACGCCGACGCCGACGTCCACGGCGACATTCACATCGACCCCGACCAACACCTCGACATCGACGCCGACGATGACGCCGACGGTCACACCGACCCCGAGCGGGACTGGCACACCGACCCTGACGCCGACCGGGACTCCGACGACCACGCCGACGCCGACGCGTTCGCCGGCTCCCCGCTGCGGTGACGGCACGATCAGTCCGCCCGAACAGTGCGATGACAACAATACGAACAACGGTGACTGCTGCTCGTCCGCGTGTCGTTTCGAGTCGGCCCAGGTGATCTGCCGCCCGGCTGCCGACGCCTGCGATCTCGCCGAACGCTGTCTGCCGACCAGCGCCGTCTGCCCGGCGAACCGCCGCGCCAGCGAGGGCGCCAACTGCACCGACGGCGATCCCTGCACGACCGGCGAGATGTGCCGCGCCGATCAGTGCACGCCGCGTGCGACGATCGACATGTGCATCAACCGCGACGGCTGCTGTCCGCCCCGCTGTGCCCGCACCGACGATGCGGACTGCAATCGCGTCGAGACCGACCAGCTCGCCGTCGCGCCGCCCGTGCAGAGCCCTGGCCCCCCCACTGCAGCCGATGCCGATGGGGACGGCGACCCCGACATCATCGTCGGCGACAGCGGACAGCCGACGGTCGGCGTGTTGCGCAACGACGGCGACGGCAACTTCACCCGCGTCGACGGCGCCATGCTGGTCGCGCGCGCCGGTGGCGGAACGGGCGCGTCCGGCGGCTTGAGCGACCTGGTTCCTGCCGACCTGAATGGTGACGGCTACGTCGACCTGGTGCGCACGCTGCCCGCCAGCGGCGAGCTGGCAACGCTATTCGGCGACGGCGCGGGGCATTTCGCCGACGGGCCGCGCGCGGTCGCCGGTGCGGGAGCCGGCCGCCTCGCGTTGCGCGCGTTGAGCGGCGACACGGTGTTCGATGCGCTGGTCGCGACCGACAGCGGGCTGGTCTTGATGCACGGCACCGGCGGCGGCGCGTTTACACGGGCCACTGTGGTCGCCGAGGGCAGTCGCGTGGCGGACTTCGCCCTGGCCGATGTCGATGGCGACGGCCACCTGGACGTGATTGTCGCGTTGCCGAGCGCCGACGCCGTGCAGGTGTTCTTGGCGCGCTCGGGCGGCGTCTTCGACGCCGGGCCGACGCTCACCGCGGCGCAGCCCGAAACGCTGGTGGCGGGTGACTTCACTGGCGACGGCGTCGCCGATCTCGCCGTCGCCAGTGCCGGCGACGGCGCGCTCACCCTGTTCACCGGCACCGGTAGCGGCTTCGCCGCGACACCACGCACGCGACTCACCGGGCTGAGCATCACCCGCCTACTGCGCACTGACCTCAACGGCGACGGCCTCGCCGACCTGGTCAGCCTCGACGCGTCGACGGGTCTGGTGTCGACCTTCCTCGGCCGCGGCGACGGCGCGTTCGACGGCGCTGCCGACGGCGCCCCTACCGTCGAGACCAACGGCCCGGCGCGCGGCCTCGCGGTGGCCGATATGAACGGCGACTTCCTGACCGACGTGATCATCAGCGGCATGCAGATCGCCGTCGGCGTCGTGACCTCGAACGGGCCGCCGCTGCTGGCGGGCGACGCCACCGGCGATGGTACGGTGGACGGCGCCGACATCGACCGCCTCATTGCCGAGCTCTTCGATGGCGACGGCGTCGATGCCCTCAGCTGCGGCGGCGGCTCCGCGCGCAGCGCGGCCGGCGCCGACGCCAACCGCGACAGTGCGATCAGCGCTGCCGACGTCACCGGCGCGCGGCCCGCGGCGCGGCCCTGAGTCGGCTTAGCGCCACATCTCGACCTCGACGCGGCGCCGGCCGAAGTCGAGGGCGTCGTCGTGCGAGTCGAAGTAGACGTCGAGCCGGTGCGGGCCTTTGATGGCGCCGCCGCGGTCTTCGACGATGCCGTAGCCGTAGCCGGGAACGAGCATGCGGGTACCGAACGGGTAGTGGCGCGTGTCGGCCGCGATGGTGCCGTCGCGGGCGAACCAGAGCCAGGGGAAGACGAGGCGGAAGGGCAGCATCCACGGGTGGACGATGGTGTCGACCGAGACCAGGCCGGGGCGCGGCTGGTGCGGCTTGGTGCCGCTGGCGGTGCGGCCGGTGTAGGGGCGTCCCTTGTCCGGACCGGCGCTCACATAGCGGTTCCAGAAGTTGAGCTTCAGGTACCACCAGCTGCCGCGCTCCCAGCTCGCGCACTCGCTGCAGCCGCAGTAGCCGGTGACCTCCATCTCGCGCACCAGGCGCGGCGCGCAACCGGAGCCGAGCAGCAGCGCGGCGAGCAGCGATCCGATCACGCCCAGACGCACCGCCCGCCGGCCGGCCGTTGCTTCACTCGCTGTCCTCGCGCGCGTCACGGCGCGCACAGGCTACAGGCTCTTGCTGCAGGCCTCCAGCTCACGCATCGCGAATCTCTGGCTTGACGCAGTGCCTGCGGGCGCATATCGAGGCGGTGAGGCCAGGTGATGGCGATGTGGGTTGCAAACGGTGGGAGTTGGCTGCGACGACTCGCAGCGGTCGGGCTGGCGCTGGTGCTGGCGGCGCCGGCGGCGGCCACTGATGCCGACTGGAGCTACCTGGTCGACAAGCTCGTCGCCGACGGCGTCGAGCGCGGCCGCGCCGTGCGGACGTTTCGCGACCCCCGCGTGCCGGAATTCTCCGGTCTCGGCTTCTCGCTCGCGCCGGCGGAATCGCACGCCATGTACCGCGGCTTCCTCAAGGCCCAGAGCGTCGCGCGCGCGCGCGCCTGCCGCAGTCGCCTGGCGTCGTACTTCCAGGCCGCGGAAGCACGCTCGAACGTGCCGGCCAGCGTGCTCGGTGCCATTCTGCACGTCGAGACGCAGTGCGGGCAGAACACCGGCAAGTCCATCGTGCTGCACCGGCTGGCCCGCCTGGCGATGGCCAACGAGCCCGAGAACGTGCGCTGGAACATCGCGCGGCACACACGCGGCCTGTCGGCATCGCGCGCGGCCACCGTCGCCGCTCAGGTGCGCCGGCGCGCGCGTTATCTGGAGGAGACGTTCTACCCCGAGGTGCTGGCGGTGTTCCGCCTCGCCGCCCGCGAGGGCATCGACCCGCTCGCCATCCGCGGCTCGGGGTCGGGGGCCTTCGGCCTGCCGCAGTTTCTGCCGTCGAGCTTTCTGCGCTTCGCCGTCGATGGCAACGGCGACGGGCAGGTGAGTCTGTTCGATCCCGCCGACGCCATCGCCTCGGCCGCCAACTACCTCGCCGGCCATGGCTGGCGCCGCGGCCTGACCCGCACCCAACAGCGCCAGGTCATCTGGGCCTACAACCGCTCCGACGCCTACATCGACACCGTGCTGGCGCTGGCCGAACGCCTCGAGCGGGCCCTGCCGTCGCAGCTGTTCCTCGCCGAGCGCTGATCGGGGTCGCGCCTCGGCGCGGCGTCCCGCTCCTCCCCCACCCCGCGCCGCAGCAGAGGCGCTCCAGCGGGTACCTTGGTTGCGCGGCGGGCGATACGCTATAGGTTGAGTCCACCCTGAATCTCCGAGGAGCAGCACCATGAACGTATCGATGTGGGCGAAAGCCGTGAACGTCATCCCGCGCGTCACGAAGGAAGAGTGGAACGGGCTCGACGTGATCTCGCGCTGGTTGATCGCCACGCGCTCGGCCGTGCTGGTGATGACCTTCATCTCGGCCGCCATCGCCGGGTTGCTGGCGGCGCGCGACGGGC
>CAYVUV010000150.1:0-3177 GCA_964455095.1 uncultured Binatia bacterium (SeqCode)
TGATGGCTCGCAGCCGCGGCGAGAGCGCTTCGCACGACGCGCTCTCGCCGCGGCGCCTTGGGCTCGCGGCCGCTGCCCTGGCCGCGCTGCCGTACCTGCTCACGCTGCGCCATGCCCTGGTGTGGGACGATGTCCTGCACATCGCCGCCAACTCGCGCCTGGCCTGGCCGGATGTGTTGTCCTACTTCGGCCGCCTCGAAGGGCTCTACTGGCGGCCGCTGGTCTTCGCGACGTATGCCATCGATCACGCGCTGTGGGGCGGTGCGGCGACGGGCTTCCACCTCACCAATCTGCTCCTGCACGCCGCCAATGCGGGGCTGCTTGCCATCGCCGCCTGCAACAGCGGCCTCGGCGGTATGGGGGCGCTTGCCGCCGCGGTGCTCTTCGCCTGGCACCCGTTGCAAGTCGACGCGGTGGCCTACGTCTCCGGCCGCACCGATCTGCTGGTCTGCGCCGGCGCGCTGCTGGCCTGGTCCGCCGTGTCGGGCACACGGTCTGCCGCGGCGCGCGGGGTGATCGCCGCCGCAGCGTGTGCCGTCGCGATGCTCAGCAAGGAGAGCGGCTTTGCGCTACTCGGGCTGGTGCCGTGGTGGGCCTGGCAGCGGGGCAGGGGACGAGCGGAGCGCTGGTGGCTGGCGGCACCGACCCTGGTCGTGGGGTTCGGGCTCCTGGCCCTGCGACCCGGCGGCCTGCCGGCCTCGGCGCTCGCCGGAGGAGATGCCTGTGCGCGTGCGGCGGGCATGGGCCGCGCGCTGTGGGCCTACCTCGGCCTCGTCTTCTGGCCGGCCGAGTTGCAAGTCGACCGCCTGACGCCGTTGCCCGACGACGCGCGGCTCGCGGTGACCCTGTTGCTCATCACCGCGGCCGTGGTGATCTGGGCGATGCGATGCGGCAGGCCGGTGGCGCAGTGGGTGCTCTGGAGCGCCGCGTTCTATCTGCCGGTGTCCAACGCGCTGGTGCTCTACCCGGCCATCGCCGGGCGCGCCCTGTTCACGCCCGAGCACAATCTCTATACGCCGCTGGCGGGCCTGGCGGTGCTCGCCGCCCTGGCCGGCGAGCGCCTCGCATCCCGCCGGCGCTGGATTCCTGGCGTCGCCGCCGTGGCCCTCTTGAGCTGTGGATTGCGCGCCGCGGTACGGGTGCAGGACTGGCGCGACGAGGAGCGCCTCTTTCGCGCCGCGGCGGCGGCGGGTTCGACCTCGCCGCGCGTCTGGTACAACCTCGGCAACACGCTGCTGCGCAAGGGCGAGAACGGCGCGGCGGCCGACGCATACGAGTCGGCCGTGCGTCTGGCCCCGGGCGACCCGCAGAGCTGGGCCAACCTGGCGGTCGCGCGCCAGCAGCAGGGGGCACTGGACGCGGCACTCACCGGGTACCAGCGGGCCCTGATGCTGGCGCCGAACGATGCGCAGCTGCGCGAGAACCTCGGCACGTTGTACCTCGCGCGCCGCGATCTCCCCGCCGCCCGCCGCGAGCTCGAGGAGGCACTGCGCCTCGACCCGACTCGGCCGACCGCGCGCCGCGCGCTGCAAGCGCTCGCCGCCCTGCGCGCGCCCTGATGCGGGCTACAGTGGCGCCTTGCCGCCCATGGCGACGATGCGGTCGAACTCGACCTTGCTCACCGGCTGTACGGAGAGGCGCGACTGCTTCAGCAGGACCATCTCGCGCAGCGCCGGCTCGCCTTTGACCTGCTCGAGCGTGACGGGGCGGCGCAGGGACAGGGCCGGTTCCACGTCGATGGTCGACCAGTCGCCGTCCTTGGCGGTGGGGTCGGGATACGCCTCGCGCGCGACGCGCACGGCGCCCATGATGCTCTTGTCGCTGACCGAGTGGTAGAACAGCGCCAGGTCGCCCGCGCGCATGGCGCGCAAGTTGTTGCGCGCCAGGAAGTTGCGCACTCCGTCCCAGCGCGTGCGGCCATCGCGGCGCATGTCGGCCCACGAGTACGTCCCAGGCTCCGTTTTGATCAGCCAATACTTCATCGTCCGCAGCCTCCTGGCCGGCTTCTGGGCCCGGCTCGCCGCTCAGTAACCGACCCCCGGCAAGAGCGCAAATCCGTTTGTGGATCTGGAGCCCGGCGCACGGGTGCGCTATGGTCGAGGCAGTGGATATGACCCGGCGCAAACGCAAAAGGAAAGAGGCCCAGCTGAATCGCGCAGGCGGTTTGCAGCCGGATGTCGTCGAGGGTATGCGCGCCGCCGGGCGGCTGGCGGGAGCGCTGCTCGACCTGCTCGAGCGCGAGATCGCCGTCGGCATGAGCACCGCGGATCTCGACCGCCTGGTCGATGAGGCGACGACCGCCGCGGGGGCGACCAGCGCGCCGATGGGGTATCGCGGTTTTCCGGCCCACTGCTGCACGTCGATCAACAATGTCGTCTGTCACGGCATTCCCGATCCGCGCCGCCTGTTGCGCGACGGCGACATCGTCAACGTCGACGTCACGCCGATCCTGCGCGGCTACCACGGCGACGCCTCGCGCACGTTCCTGATCGGCGACGTCGCGGCGCCGGCGCGCCAGCTGGTGGCGGACACCTACACGGCGTTGTGGCGCGGCATCGCCGCCGTGCGCCCGGGCGGCACCATCGGTGACATCGGCCACGCCATTCAGAGCTTCGTCGAGCCGCGCGGCTACTCGATCGTGCGCGAGTTCTGCGGCCACGGCATCGGCCGCATCTTCCACACCGCGCCGACCGTCATGCACACCGGCAAGCCGGGCACGGGCGAGCGTTTGGCGCCGGGACTGACCTTCACCATCGAGCCGATGATCAATCTCGGCGACTGGCGCTGCCGGATCCTCGACGACGGCTGGACCGCGGTGACGGCGGATGGGTCGCTGTCGGCGCAGTTCGAGCACACCGTGCTGGTCACCGAGACCGGCGTCGAGGTCCTGACCCTGGGCGCCCGCGAACCGCTGCGGCTGTCGCGGCCGGAGCCGGCGCCGGCCCGCGATCTGGCGTTCGGCGTCGTCGGCTGACCTGGAACCAGATCAATACGGTACGCTGCGCGGTTATTCCTTTACCCCCATCCAAACCTTCCCCCGCAAGGGGGGAAGGCTTTAGGACTCCGGCCTCCTCTCCCCGCGGGGTAGGATTTGCGCCTCCGGCCTCCTACCCCACGGGGTAGGATTCCGCCTCCGGCTTCCTCCCCCTCGACGGGGGAGGATTGAGGTGGGGTGAT
>CAYVUV010000151.1:0-2744 GCA_964455095.1 uncultured Binatia bacterium (SeqCode)
AACCGCAGGGCAAGGGTTGGCGCGAGCCGCCGGGGCCGCGAGAACAATACGGCAAGTGATGTCACGGGCGGCGCTGCGGCACCGCCTTTCTCATCGACGCCGGTTCTTTTCCTCCAGCATTCCTTTCAGATCGGCGAACGGTGAGTGGGTGGCAATGCGGCCGCCCGCCTTGCCGTCGCCGCCGCCGGCCGCCTCCAGCCGGCGCTGGTGCTCGTTGTCGTGGCAGTAGAGGCAGAGCAGTTCCCAGTTGCTGCCGTCGCCCGGGTTGTTGTCGTGGTTGTGGTCGCGGTGGTGCACCGTCAGCTCGCGCAGGTTGGCGCGGGTGAACTCGCGCGCGCAGCGGCCGCAGATCCACGGATAGAGCTTCAGCGCCTGCTCGCGGTAGGACTGCTCGCGCCGCTCCGCCGCGCGGCGGGCTTCGAGGACGATGCGATCGAGCTTGTCGGTGGGCTTCATGCGGAAAAGTCAGTCCATGCGATACGGCGATATTACGCCGCCTGCTTGACTAGAATAATATTCTAGAATATTGTTCCAGTCATGCCCGCACCCCCGCCCGTCATCGATATCGAAACGTCGCCCGACCGCAAGTCGGCGATCCTGGCGGCCGCGCTCGCGGTGTTCTCCGAGAAGGGCATCGAGGCGGCGACCATCGAGGACGTCCGCCAGCGCAGCCAGGCCTCGGTCGGCAGCATCTATCACCACTTCGGCACCAAGGAGGGCATCGCCGCCGCGCTGTTCGCCCACGGCATCGACGACTACTGGGCGCGGCTGATCGCCAGCGCGGCGGGCAAGGCGAGCGCCGAGCGCACGATCCACGGCCTGATCGCGGCGCACATCGGCTGGATCGCCGAGAAGCCCGACCTGGCGCGCTTCCTCTTCTCGCGGCGGCAGGCGGTCGGCCAGGCCTACGACGAGGCCATCCGGCAGCGCACCGCCGCGCATTTCAAGACCCTCTTCGAGCTGCTCAAGCCCTGGTTCAAGCAAGGGGTGCTGCGCCGTCTGCCGGCCGGGCTCTATGCGCCGCTGCTGATGGGGCCGGCCCAGGAATATTCGCGGCAGTGGCTGGGCGGGCGCATCGACATCGAGCCGCGCGTCGCCATCCGGGAACTGAGCCAGGCCGCCTGGCGCAGCCTGGCCGTCGACCCCGACCGCCGCGACTGAAAGGACCGTCATGGAACCGACCCGATTCGACCTCAAGACGCACGACGGCCCGCCGCTCGCCGTCTATTGCCACGAACCGGCGCGGCCGCTGCGCGCCGGCCTGGTGATCGCCCCGGCGATGGCCGTGCCGCAATCCTTCTATGCCGAGTTCGCCGCCTTCCTGGCCGGCCAGGGCATCCGCGTGTGGACCTTCGACTACCGCGGCATCGGCGAATCCTGGCGGGGGCCGATGCGGCGCTGCACGGCCGACATCACCGACTGGATCACGCGCGACTACGATGCGGTGGTGCGGCACGCGGCCGCCACGCTGGACGGCGCGCCGCTCTTCGCGCTGGGGCACAGCCTCGGCGGGCAGGCGACGCCCCTGCTGCCGTCGGCCGACCGCCTCAGCGGCTTGGTCAACATCGCGGTCGGCAGCGGCGCGGCGCGCCACAACCAGCCCCGCGTGCGGCGCTCGGCGCCGCTGCTGTGGTACGTGCTGGGGCCGACGCTGTGCCCGGCGTTCGGCTACTTCCCGGGCAACCGCATCGGCCTGCTCGGCGACATCCCGCGCCGCGCCTTCTACCAGTGGCGGCGCTGGTGCCTGACGCCCGACTACATCCTGAGCGGCGAGCCCGGCGCGCGCGAGGCCTACGCCCGCGCCCGCTACCCGGTGCTGGGGCTGACCTTCACCGACGACGAGCTGCTGCACGAATCCGGCTCGCGGCTGCTGCACGATGCCTACACCGGCGCGCCGGTCGATTACCGCGAGCTCAGCCCGCGGCAGTTCGGCCTCGATCGCATCGGGCACTTCGGCTTTTTCCGGCGCAGCCAGGAGACGGTCCTGTGGCCGCTGGTCAGCGCCTGGCTGCACGACAACAGCGCGGCGGCGCTGCGTTGAAATAATCCTAGGCGAACTTCGCGCCGCGCTCGGCGAGCAGCGCGCGCAGCACCGAGCGGTGGCAGTGCGCCTCGTCCTCGCAGTAGCAGCCGACCGAGAAGTCGGTTTGGTGCGAGAGGGCGGCGAGGAGGTCGAGCGTGCGCGCCGCGTCCGGCGCCGCCATCTCGGCGCGGTACTTCTTCGCGAAGGCCGCCCATTGCGCCGGCGTCTGCGCCGACTGCGCGAACGTCACCGTCTCCGCGCTCGGCGACAGATTCGGAAACCACACGTCGTACCAGTCGCCGCTGGCGAATTCCGACTTCGGCACGCCGCGCGGCGGCCGCCGCACCGTGCCGATGCGCAAGCCCTCGTCCTTCGCCCGCGGCGTGCCGAGCCGGACTACGCGCACGGCCACTGCGAGGCTTCGATGGTGTAGAAGACGTAGTCGAGCGCGACGCCGTTCAGTTCCTTGCGCCCCTCGTGCGAGAAGCGCGCGCCGATCTTCTCGACGGCCTTGCGCGAGCGCCAGTTGTCCCTGCCGATGTCGAAGCGGACGACCCGGGCCCGGCGGAAGGCGTTGTCGAGCATCAGCCGCTTCATTTCGCCGTTGGTGGCGCCGCCCCAGTGGCTGCGGGCGAGGAAGGTGTAGCCGATGGCGATTTCCCCCTTGTCCGGGTCCCAGTCGTAGTAGCGCGACGAGCCGATGATCCGGCCGCTGGCGTTC
>CAYVUV010000152.1:0-3140 GCA_964455095.1 uncultured Binatia bacterium (SeqCode)
CGTGGCCCAAGAAACCGACGCCGTGCCGTCCTGGAAGGACGTCCTGACCCTCGAGGAACGCAAGGAGCTGTTGCGCATCAACCCGCTGCGTTCGTGGTGGGGTGTGGCCGTCAATTGGATCCTGATCTTTGCCGCCATGGCCATGGTGACGCGCTGGCCGAATCCGCTGACGATCATCGTCGCGCTGTTCATCATCGGCGCGCGCCAGCTCGGGCTCGGCATCATCATGCACGACGCGGCGCACCGGACGATGTTCGAGAACCGCTGGCTGAACGACTTCGTCGGCAACTGGTTTGCCGCGTATCCAATCTGGACCGACACCGCGCCGTACCGCGCCTACCATCTCGTCCATCACGCCAAGACCGGCACCGATGAAGACCCAGACCTCGGCCTGGCGTCGGGATTCCCGGTGACAAGGGAGAGCATGCGCCGCAAGGTGTGGCGCGACCTCTCCGGCAAGACCGGCTGGAAGCAGGCGGTGGCGGTGTTCAAGCGCGACCTCGGCCGCGCCACCAAACGCACGCAGCGCGACCTCGGCCTGAGCCGCGGCGAACGGCGCGACGTCGGCTGGCACAAGATCGCCCCGGTGGCGATCACCAACGCCGTGCTGCTCGGGATGCTGACCCTGGCCGGCTACCCGGCGCTGTACCTGCTCTGGGTGGTCGCCTGGCTCACTACCTACCGCCTGGTGACGCGCATCCGCTCGATCGCCGAGCACGGCATGGTCCCCGACCGCTTCGACGACATGCGCAACACCCGCACCACGCTGACGCGCTGGTGGGAGCGCCTCTTCGTCGCCCCCAATCTGGTCAACTACCACCTCGAGCACCACATGCTCATGACCGTGCCGCACTACAACCTGCCGCGCCTGCACCGCATCCTGCGCGACCGCGGCGCCCTGCGCGACTCGTGCATCACCGACGGCTACGTCGAAGTGATGCGCCTCGCGATGTCGCGCCCGGCGCAGGCAAGCTAGTCCAGGCCGCGCATCCCCGCAGCAGCCGCCAGCGCACCGAGGGCGCAGGCGAGGAGCGCCAGGAGCAATGGCGCCTGCGCGGCGCCGACCGTCGGCAGCAGTATCGCGGCGAGGCCGCAGGCGGCCCCCGCCGCCCAGAGCGCGGCGACGGCGGCGGCGGGGTGCATGCCGCGGCGGACGAGGCGGTGGCTGATGTGGCGGCGGTCGCCGACCCAGGGGCGGTGGTGGGCGCGCTGGCGGATGATGAGGACCAGGAGCAGGTCGAGCACCGGGATGCCGAGCACGAACAGCGGCGTGAACACGGCCAGCACGGGCACCGTGGCGCCGCGCGTGTAGACGCCCATCACCGACAGCGCGGCGAGCAGGAAGCCGATCAGCATCGAGCCGGTGTCGCCGAGGAAGATGCGCGCGTGTGGCCAGTTGTAGGGCAGGAAGCCGAGGCACGCGCCACCCAGCGCCGCGGCTGCGGTGGCGACGGTGTAGGCCCCGGAGCGCGCGTTGACGACGGCCAGCGCGATGGCGGCGATGGCGCCGAGCCCGGCACAGAGGCCGTTCATGTTGTCGAGGAAGTTGACCGAGTTGGTGATCGCGACCACCCAGACCACGGTCAACAGAATGATCGGGGCCGAGGGCCAGGCGAGGAACAGGTCGAGCCGGACGCCGAACATGGCGAGGGAAAAGCCGGCGGCGGTGGCGGCGGCGAGCTGCCAGGTCAGCTTGAACTGCGGCGAGAGGCCGCGGATGTCGTCGAGCAGTCCGGCGAGGACGATGATCACCATGCCGAGTCCGACAGCCGCGAGGCCGGCAACGTCTTCACGGCGATCGCCGGCCAGCAGCCAGACGACGCCTCCGACCGTACCGAGGGCAACTGCCAGGCCGCCGAACAGCGGCGTCGCCCGCGGGTGCGCCTTGTAGCCTCCGGGTCGGTCGAACGCACCCAGGCGGCGCGCCGCGCCGGCGGCCAGCGGGGTGGTCGCCGCGGCGAGGAGAAATGCCACCAGACCAGCCCAAACGGGATCAAGCGCCTCGCCGCTCACGCACACCTCCGCCCGTCCCACCTGCCGCGCGGTAGTTCCTCAGTCCTGCGTTTCGCAACTGCAGTGACGTATCGCGCGAGGGTCCCTTCTCCCGGATGGGAGAAGGACAGGATGAGGGGGATTCAACTGATTAGCGAAGCTCTCCTCAGCCTTGGCAGCTCGTTCAACGCAGAAGTTCATTCGTGGCCTTCGGCGCAATTTATCCCCCTCACCTTAATCCTCTCCCATCCGGGAGAGGAAACCGGGAACCGGGCCTAGCTATCCCCTCAGGCGGGGTGCGCGCAACGCCGGGTCTTCGGTTTGCGGCCCGCTTCGGATAGTGGGCGGGCATGACGGCGCCGAACTACTGCTTCGACATGCGCGCGGCGCAGGCGCACTTCCCGGGCGTCGGCCGCTACGCGCGCAATCTCGCCCGCGCCCTGCCGGCCGCGCTCGCGCCGGGCGAACGGCTGACCCTGCTGCGCGATCCGGCGCACGCAGCGGATCTGCCGGTCGCGGACGAACGCGTGCAGGTGATCAACGCACCGTTCTCGCACTTCGCACCGGCGCAGCAGTGGCGGATGCCCCCGCTGCTGCTTCGCGCCGGCGCGAGCGTTTACCACAGCCCATACTACCTCATGCCGCTGTGGCCGGGCGTGCCCGCGGTGGTCAGCCTGCACGACCTGATTCCGCTGCACTATCCGCAGTATCACGGCACCGCGGCGCGCCTCGCGTTCGCCGTGTCGGTCCGCCTCGCGGTGCGCGCGGCACACACCATCTTGGCGCCTTCCGCAGTCGTCGCCGTCGACATACGCGACCGACTCGGCGTTGCGGCGCAGCGTCTCGCCGTCGTGCCGTACGCCGCCGACACGATCTTTCAGCCCCAACCACCCGACATCGTGGCCGCCATGCGCGCGCGCCTGGGCGTGCCGGACGATTACGTGCTCTGTGTCGGCGCCAATCGGCCGCACAAGAACCTGGTGCGCCTGATCGAGGCTTGGGCCCGTCTGCAGCCGCAGCCGCGACCGCTGGTGATCGCCGGGCCGTGGGACGCGCGCTACCCCGAAGCGCGCGCGCGGGCCGAGGCACTGGAGCTGGGGGATGCCGTGCGCTTTCTCGGCGCGGTGTCGGAGAGCGACCTCCCGGCG